>CAYOKN010000282.1:3119-4138 GCA_964404545.1 uncultured Rhodospirillaceae bacterium | reverse complement strand
CCAGCCGGGCCAGCAGGCGCTGCCCGGCCTCGTGGTCATGGGCGACCAGCCAGCAGCGCCGCGCCACGCAGTCGAAGGCCACCACCGCCGGGAACACCCCCACCGCCAGATCGGGGCAGGGCTGCGGTCCGGGCGGCAGGTCCACCCGCTCCAGCCAGGGCGCCAGGTCATAGCCGAACAGCCCCGCCACCCCACCCTGGAACGGCGGCAGGCCGGGCACCGGATCGGCCCGGCGCGGCCCCAGCAGTTCGGCGACGGCGCCAAAGGGCTCGAAGGCGGCGCCGCGCAGGCTGACCATCCGGGCGGGCTCGGCACAGACATAGGCATGGCGCCCCCGCACATCGCCCGGCGCCGCCCCGTCCAACAGCAGGGCGAAGGGGTCGCCGGCAAAGGGCGCGAACGCCGCCGCCGGGTCGCGCCAGGAAAGCTCGTGGATGTGGGGCTGTGCGCTCATGGCAGGAGGCTTCAGCAAATCCGGGGCCGGATCAATGGGAAACCTTGCGCCTCTCCCAACTCGCCGTCGTCTGGCGCGGGCCTGGCGGTGAAAAAATTCACCACAAAGGCACGAAGGGATGAAGGCACACGAAGGAGAAATAACCTTCGTGACCTCTTTTTCCTTTCCTTCGTGCCTTCGTGATCCAGCTTGGTTTTATCTTAAAAAAAAGGCCGGGACGAAGCCCGGCCGTTCTCTTAGAGCATGCTCTGCAGCACGCGGTCGGGCGGGTTGTGGCCGTCCACGAAGGTCTTGATGTTGATCAGCACCTTCTCGCCCATGTCGATGCGGCCCTCGATGGTGGCCGAGCCCAGATGGGGCAGCAGCACCACATTGTCCAGCTCGATCAGCTTGGGGTTCACGGCGGGCTCGTGCTCGAACACGTCCAGGCCGGCGCCGGCCAGCTCCTTGCGCTGCAGCATGCGGGTCAGGGCGGCCTCGTCGATCACTTCGCCGCGGGCGGTATTGACCACATAGCAGTGGGGCTGCAGCAGCTTCAGCCGGCGGGCCGACAGCAGGTGATAGG
>CAYOKN010000282.1:0-3109 GCA_964404545.1 uncultured Rhodospirillaceae bacterium | reverse complement strand
TGGATGGAGATCACATCCATCCGGGCCAGCATCTGGTCCAGGCTTTCCCAATAGGTGGCCTCAAGCTCCTGCTCGATCTCGGGATGCACGCGCTTGCGGTTATGGTAGTGCACCGACAGGCCAAAGCCCTTGGCGCGGCGCGCCACGGCCTGGCCGATGCGGCCCATGCCGATGATGCCCAGGCGCTTGCCCCAGATGCGGTGGCCCAGCATATGAGTGGGGCTCCAGCCGTTCCAGTTGCCCGAACGCACCAGGCGCTCGCCCTCGGCCAGCCGGCGCGGCACGGCCAGGATCAGGGCCATGGTCATGTCGGCGGTGTCCTCGGTCAACACGTCCGGGGTGTTGGTGATGGTCACGCCGCGCTGGCGGGCGGTGGCCAGGTCGATATGGTCCACGCCGGCGCCGTAATTGGCGATCAGGCGCAGATTCGGGCCGGCCTGGGACAGGATGGCCGAATCGATGCGGTCGGTCACCGTGGGGACCAGCACGTCGGCGGTTTTGACGGCTTCGATCATCTCGGCCTTGGACATGGGCTTGTCGTCCACGTTCAGGCGGGTGTCGAACAATTCCATCATCCGCGTCTCGATGGCATCGGGCAGCTTGCGCGTGACCACAACCACCGGCTTCTTTTGCGCCATCAAGACCTCCCAGGTTTATTAGATTCCATTGGCCTTGGCTGTATCAAGACGGGACCCAATTGTCCAGAGCCTGTATCGGACGCCCTGGTATCCTTGACCCCGGGCGGCAGGGCTGGCACATAAGGCCCCATGATCCGGACCCGCCTGTTTTCCGCCCTTGCCGTCCTGTTGGCCCTGGCCGCCGGCCCCGCCGCCGCCGAAACCAGCGGCCTGCCGCTGCCGCGTTTCGTGTCCCTGCGCTCGGACGAGGTCAATCTGCGCACCGGCCCGGGTGTGCGCTATCCGGTGGACTGGATCTATTCCCGCCGCGACCTGCCGGTCGAGGTGATCGCCGAGTTCGAGACCTGGCGCAAGATCCGCGACTGGCAGGGTACCGAAGGCTGGGTGCACCAGAGCATGCTGTCGGGCCGGCGCATGGTGGTGGTCACCGGCGGCACCCGCCGGCTGCGCCCCGAAGACGCCGAGGATGGCCGCGCCATCGCCATGGTGGAGGCCGGCGTCATCGCCCGCCTGGTGAAATGCCCCCGCGACAAGACCTTCTGCCTGATCGAGGCCGACGGCCTGCAGGGCTGGCTGAAGCGCGAGGAATTCTGGGGTGTCTATCCGGCCGAGTGGCTGGAATAAACCCACATAAAATCACACCACAGAGGCACAGAGGCACAGAGGGGCCCAGGCTGGGCGAGCCGGAGCGCCCCCTCGGTGCCTCTGTGCCTCTGTGGTGAATTCAAGCAGGCAGGCGCGCTGTCAGCTTTCCTCGACGAACCCGTCCGGCGGCGGCTGGTCGCGGTAGAGTTCCATGCGTTCGGCGGTGCGGAATTTCGGGGCGCCATGCTGGTGCGCGGGCAGGTCCTGGACCGGGCCGCCAGGCATCAGCGGGCGGGGGGCGAACTTGCCCAGCGAGACCAGCCGGTCATACAGGATCACTGTGCCGGCGATGGCCACATTGATGCAGAACTTCGTCGGGATCTGGACCAGATAGTCGCAGCGCGCCTGCATGGCGGGGCTTAGGGAAGACCGCTCCGGCCCCAGCACATAGGCGCAGGACTGCGGATGGTGGAAACTGGGCAGCTCCACCGCTTCGTCGGTCAGTTCCACCCCCACCAGCTTGCAGCCCTCGGGCAGCATCATGCGGTCCAGGTCGGGAAAGGCATAGAACGGCAGGCTGCCGCCCGTGCCGCTGGTGTCGGCCTTGTCCAGCCGGCGGCGGGAATAGTCGGCGGCCACGGTGAACACGAAGCTGGCGCCGAAGGCATGGGCCGAGCGGAACAGGGTGCCCACGTTCAGGGGCTTGGACACGCCCTCGATGCCGATCCCGAAATAACCCCGCATGCTGCCTCGTTGCACTGGCTGGAAAAGCCTGCATCATGGGCGAAACGCGACGCCGATCAAGAACCAAGGGAGGACAAGGGGTGCGCGCCATCGTCTGCCGCGAATTGGGCGGCCTGGAAACATTGGAGATGCAGGATCTGCCCCCGGCCGAGTTGCAGCCGGGCCAGGTGCGGGTCGCCGTCAAGGCGGCCGGGCTGAACTTTGCCGACAATCTGCTGATTGCCGGCAAATACCAGCAGAAGCAGACCCCGCCCTTCGTGCCCGGCTTCGAGGTCTCGGGCGTCATCACCGAACTGGGCGCCGGGGTCGAGGGCCTGGCGGTGGGCCAGCGGGTCATGGCGCTGCTGTCGGCCGGTGGCTTCGCCGATGAAGCGGTGGCCCAGGCCAGCGACACCTATGCCATCCCCGACGCCATGGACTGGACCACCGCCGCCGGCTTCCCGGTGGCCTATGCCACCGCCCATCACGGCCTGGTGGAGCGCGGCCGGCTGAAACCCGGCGACAGCCTGCTGGTGCATGGCGCCGCCGGCGGCGTGGGCCTGACCGCCGTGGAAGTGGCCGCCGCCATCGGCGCCCGGGTGATCGCCACCGCCGGCGGCCCGGAAAAGGTGCAGGTGGCGCTGGACCACGGGGCCGCCCATGGCATCGACTACAAGACCCAGGACATCCGCGAGACCGTCAAGGGCCTGACCGGCGGCGTGGGCTGTGATGTGGCCTATGACCCGGTGGGCGGCGACATGTTCGAGGCCAGCTTGCGCAGCCTGGCCCCCGGCGGCCGCATCCTGGTGATCGGCTTCGCCAGCGGCACGGTGCCGCAGATCCCGGCCAATATCCTGCTGGTCAAGAACGCCACCGTGATCGGCTATTGGTTCGGCGCCTACCGCACCCTGGACCCCGACGGGCTGCGCCGGTCCATGGGCGAATTGCTGACCCTCTGGCAGATGGGGCGGCTGAAGCCCCATGTGTCCGCCACCTATCCGCTGGATCGCGCGGTCGAGGCCCTGGAGGCCTTGAAGGGCCGCGGCACCACCGGCAAGATCGTGCTCACCACCTGAACACTGGAAACCCCATGCCGCCCAAGATCAACCCGCTGAAGCTGAACCCGCTGCAGGCCAAGACCCTGACCCTGTTCCAGGAACTGG
>CAYOKN010000281.1:0-4140 GCA_964404545.1 uncultured Rhodospirillaceae bacterium | reverse complement strand
TGGCCGGCGGCGATCCCGCCCAGGGCCGCGCCGCCGTGATCGCCCAGGGGTGCCCGGCCTGCCACCGCATTCCGGGCATCGCCGCCGCCCGGGGCATGGTGGGGTCGCCGCTGGGGGGCTTTGCCGGCCGGGCCTATATCGCCGGGCTGCTGCCCAACCAGCCGGATCATCTGGTGCGTTGGCTGCGCGACCCGCCCGCCGTGGCGCCGGGCACCGCCATGCCCGACATGGGCATCGGCGAGGCCGAGGCCCGGCATATCGCCGCCTATCTTTATACCCTGGACTAGAGGCCTGCCCGTGCTGCAATCCGCCCTCGAACCCTCGGGCTTCGCCGCCGCCCTGCTGGCCCAGCTGTGGTGGATCATGGCCGGCGGCGCGCTGGCCATCGCCCTGCTGGTGCTGGCGGTCCTGGTGCAGGGCCTGCGCGCCCGCACCGCCCCACGGGTGGGCCGCCGCACCTTCCTGTGGGCCGGCGGGCTGGCTCTGCCGCTGCTGGTGCTGATGGCGCTGTCGGTCTATTCCACCCAGGTGGGCGGGCGCCTGGCCAGCCGGCCCGCGCGCGCCGACCTGTCCATCACGGTCGAGGGCAATATGTGGTGGTGGCGGGTGCGCTACGAGACCGCCCGGGGCAGCTTCGAGACCGCCAACGAAGTTCATCTGCCGGTGAGCCAGCCGGTGCGGCTGACCCTGCGGACCGCCGATGTGATCCACAGCTTCTGGGTGCCCCGGCTGCATGGCAAGCTGGACATGATTCCGGGCCAGGACAACCGGCTGGTGCTGGAGGCCGCCGAGCCCGGGGTCTATCGCGGCCAGTGCGCAGAATTCTGTGGCCTGCAGCATGCGTTGATGGCGTTTTTCGTCATCGCCCATCCGCCCGACGAATTCGAGGCCTGGCTGGACCGCCGGCTGGTGCCGCCGCCGCCGCCCGCCACCCCGTTCCTGGCGCGCGGCCAGGCGCTGTTCCTGGAGTCGGGCTGCGGCGATTGCCACAGCGTCAAGGGCACGCCGGCCCAAGGCCGCATCGGCCCGGACCTCAGCGACGTGGGCGGGCGCCACAGCATCGGCGCCGGCATCCTGCCCGCCACCGTGGGCTCCATCGCCGGTTGGATCGCCGACGCCCAGCACATCAAGCCGGGCAACAAGATGCCCTCGTTCGAGCAATTCCAGGGCGAGGACCTGCGCGCCCTGGCGGCCTGGCTGGAGAGCCTGGAATGAAGGGCAAGCCGGCACACGATCCCGGCCTGCAGCGGGTCTGGTCCAGCCCCGCGGGCTGGCGCTACATCACCGAGGTGAACAACACCGATGTGGGCCTGTGGTATGTGGCCGCCGGGCTGCTGTTCTTCCTGCTGGGCGGCATCCTGGCCCTGCTGATCCGCCTGCAACTGGCCTTTCCCGGGCTGAACCTGCTGGCCGCCGCGGACTATAACGCGGTCTTCACCATGCACGGCACGGTGATGATGTTCCTGTTCGCCGTGCCCATCATGGAAGGCTTCGCCGTCTATGTGATGCCGCAGATGCTGGGCTCGCGCGATCTGCCCTTTCCGCGCCTGTCGGCCTACGGCTTCTGGTGCTATCTGTTCGGCGGGCTGCTGCTCTATTCCAGCTTCCTGTTCAGCCTGGCCCCTGCCGGCGGCTGGTTCATGTATGTGCCGCTGACCCTGAAGGAATTCACCCCCGACCGCTCGGCCGACTTCTGGCTGCTGGGCGTGACCTTCATCGAGATTTCGGCCCTGTCGGCGGCCATCGAGATCATCATCGGCATCCTGACGTTCCGCGCCCCGGGCATGGGGCTGAACCATATCCCGCTGATCTGCTGGGCCTTCCTGACCACGGCGGTGATGATCGTCTTCGCCTTTCCGCCGATCCTGATGGGCGATGTGCTGCTGGAAGTCCAGCGGGCCTTCGACATTCCCTATTTCGACGCGGCGCGGGGCGGCGACCCCTTGCTGTGGCAGCACCTGTTCTGGATCTTCGGCCACCCCGAGGTTTACATCATCTTCCTGCCCGCCGCCGGCATGGTGTCCACCTTCCTGCCCAGCTTTTGCGGCCGGCCGCTGGTGGGCTATCGCTGGGTGCTGCTGGCCACCGTGGCCACCGGCTTCATCAGCTTCGGACTGTGGGTGCACCACATGTTCGCCACCGGTATTCCGCAGCTGTCGCTCAGCTTCTTTTCCACCGCCAGCATGGCCGTGGCCATCCCGTCCGGCATCCAGATGTTCGCCTGGCTGGCCACCCTGTGGGGCACCCGCCCCCGGCTGGAGGTGCCCATGCTGTTCATCCTGGGCTTCCTGGTCACTTTCACCCTGGGTGGGCTGACCGGCGTGATGGTGGCCTCGGTGCCGTTCGACTGGCAGGTGCATGACACCTATTTCGTGGTGGCCCATTTCCATTATGTGCTGATCGGCGGCGCCGTCTTTCCGGTGTTTGCCGCCTTCTACTACTGGTTCCCGCTGCCCACCGCCAAGCGCCTGTCCGAGCGCACCGGACGCTGGGTGTTCGGGCTGATCTTCGTGGGCTTCCACCTGACCTTCGGCCCCATGCATCTGCTGGGACTGTGGGGCATGCCCCGGCGCATCTACACCTATCCCGAGGGGCTGGGCTGGGAGTGGCTGAACCTGGCCGCCAGCCTGGGGGCCGCCCTGCTGGGGCTGGGCATCCTGCTGTTCCTGGCCGACCTGGTGATCACCCTGCGGTCCCGGGAGCGGGCCGCCGGCGACGATCCGTGGAAGGCCGGCACCCTGGAATGGGTGGGCGGCACCCCGGTGAACCAGGCCGGCATCGCCAGCGTGCCCACGATCACCAGCCTCTATCCCCTGTGGGACCAGCCCGGCCTGGCGTCGGAAATCCGGGCCGGGCAGCATCTGATTCCCCGGGTCTATACGGGTGGGCGCGAGACCATGCGGGTTTCGCCGGTGCATGCGGTGCCGCAACAGCTGCTGCAGGTGCCGGGGCCGTCCTGGATGCCGGTCCTGGCCGCTGTCACCACCGCCATCTTCGTGGTGGGCGGGCTGGTGCACAGCGCCTGGATGATCGCGGCGGGCGCCGCCCTGACCCTGCCCGTGCTCCTGCGCTGGGCCTGGACCACCGACCGCGAGCCCACCCCGCACCAGGTCGAGGTGGGGCGAGGCGTAAGGCTGCCCACCTATTCCGCCGGGAGCGGCAGCCATGCCTGGTGGGCCCTGGTGATCACCCTGATCATCGACTTCTCGGCCTTTGCCACGCTGGTGTTCTCGTTCTTCTATCTTTGGATGGTGCAGCCCGGCGCCTGGCCGCCCGAGGGCCAGGCCGTGACCCTGGTGCCCGGCCTGCGCGCCGGGGCCGCCGCCATGCTGCTGGCGTCCAGCCTGCTGGCGGGCTGGGGCACCCGCCGCGTCTGGCGCATCCCGGTGGGGGTACCGCTGGCCATGGCCGCCGCCCTGCTGGCGCTGTTGCTTCTGGTGCTGGACCTGCTGGCCGGGCCGCTGCCCACGGCCCATGCCTATCCGGGCATGGTCTGGACCATTCTGATCTATGGGCTGGGCCATCTGCTGATCGCCCTGCTGCTGGGCGGCTATACCCTGGCCCGCCAGGCCGTGGGCCTGGTGTCCGAGCGGCGGGCCATGCTGCCGGCGCTTCTGGGCCTGTACTGGCATGCCATGACCGGGCGGCTGCTGGTGGGATTGGCGGTGGTGGCCCTGTTTCCCCGGCTGGTGTGACGGAAAGGGAGGAGGACCGACCCATGGCCGTGCTGGCCAGCATGATCGCCGGGCTGCTGATCTGGGCGGCCTTCTTCACCATCGCCTATGCGGTCACCGCCCTGGGCTGCGCCTTCGGCTTTGCGGGCACCCGCCTGGGCGGGCTGCCCCTGGCCAATCTGGTGACCCTGGCGGCCGCCGCCATCGCCCTGGGCATGATCGGCGGCGTGGCGCTGCAGGGCTTGCGGGCCTTCCGCGCCGCCAGCGGCGAGGTGGAGCGGTTCCGCTGGGCCATGACCGTGGCCTTTGCCGCCGCCGGAGCCATCGCCACCCTGTTCGTGGCGCTGCCGGGCGCCATGATCCTGCCGCCATGCCAGTGAGCGAACGGGCTCTGGCCCTGGCTGCCGGGTTGCTGGCCGCCGCCGCCGCCCTGGCCCTGCTGCTGCTGCTGCCCGGGGCCGGGCCG
>CAYOKN010000280.1:0-4165 GCA_964404545.1 uncultured Rhodospirillaceae bacterium | reverse complement strand
CCATACCCGCAACCTGGCCGCCGATCCCCGGGTCTCGCTGCTGTTCGACGGCACCACCGGCTTCGCCAACCCGCAGGAGGGGCCGCGCCTGACTGTGCTGGGCCGCATCGAGCGCAACGATGATCCCCGCCTGGCCGACCGTTTCCTGGCCCGCCATCCGGCGGCCCGGCTGTATGCCGGCTTCGGCGATTTCGGCTTCTATCGGATGACGGTGGAGCGGGCCCATTGGGTGGGCGGCTTCGCCCGCGCCCTGTGGATCGAAGACGGGCTGCTGCTGGACTCCGGCGCCGCCGACGCCTTCGCATCCGCTGCCCCCGGCGTGCTGGCCCATATGAACCAGGACCACGCCGACGCCATTGCGTTGTATGCAACCCAGCTCTGCCATGGACCATCGGGGGCCTGGCGGATGGCCGGGCTCGATGCCGATGGGGCTGACCTGATACTGGACGAAAGCGCGCTGCGCCTTGAGTTTCCGCAGAGTCTGGCCAGTCCGGACGGAGTACGGTCGATGCTGGTTACCCTGGCCGCCCAGGCGCGGGGATAAGAATGGGTTAACCCCGGTTACCGGTTGCTCTATAGGGGGCGGGCCGCTATTCTGCGCCTTTCTTCCAACCCCAAAGACCCTACCCGCTTTTCGTGGACCCCGGCGCACCATCCCCTTATTGCCTTGGCGGCCTGCCGGATCAACGTCGAGCGGGGCCTCTCCGCATTTAGTGCGGAAGAAACGGCCTATTCCGTGAAGGAGCAGCTGATGAACAAGGTTGCAGGCATCGCAGGTGGCACCACCACCAACGCCAAATTGTTGGCGTGGGTGGACGAGATGGCCCGCCTGTGCAAGCCGGAGCGTATCCACTGGTGTGACGGTTCCCAGGAAGAGTATGACAGCCTCTGCCAGCTGATGGTGGACAACGGCGCGTTCATCCGCCTGAACCCCGCGAAGCGCGCCAACAGCTATCTGTGCCGTTCCGACCCGCGCGACGTGGCGCGCGTCGAGGACCGGACCTTCATCTGCTCCGTCTCCAAGGGCGATGCCGGCCCGACCAACAACTGGGTTGACCCCAAGGAGATGAAGGGGACCCTGAACAAGCTGTTCGATGGCTGCATGCAGGGCCGCACCATGTATGTGGTGCCCTTCTCCATGGGTCCGCTGGGCAGCCCCATCGCCCATATCGGCGTTGAGATCACCGACAGCCCCTATGTGGCCATCAACATGCGCATCATGACCCGCATGGGTCAGCGCGTGCTGGATGTTCTGGGCGACCGGGGCGATTTCGTCCCCTGCATGCACTCCGTGGGCATGCCCCTGCAGCCCGGCCAGGCCGACGTGTCCTGGCCCTGCAATCCCGAGAACATCTATATCTGCCACTTCCCGGAAGAGCGCTCGATCTGGTCGTTCGGCTCGGGCTATGGCGGCAACGCCCTGCTTGGCAAGAAGTGCTTCGCGCTGCGCATCGCCTCGGTGATGGCCCGCGACGAAGGCTGGCTGGCCGAGCACATGCTGATCGTGGGCGTCGAGAACCCCGAGGGCAAGAAGACCTATGTGGCGGCCGCCTTCCCGTCGGCCTGCGGCAAGACCAACTTCGCCATGCTGGAGCCGCCGCCCGGCTTCGAGGGCTGGAAGATCTGGACCGTGGGCGACGACATCGCCTGGATCAAGCCCGGTGCCGATGGCCGTCTCCATGCCATCAACCCCGAGGCTGGCTTCTTCGGCGTGGCGCCCGGCACGGGCTACCACACCAACAAGAACGCCATGCTGTCCTGCCAGGCCAACTCCATCTTCACCAATGTCGCCCTGACCGACGACGGTGACGTGTGGTGGGAAGGCATGACCGACGAGAAGCCCGCCCATCTGATCGACTGGAAGGGCAAGGACTGGACCCCGGCGTCCGAGACCCCCGCCGCCCACCCGAATGCCCGCTTCACCGCCCCGGTGTCGCAGTGCCCGTCGGTGGACCCGGATTGGGAAAACCCGGCCGGCGTGCCCATTTCGGCCTTCATCTTCGGCGGCCGCATGTCCAAGAACCAGCCGCTGGTCTATCAGGCCTTCAACTGGTCGCACGGCGTCTATCTGGCCGCCACCATGGGTTCGGAGGCGACCGCCGCCGCCGTGGGCCAGGCCGCCATGCGCCGCGATCCCATGGCCATGCTGCCGTTCTGCGGCTACAACATGGCCGACTACTTCACCCACTGGCTGAACATCGGCCGCAAGCTGGCCAATCCGCCGAAGATCTTCCGCGTGAACTGGTTCCGCAAGGACGAGAACGGCAAGTTCATGTGGCCCGGCTTCGGCGAGAACATGCGCGTGCTGAAGTGGATCGTGGACCGCGTGCACGGCAAGGGCTACGGCGTCGAGTCGCCGTTCGGCTGGATGCCGCGCTACGAGGATCTGCACTGGAGCGGCCTGACCTACGACAAGAAGAAGTTCTATGAACTGATGACCGTGGATCGCAAGGTCGGCACCGACGAGGCGAATGACCACGAGAACCTGTTCGACAAGTTCTTCGACCGTCTGCCCAAGGAGTTCATCTACGAGCGCGAACTGCTGAAGTCGCGCCTGTGGCGGTCTCCGGACAAGTGGGAGCTGATCCGCGAGGAGTAATTTCCTCTTCGTCCAAGACTTCGGAAAGCCGGTCCCTTTGGGGGCCGGCTTTTCGTTTTTGGAGTCATGGACTCTTCACCCAGCTGTCACCACCCGGTCATGGTCCTGGTGATAAATGGGTAACCCTCATGCTGACCGGGTTGGGGATGTTTGAGCCGAAGTCCGTACGGACGCCGCTCGGAGAGGGACCATGCGCCATCTGTTCACCGTCCGAAACTCGCTGCTGGCCGGCCTGGCCCTGCTGTCGCTGCTGGCCTTGTGGCTGTCCGGGGCCAGCCTGACCGGCGCGCTTTCCGACCGCGCCAATTTCCTGCAGGTGCTCGCCGCCAACGACCTGTCCAGCCAGGCCATGGAAACCGCCAGCACCCTGGCTCTGGACCGCGGCCCCACGGCGGTGATGCTGCTGTCCCCCGACCAGCCCATCGAGGCGCAACTGGCCGAGCAGGCGGCCCTGCGCGCCGATGCCGACCGCAAGCTGGCGGCGCTGGTGACCAATGCCAAGGCCGCCGGGATCGAGACCGTTGACGTGGAGTCTGCTGCCGCCGAGGTGCAGATGCTGCGCCAGAAGGTGGCCGAACAGATGAAGAAGCCGCTGGCCCGCCGCGATCGCGCCCTGCCGGCGGACTGGTCCGACGCCAACAGCCGCCTGATCGACCGCATCCTGGCGGTGATGGCCGCCGCCGAGCCCGACTATTCCGCCGCCGCCGCCCGGGCCGCCAAGCTTTTGCAGCTGAAGCAGCTGGCCGCCGACATGGCCGAGGCCGCGGCGCTGGAGCGCATGGAGCTGCCCCGCCTGATCGCCAAGTCGCGGCCGCTGATGGGCGAGGAACTGTCGCGCCTGGCCGGCTATCGCGGCCGCCTGGAATCTGCCTGGAAAGTGGTGCGCGGGCTGCGCGGCCGGCCGGGCACGCCGCCCGAGATCCTGGGGGCCATCGATCGGGCCGAAGTGGCGTTCTTCGGCACCTATGAGGAAACCCGGACCGCCCTTTACGCCGCCGGCCTTGCCGCCGAGCCCTATCCCATGTCGGCCGAGGACTATCTGACGCGGGCCAACGAAGGCATCGACAGCCTGGTGCGCCTGGCCCGGGTGATCGGCGAGGCCTCGGACCATCTGGTTTCCAACGCCGTGGACAAGCGGGAGCGCCAGTCACTGCTGTCGGGGCTGGAGCTGGGCTTCGTGCTGCTGGTGGTGGCCGGCGCCTTCTGGGGCATCCAGAACCGCATCATCGGCCCCATGCGCGCCATGACCGAAGCCATGACCCGGCTGGCCCGCGGCGACCTCGAGGTGGAGGTTCCCGCGATGGGCCGCCAGGACGAAATCGGCCAAATGGCTGCCGCCGTGCAGATCTTCAAAGATAACTCTCACCGGCTGAAGCAGATGGCCGCCGAGCAAGAGGCAGAGCATCGCCGGAACCACCGCAAGATGCAGTCCGAGATCCTGGCGCTGAATGCCGCCGTGGACCAGGAGGTGCAAGGCGCCATCTCGGAAGTGCTGGGCAATGCTGACATCATGCAGGAGCAGGCGGTGGAGATGGCCACCCTGGCCGAGCAGGTGCGCCAGCAGTC
>CAYOKN010000279.1:1351-4167 GCA_964404545.1 uncultured Rhodospirillaceae bacterium | reverse complement strand
CAAGCTGCTGAAGCAGTATCAGCAGATGGCGGACATGATGAAGAAGGTGGGCAAGCTGGATAAGAAGTCGCTGATGCGCCACGGCATCGGCGGGCTTCTGCCCCCCAAGGGGTTCCAGTAAGTCCCGAGGTTTTCTGATTTCGACGAGTTAACACCAAAACAGAGGGTACCGCTTATGTCTCTGAAGATTCGTCTGGCCCGCGGCGGCGCCAAGAAGCGTCCGTTCTACCGCATCGTGCTGGCCGACTCGCGCAGCCCGCGTGATGGCAAGTTCCTGGAGAAGCTGGGCACCTACAATCCCATGCTGCCGGCCGACCATGCCGAGCGCCTGGTGATCAATGCCGAGCGCGTGTCCCATTGGCTGTCCGTGGGCGCCCAGCCCACCGACCGCGTGGCCAAGTTCTTCGCCAACGCCGGCCTGATGAAGCCGCTGGCCCGCGCCGAGCAGACCAAGAAGTCCGCTCCCAAGGCCAAGGCCCAGGAGCGCATCAAGGCTGCCGCCGCCGCCGCCGAGGCTGCTGCCGCTGCCGCCGCCGCCGAGTCCGCGGAAGGCGCTGCCGAGTAAATGCCCGAGGAAACCCTGTTGTGTGTCGGCGTCATCGTTGGCGCGCATGGGGTCAAGGGATCGGTCCGCATCCGCTCCTTTACCGATGATCCGCTGGACGTGGCCTCGTACGGCCCGGTCACGGACGCCAAGGGAGAGAAGCGGTTCCGCCTGAAGGTTCAGGGCCAGGCCAAGGAGACGGTGGTGGTTGCCCATATCAAGGGCATCGACGACCGCAACCAGGCCGAAGCCATGAAGGGGATGAAACTTTATGTGCCCCGCTCGGTGCTGCCGAGCCTGGAAGACGAGGACGAGTTCTACTACGCCGACCTGATCGGATGCGCGGTGGAGCATGTGGACGGAACCCCGTTGGGGGTGGTGAAGGGGGTCTTTGATTTCGGCGCCGGCGACGTTGTCGAGATCGTAAGGCCCGCAGGCCCGGCACTGGTCCTGCCCTTTACCAAGGCCGTGGTGCCGGTGGTGGACCTGGCGGCGAAGAAGCTGCTGGTGGACCCGCCGCCGGAGACCGAGGCCGGAAGCCCCCAAGGGCAGAAGGATGACGGGGAGGACGGGGAATGACCGACAAGCCGCTGTGGACGGCGACGGTGCTGACCCTCTTCCCCGAGATGTTCCCCGGACCGCTTGGGCACAGCCTGGCGGGACGGGCGCTGACCGAGGGAATCTGGTCCCTGGATTCGGTGGACATCCGCGGCTTCGCGCGCGATAAACACCGCTCCGTGGACGATGCCCCCTTCGGCGGCGGGGCCGGCATGGTGATGCGGCCCGACGTGGTGGACCAGGCGATCCGGGAGTCCCACAAGGGTGGTCCGGTCATCTATTTCACCCCGCGCGGGCGTCTGCTGACCCAGGACCGCGTCCGGGAACTGGCGGCGGAGAGTCACCTGACCCTCCTGTGCGGCCGGTTCGAGGGCGTAGACCAGCGCGTGCTGGACGAGCACCAGGCGGAAGAGATCAGCCTGGGTGATTTCGTCCTGTCGGGCGGGGAATGCGCGGCCTTGATGCTGATGGACGCGGTGATCCGCCTCCTGCCGGGAGTGATCGGCAAGGAGGAGTCGCTGGCGGAAGAGAGTTTCGAGTGGGGCCTCCTCGAGTACCCCCACTATACCCGGCCCGCCGAATGGCATGGCCGGGCGGTGCCGGAGGTCCTGCTGTCAGGACACCATGAAAAAATTCGCGCCTGGCGCAAAGCCCAGGCGCAGGACGTGACGAAGGCAAGGCGGCCGGACCTGTGGGAACGCTACCTCGCCGACCAGATCAGGAAAGAGGGTTGAAGCCATGGATATCATCAAGCAGCTCGAGACCGAGCAGGTTGCCAAGCTGACCGAAGGCAAGGCCATCCCCGAATTCGCTCCCGGCGACACCGTGCGCGTTTCGGTCAAGGTGGTGGAAGGCACCCGCGAGCGTCTGCAGGCCTATGAGGGCGTCGTGATCGCCCGCAAGAACGCCGGCCTGAACAGCTCCTTCACCGTGCGCAAGATTTCGTACGGCGAGGGCGTGGAGCGTGTGTTCCCGCTGTACTCCCCGAACGTGGCCACCATCGAGGTGGTGCGTCGTGGCGATGTGCGTCGTGCCAAGCTGTACTATCTGCGCGACCGTCGCGGCAAGTCGGCCCGTATCGCCGAGCAGACCACCGGCTACTCCGCCAAGGTCACTCAGGCCGAGCGCGAGGCCGCTGCCGCCGAGAAGAAGGCCAACCAGGGCTAACCAGCCTCTGGTATATTCGGGACCGTGGGTCGCCTTCCCGCTCTGGGAAGGCGCCCCGGACCCCTCTTCGCTGATGACTTCGAGCGGCCCAGGATCGCAGTGATCGCGGCTGCTCGCCTGATTGGAGCGTGTTGACGTCATGGCCAAGCCCCAGACTCTGTTCGACAAGATCTGGTCCAGCCACCTGGTGGATGTTCAGGATGATGGCACCTGCCTCATCTATATCGATCGCCACATGGTGCACGAAGTGACCAGCCCGCAGGCCTTTGAAGGTCTGCGCCTGGCCGGCCGCAAGGTCCGCCACCCCGAACTGACCCTGGCGGTCGCCGACCACAACGTCCCCACCACCGACCGCTCGAAGGGCATCGACAACGAGGAAAGCCGCATCCAGGTGGAAACCCTGGAAAAGAACGCGGCCGACTTCGGCGTGGAATATTACCCCATGGACGATGTGCGCCAGGGCGTGGTGCATATCGTCGGCCCCGAGCAGGGCTTCACCCTGCCCGGCACCACTATCGTCTGTGGTGACTCGCACACCTCGACCCAC
>CAYOKN010000279.1:0-1299 GCA_964404545.1 uncultured Rhodospirillaceae bacterium | reverse complement strand
TGTGCTGGCCACCCAGACCCTGGTGCAGAAGCCGGCCAAGAACATGCTGGTGGACGTGCAGGGCGACCTGCCCGCCGGCGTGACCGCCAAGGACCTGGTGCTGGCCATCATCGGCAAGCTGGGCACTGCCGGCGGCACCGGCTATGTGATCGAATATGCCGGCCCGGCCATCCGCGCCCTGTCCATGGAAGGCCGCATGACGGTCTGCAACATGACCATCGAGGCGGGCGCCCGCGCCGGCCTGATCGCCCCGGACGAGGTGACCTTCGAGTATATCAAGGGCCGTCCGCGCGCCCCCAAGGGCGCCGCCTGGGAGGCCGCCCTGGCCACCTGGAAGAGCCTGAAGACCGATGAAGGCGCCCGTTTCGACGAAGTGGTGGTGATCGACGCCACCAAGCTGGAGCCCATGGTCACCTGGGGCACGTCCCCCGAGGACGTGCTGCCCATCTCGGCCGTGGTGCCCAACCCTGCCGACTTCAAGGACCCGGGCAAGCAGGCCGCCGCCGCCCGCTCGCTGGCCTATATGGGCCTGACCCCCGGCCAGCCGCTGACCGACATCAAGATCGACACCGTGTTCATCGGCTCCTGCACCAACGGCCGCATCGAGGACTTCCGCGCCGCCGCCGAAGTGCTGAAGGGCCGCAAGGTGGCTCCGGGCGTGCGCGCCCTGATCGTGCCCGGCTCGGGCCTGGTCAAGGAACAGGCCGAGGAAGAGGGCCTGGACAAGGTGTTCATCGAGGCCGGTGCCGAATGGCGCGAGCCGGGCTGCTCCATGTGCCTGGCCATGAATGCCGACCAGCTGTCCGAGGGCGAGCGTTCCGCCTCCACCTCGAACCGCAATTTCGAAGGCCGCCAGGGCCGCGGTGGCCGCACCCACCTGGTCAGCCCCGCCATGGCCGCCGCCGCCGCGGTGACTGGCAAGCTGACCGACGTGCGCAAGCTCTGATCCAGGGGAACACGGCAAAATGGAAAAGTTCACCAAGCTGACCGGCGTTGCGGCCCCCATGCCGCTGATCAATGTCGATACCGACATGATCATCCCGAAGCTGTTCCTGAAGACCATCAAGCGCACCGGCCTGGGCAAGAACCTGTTCGACGAGATGCGTTACAACCGCGATGGCTCCGAGGTTGCCGACTTTGTGCTGAATAAGCCGGCCTATCGCAAGGCCACCATCCTGGTGGCGGGCGCCAATTTCGGCTGTGGTTCGTCGCGTGAGCATGCCCCGTGGGCGCTGGCCGATTTCGGCATCCGCTGCATCATCTCGTCCAGCTTCGCCGACATCTTCTACAACAACTGCT
>CAYOKN010000278.1:0-4170 GCA_964404545.1 uncultured Rhodospirillaceae bacterium | reverse complement strand
CCTACCAGTACGACATCGTCTGCAACGGCGTCGAGCTGTCCTCGGGCGCCATCCGGAACCACCGCGCCGACATCATGCTGAAAGCCTTCGCCATCGCCGGCTACGGCCCCGAAGTGGTGGAAGAGAAGTTCGGCGGCATGCTGAACGCCTTCCGCTTCGGCGCCCCGCCGCACGGCGGCTCGGCCCCGGGCGTGGACCGCATCGTCATGCTGCTGGCTGACGAGCCCAATATCCGCGAGGTGATCCTGTTCCCCATGAACCAGCAGGCCCAGGACCTGCTGATGCAGGCCCCGGCCGAGGTGGACCATGCCCGCCTGAAGGAACTGCATCTGAAGCTGGACCTGCCCAAGCCCAAGAAGGATGTGCCCGACACCGCCGGTTAAGGGCCTCGACAGACAAAGAAAAAAGCCCCGCCTCGGCGGGGCTTTTGCTTTTTTTCCAACCGCTCAGTATTTGGCCAGGATGGCGGCGGCGCGACCGTCCGCCTTGGCTTTGACGATGGCGGCATCGATGCGCTGCACCACGTCGGGCGTGACGCCCTTACGGCTGAACAGCAGATGCACCGGGCTCTTGCGCACCGAGAGCGGATGCAGTTGCACCCGATCGCCCCCACCCGCCAGGCGGGCGCCGGCGAAGCCCACGAAACGATCGGTCAGCACGGCGTCCACGCGACCGGCCAGCAGCATCTTGAAGCTGGTGTCCTCGTTGGCGACTTCGTGGAACCGTTCTTTGAAGGAAGCGTCGCCCATCAGGGCCTCGACCTCGTCGCCGGCATAATAGCCGCGGGTGATGGCCACCTTGGCCATCTTCCCGATCACGTCCTTGACCGAAGCGCCACTGGCATTCGCCCCTTCGCCGGTCCGCACAAACAGGCGGAACTCCTCATCCCGGTAGGGCGCCGAGAACAGGCCGAAGGCCTCACGCTCGGGCGTCCGGCTGGCGGCCATGGCGATGGACAGGCGGCCGTCCTCGATATCCTTCAACTGACGGGCCCACGGCAGTTCCATGAAGGTCACGGCACAGCCCGCATCCTTGGCATAGACGGTCACCAGCTCGATATCGATGCCGACGACTTCACCCTTGGCATTCTTGAACTGGTAAGGCTCCCAAGGCTCGTACCCCACGGTGAGCGAGCAGGCCTGAGCAGCGCCGGCCATCAGCGGCAAAGCCAGGAGAGCGGCGGCGAGCGGCCGCCAGAAAGGACGCAACGAGAGCATGAGCAATTTCCTCACAAGGCTGATCTGTCCATCAGCTTAGCGATGGATCAGAAAATACCCCCATGAAGAGAATGTGTAATCGCTTCGCACGAGTCTCCCACCCGGATCCCCCACCTTGCGCGCAGCACCCGGGAGATGGGCTTTTGCTTTAACAGCGCAGAATATCCGTATTAGACTTGGGGTAGAGGGACACTAGGGAAAGTTACCGGGCTTGGATCGGATAGATTTCTCACGCCCAGTGGAGGAGTTCGCCGCCGCCGAACGCCGGCTGGTCTGGGCTGTCAGTGCCGGACTGACGGCCATCGTGATGCTGGTGGTGGGGGCGCTGGGGGCCTATCTGCTGCTGGCGCGGCAAGCGGACACCCAAGACGCCCTGCGATCCGCCGAGGCGGACACCGTAGCCTATTACCGCGACCTGCTGCGGGCCGAGGTCCTGGCCGCCGAAAACTATATGGAACATATGCGGTCGCAGACCGAAGCCTCGCTGCGGTCCAGCCTGCGCGAACATACGGACATGGCGCTGGCCCAGGTCCAGGCCCTGCACGACCAGGCGGTCCTGCTGGACCTGCCCCAGGCCGAGGCCCAGCGCATGGCGCTGGAGGCACTGCGGCCGCAGCGGTTCCTGAACGGGCGCGGCTATTATTTCGTCGATGACCTGGACGGCCTGTGCCTGCTGCTGCCCACGGCGCCGCAGATGGAGGGCAAATCCCTCTATGACAACCGGGACGACACCGGCCATTACATCATGCGCGGCCTGATCGTAGCCGCCGGCCAGCCGGTGGGCGAGGGTTTTTCGCGCTATCGCTGGTATTCGCCGCTGGACCCCAAGCGCATGTCGGACAAGCTGGCCTATGTGCGGCTGTTTGAACCCTGGGGCTGGATCATCGGGGCCGGCGACTATCTGGAAAGCATGGAGGAAGAGCAGAAGCGCCAGGCCCTGGCCCGCTTCCGCAGCCTGCGCTTCGGCGAGGCGGGCTATCTGTTCGTGCTGGGGCCTGACCGCCGGGTGACGCTGGCCCCCTCGACCCCCGACAGCGAAGGCAAGCTGCCCGAAGAGCTGAGCCCGCAGGAGGCCATGTTCCTGACCCGGTTCCTGGAGGTGGGGGCCGAGGGCGGTTACGTGGACTATTCGTGGCGCCGCAATGATGGCGCCGTGGCGCAGAAGCTGGCCTATGTGAAACGGGTGGAGCCCTGGGGCTGGACCATCGGTGCGGCCTATTATGTGGATGATGTGCGGGCACGCACCGACCAGCGCCTGGCCGGTTTGCGCCAACGCCTGCACCAGGAAATCCTGGCCGCCATCGCGGTGGTGGCCGTGGCCGGCGCTCTGGCGGTGATGGTCAGCCTGACCTATGCCCGCTGGTTCCACCGGGTGCTGACCGCGCACCGGGTCCGCCTGGCGGAACAGGCCAACGAACTGGGCGACAAGGCGCGGCAACTGTTCCTGGTGAAGTCGGCCATCGACCGATCCCGCGACATGGTGCTGCTGCTGGACGAGAACCAGCACCCCATCTATTTCAATCAGGCCGCCGAAGCCGCCTTGGGCAGCCGCAGCGTCAGCAGCAGCGGTCACTTCATCCAGGGCATGGACAAAATCCCCGTGGACGGCAGCAGCTTCGTGACCACCCTGAACACCGACCATGGCGCGCTGCCGGTGGAGGTGCTGGCCCAACGGGTCACCTATATGAACGGCACCTATCTCTGCGCCGTGGCCCGCGACATCCGCGAGCGGCAGACCTATGAACAGCAGCTGTCAGCCATCAATCAGGAACTGTCGCGCTCGAATCAGGAATTGGAGCAGTTCGCCTATGTGGCTTCCCATGACCTGCGCGAGCCGCTGCGCATGGTCACCAGCTTTTTGACCTTGATGGAACGCCGGATGGGCGACCGGCTGGACGAGGAAAACCTGGAATATCTGTCCTTTGCCCGCGACGGTGCGCGACGCATGGACGCCATGATCCGCGACCTGCTGGACTATTCCCGCATCGGCCGCAACCAGCCCGACCCGCAGCCGGTGAAGCTGGCCCAGACGGTGGCCGAGGCCCTGGCCAATCTGCGCCCCGGCATCGAGGAGGCCGCTGCCAGCGTCACCGTGGCCGACGACCTGCCCACGGTCCAGGGCAACCCCGCCGAACTGGTGCGGCTGTTCCAGAACCTGATCGGCAATGCCCTGAAATACCGCGCCCCCGACCGCCCCTGTCGGGTCGAGGTGTTGAGCCGGAGCAACGACGGCCAGCCCGAGCTGGTGGTGCGCGATAACGGCATCGGCATCGACCCGGAATTCCGCGACCGCATCTTCGGTATCTTCCAGCGCCTGCACGGCCGCGATACCTATGACGGCACCGGCATCGGCCTGGCCGCCTGTCGCAAGATCGCCGATCACCATGGCGCCACGGTGCTGGTCCGAGACGCGCCCGACGACCAGGGGGTGGAGTTCGTGGTGCGCTTCCCCGCTCCGGTGCCATCCTAAGGCCCCCCCACCCTCGCCGCTGCGCGGGTCCCCTCCCTCTCCCTGTGAGGGCCCTAGGAGATGTCCACCACCTTATGCGAGGGGAACCGCTGCAGGATGCGGCGCCGCAGCTCCTCGCGCACCTGGCGGTAGGCATCCATGCGGGTTTCCCGGTTACCCTCGACCACGGTGGCGTCGAAGGTGGGCCAGTAGATCACCTCGCAGGAATTGGTGCGGGTCAGCTCCAGGGCGGCGTGGTGCGCCTCGGGGCTCAGGGTGATGACCAGGTCGAAGCTCTCGTCTTCCAGGTCTTCCATGGATTTCGGCCGGTGGCGGCTGATGTCGATGCCGATTTCCTCCAGCACCGCCACGGCGAAGGGGTCCAACTCGCCGGCGCGCACGCCCACGCTGTCCACGAAGATGCGGTGCCCCTGGAAATGCTTCAGAAGCGCCTCGGCCATGGGCGAGCGGACGGCATTCTGCGTGCAGGCGAACAGGACGGCC
>CAYOKN010000277.1:0-4188 GCA_964404545.1 uncultured Rhodospirillaceae bacterium | reverse complement strand
CCAGCAGGACATCGTCAAACGGCAGCTCGGGGGCCGAGCCACGGGTGCTGAGATAAGTCAAGGACACGCTCCCGGGAATTCAACCGGCTAAAACTATACAGAGGCCGAACGGCGAACAACCCCTTAGACCGTGATGCCCTAAATGTGCATCTCGGCCTAAGTTTATGTTTTGTCCCTCGCCGGGCGCGGCCATTCGGCCGCTTGGCCGCGGCATCAGGCCAGATAGCGCTGCTGCAGATGTCCTTTGAACACGGCGGCATCCAGCGGGCGGCCGGTGGCCTGGGTCAGCAGCGCGTCGGTGGAGAGCAGCGAGCCCTGGCTGTGCACATGGGTCCGCAGCCAGGCCAGCAGCGGCCCGAAATCGCCCATGGCGATGCCGGGCAGGATGGACGGCTCGGCGGCCTTGGCGGCGTCGAACAACTGGGCGGCAGTCATGGCGCCCAGGGTGTAAGTGGGGAAATAGCCCCAGGCGCCGTCATACCAGTGGATGTCCTGCAGGCAGCCCAGCCGGTCATTGGGCGGGGTGATGCCCAGGAGCCGCTCCAACCCCTCGTTCCAGGCACCGGGCAGGTCGTCCAGTTCCATGGCCCCCTCGATCAGCGCCTTTTCCAGCCGATAGCGCAGGATCACATGGGCCGGATAGGTCACCTCGTCGGCGTCCACCCGGATGAAGCCGGGCTCCACCCGCACATAATTCCGATGCAGCGCCTCGGGGCTCCAGGCCTCGCCGGTGCCGCCGAAGGTCTCGGCCATCAGCGGGGCGGCAAAGCGGATGAACTCGGCCGAGCGGCAGGCCTGCATCTCCATCAGCAGGCTTTGGCTCTCATGGATGCTCATGCCCCGGGCCCGGCCCACGGGCTGACGCCGCCATTGGGCGGGCAGGCCGCGCTCGTACAGGGCGTGGCCGGTCTCGTGGATCACGCCCATCAGGCTGGTGGCGAAGTCGGACTCGTCATAGCGGGTGGTGATGCGCACATCGTCGGGCGTGCCGCCGCAAAAGGGATGGGCCGAGATGTCCAGCCGGCCATGCTGGAAGTCGAAGCCCAGCACGCCCATGATGCGCAGTCCCAGGGACTTCTGGGTCTCGGCCGGAAACGGCCCCTGCGGCGCCGGTGCCGGCGCCCCCTGGCGCTCCAGCACCTGGCCCAGGAAGCTGGGCAGGAACTCCTCGAGGTCGGCAAACACCGCATCGATGCGGGCCGACGACCCGCCGGGCTCGTACTGGTCCAAAAGCGCATCATAGATCGAGACATTCAGCCGCTCGGCCTTGACCTGGCCGATCTCGCGGGTCAGGCGCAGCACCTCGGCCAGCCGGGGCTTGACCGCCTGGAAGTCGCTTTGGGGGCGGGCCTGGCGCCAGGCCACCTCGCAGGCCGAGCAGGCGCGGCTGAAGGCCTCCACCAGGGCGCCGGGCACTGCCGCCGCATGCACCCAGTCCCGGCGCATCTCGCGCAGATTGGCGCTCTGCCAGGCATCCAGGCTTTCACCCTCGGCCGCCTGCAGCAGCTCCTCCATCTCGGGCCGGGTGATCATCTCATGGGCCATGGATTTCAGCACCGCCAACTGCTCGGCGCGGGCTTCCGAGCCGCCGGGCGGCATCATGGTGGCCATGTCCCAATGCAGCATGCCCAGCGCGTCCTCGACGGCGGCAATGCGGGCGAACAGGGCTTCAAGCTGGGCGTAGGCGGAAGCGGGCATGGGAGGGCGGCAGTCCATCAGGGAAAGATGCAAAGGGATATTGGCGCGCCGGTCCGGGCCGCACAAGGCGGCAGGCATCATTAACCCGGCGGTAACCGCCAGGGTGGGATGATGCACCCTCGCGCGAATTGCGAAGACGAGAGGGGCGACCATGAGCTTGGGCTTTGCACTGGTGGGCTGCGGCCGCATCGCCCGCAAGCATGCCGATATCCTGTCCAGCGGCCAGGTGCCGGGGGCCCGACTGGTGGGCGTCTGCGACATCAAGCCGGATCGGGCCGAGGAGTTCGGGCGCAAGTACAACGTCCCCTTCTTCACCAACATGCACCGCATGATGGACGAGTTGCACGGCGCGGTGGACGCGGTCTGCATCCTGACCGAAAGCGGCCATCACGCCCGCCACACCATCGAGTTGGCGCCCTATGGCAAGCATCTCGTGGTGGAAAAGCCCATGGCGCTGACCCTGGAAGACGCAGACGCCATGATCCACGCCTGCGACCTGGCCTGCGTGCGGCTGTTCGTGGTCAAGCAGAACCGCCTGAACCTGCCGGTGGTCAAGCTGCGAGAGGCGCTGGAGTCCGGCCGCTTCGGCAAGCTGGTGATGGGCACAGTGCGGGTGCGCTGGTCCAGGCCGCAAAGCTATTACGACCAGGATGCTTGGCGCGGCACCTGGGCCCTGGACGGCGGCGTATTCGCCAACCAGGCCAGCCACCATGTGGACCTGCTGGAATGGTTCCTGGGCGACCCTGTTAGCGTTTATGCGGTGTCGCGCACCGCCCTGGTGGACATCGAGGCCGAGGACACCGGCGTGGCCGTGATCAAGTTCCGGGGCGGCGCCATCGGCGTGGTCGAGGCCACCACCGCCACCCGCCCCAAGGACCTGGAGGGCTCGCTGTCGGTGCTGGGAGAATTCGGCACCGTGGAAATCGGCGGCTTTGCCGTCAACCAGATGAAGACCTGGGAGTTCGTCAACAAGCTGGAGGGCGACGCCGAGGTGGTCGAGCAATACCGCGAGAACCCGCCCAATGTGTACGGCTTCGGCCATGTGGCCTATCTGCGCAATGTGGTCGAGAGCATCCATCGCGGCGGTCCGGCGCTGGTGGACGGCCTGGAGGGGCGCAAGTCGCTGGAGCTCATCTCGGCCATCTATGAATCCATCGCCACCGAGCGCGAAGTGAAGATGCGCTTCGAGACCCACCATTCCCGCCTGGGCCATGCTGCCCGCCTGCCGGAGCCCACCTGGTGAAGGTCCCCTTCGTCGATCTGGGCGCACTGCATGCCCGGCTGAAGCCCGAACTGATGCAGGCCATGGAGGCGGTGCTGGACGCCCGCGCCTTCATCAAGGGGCCCTATCTGGCGCGCTTCGAGCAGGACTTCGCCGCCTCGCTGGGCGTCGCCCATGCGGTGGGCTGCTCCAACGGCACCTCGGCCCTGGCGCTGATCCTGGAAGCCCTGGGCATCGGCCCTGGCGACGAGGTGATCGTCCCCGCCCACACCTTCATCGCCACCGCCGAAGCGGTCTGCCATGTGGGCGCCACGCCGGTGTTCGCCGACATCGAGCCCGGCTCCTATACCCTGGACCCCGAGGCCGCCGCCCAGGCGGTGACCCCGCGCACCCGCGCCATCATCCCGGTGCATCTGTACGGCACCCCGGCGCGCATGGACGCGCTGTCGGCCTTGGCCGAGCGCCACGGGCTGCATCTGGTGGAGGATTGCGCCCAGGCCCACCTGGCCGCCTTCCAGGGCCGCAGCGTGGGCGGCCTGGGCGCCGCCGGCAGCTTCAGCTTCTTTCCCGGCAAGAACCTTGGGGCGCTGGGCGATGCCGGCGCGGTCACCACCGGCGATGCCGTGCTGGCCGAGGCGGTGCGCTGCCTGGCCGACCATGGCCGGTTGTCCAAATACGAACATTCACGGGTGGGTTACAATCACCGCATGGACGGCCTGCAAGCCGCCGTGCTGTCGGTCAAGCTGCCCCATCTGGCCGAGGCCACCCGGCGGCGCCAGAAGGCCGCGGCCCACTATGACCAGGCACTGAAGCCCCGGGGCTTCAAGGTAATCGAGCCGCCGCCCGGGGCCACCGCCTGCGTCTATCACCTCTATGTGGCCGAAGTGGCCGACCGCGACCGGGTGCAAGCCGAGCTGGCCGCCGCCGGCATCGAGACCGGGGTCCATTATCCGCTGCCGCTGCATCTGCAGCCGGCCTTCGCCCATCTGGGCGGGCGCAAGGGGCAGTTTCCGGTGACCGAACGGGCTGCCGTCCAGGTGCTAAGCCTGCCCATCTGCGGCGAGATCACCGCCGACAAGCTGGCTTATGTCTGCGAACGGCTGCTTGCGGTGGCGCGCCCGGCCTCATGAGCCCCCCCTGCTCCTGCTCGCCGAGGGCATAGCCCTGGCAGCTTGCGGATAGCAGCCGTCCAGCATCTTGCGGAAGCCGCCGCCCGCTTCTAGGCTGCTGGCAAAGACCATGAGCCCAGGGGAGACTGACGACATGAA
>CAYOKN010000276.1:663-4228 GCA_964404545.1 uncultured Rhodospirillaceae bacterium | reverse complement strand
CTGGCCAGGCCCTGGGCCATGGCATGGTCGGTGATGGGCAGCGGCAGGCGCTCGGCGGCGGCCAGGGCGGCGCCGGCATTGGTCACCTGATGCGCCCCGGCCAGGGCCGGCAGCGGGAAGGTGCGCTCGCCCAACAGGCCCTTGAAACGCAACATGCCGCCCTGGGCGACGATGTGCCAGTCGCGGCCCTGCACCAGCAGCGGCGCGCCCACCTGGGCGGCGCGGGCTTCGATCACCGCCAGCGCCTCGGGCTCCTGGGCGGCGACAATGCAGGGCACGCCGGGCTTCAGGATGCCGGCCTTCTCGCCGGCGATCAGCGCCAGCCGGTCGCCCAGAAAGGCCTCATGGTCCATGGAGATGGGGGTGATCACGGTCAGGGCAGGGCGGGCCACCACATTGGTGGCGTCCACCCGGCCGCCCAGGCCGGTCTCCAGAAGGCACACATCCGCCGGCGCCTCGGCAAAGGCCAGGAAGGCAGCGGCGGTGGTGATCTCGAAGAAGGTGATGGGCTGGCCGGCATTGGCTGCCTCGATCCGCTCCAAGAGGGCGATCAGCGCCGGGTCGTCCAGCAGGTCGCCGGCCACGCGGATGCGCTCGGCGAACTTCACCAGATGGGGCGAGGTATAGACATGGGCCGAAAGCCCGGCGGCCTCGGTCATGGCCCGCAGATAGGCCAGCGTCGAACCCTTGCCGTTGGTGCCGGCCACATGCAGCACCGGCGGCAACCGGTCCTGGGGCCGGCCCAGGGCGTCCAGCAGGCGCTCGACCCGGTCCAGGGCCAGGTCGATCACCTTGGGATGCAGGACTTTCAGCCGTTCGAGAACGGCATCAACCACGCGCGGCGGCCTCGATATCCGGCAGCGAGAGCAGTTGGCCCGCCGGGCCGGTGTTGCGCAACAGGCCGATGATGCGCACCAGGGTGTCGCGCAGCTGCGGCCGGGGCACCACCATGTCCACCATGCCATGGTCCAGCAGATATTCGGCCTTCTGGAAGCCCTCGGGCAGCTTTTCGCGGATAGTGTTCTCGATCACCCGCGCACCGGCAAAGCCGATCACCGAACCCGGCTCGGCGATGGCGATGTCGCCCAGCATGGCGAAGCTGGCCGAGACACCGCCGGTGGTGGGATCGGTCAGCAGGACGATATAGGGCAGCCCCTTGTCCTTGACCTTGTCCACCGCCACGGTGGTACGGGCCATCTGCATCAGCGACAGGATGCCTTCCTGCATGCGGGCACCGCCCGAGGCGGGGATCACGATCAGCGGAGCGTCCTGCAGCACCGCCAGCTCGGCGGCGGCAACGATGCCTTCACCCACGGCGATGCCCATGGAGCCGCCCATGAAGTCGAAATTGAAGCAGGCAACCACCACATTCATGCCGCCCATCTTGCCATGAGCCACGATGATGGCGTCCTGTTCGCCGGTCTTGTGCTGGGCGTCCTTCAGGCGGTCGCCATACCGCTTCTGGTCCTTGAACTTCAAGGGATCAACGGGGACCTTGGGCAGCTCGATGCGCTGGTAGGCGCCCTGGTCGAACAGCAGTTCCAGCCGGCGCTTGGCGGTCAGGCGCATATGGTGGCCGCAATGCTGGCAGACCGAGAGGTTCTTTTCCAGGTCGCGGTGGAAGATCATGTGACCGCAGGCCGGGCATTTGTGCCACAGATTGTCCGGCACTTCCTTGGGCCGCACCCACTGCTGGATCTTGGGAAGGACGTTGTTGGTCAGCCAGTTCATGGGTCTATCCCTTTAAGCCGTCACTTTGGCCGCGCGCACGGCGCGGGCCAGGTCGCCCACATAGGTCAGCACCGCCGGGACCAGGCCGGGCGTGGCCTTGCCGTCGGCATCCAGATTGTCGGCCACCTTCTGCACGATGGCCGAGCCCACCACGGCGGCTTCGGCGATGCTGGACACCTCGGCGGCCTGCTCGGCCGTCTTGATGCCGAAGCCCACCGCCACCGGCAGGCTGGTATGGCCCTTGATGCGGGCATAGGCCTGCTCGATGGCCGCGCGGCTGGCCGAAGCGGTGCCGGTGATGCCGGCGATGGACACGTAGTAGATGAAGCCCGAGGCATTGCGCAAGATGGCGGGCAGCCGCGCATCATCCGAGGTGGGCGCGGTCAGCACGATGAAATCGATGCCGTTGGCCTGGGCGTGGGGCACCAGCTCCTCGGCTTCCTCGGGCGGCAGGTCCACCAGGATCAGCCCATCCACCCCGGCCTGCTTGGCCTGGGCGCAGAAGGCCTGGGGCCCGCGCGCATAGATGCTGTTGTAATAGCCCATCAGGATGATGGGAGTCTCGGCGTCGGTCTTGCGGAAGTCCGCCACCATGCCGAACACCTGGTCCAGGCTGGAGCCGGCGGCCAGGGCGCGCTGGCCGGCCAGCTGGATGGCGGGACCGTCGGCCATGGGATCGGTGAAGGGCATGCCCAGCTCGATCAGGTCGGCGCCGGCGGCGGGCAGCCCGGCCAGGATGGCGGCCGAGGTGGCGCGGTCCGGGTCGCCGGCGGTGATGAAGGTCACCAGGCCGCCACGGCCTTCGGCCTTCAGCTTGTCGAAGCGCTTGGCGATGCGGCTCACAGCTCTTCTCCCAGATGCCGGGCCACGGTGGCCAGGTCCTTGTCGCCACGGCCGGACAGGCAGATCACCATCACATGGTCGGGACCCAGATCCTTGGCGATCTTCGAGGCATGGGCGATGGCGTGGGACGATTCCAGGGCCGGAATGATGCCCTCCAGCCGGGTGGTCTGCTGGAAAGCGCACAGCGCCTCGCCGTCGGTGATCGAGACATATTCCACCCGGCCGCTTTCATGCAGCCAGGCATGTTCCGGGCCGATGCCGGGATAGTCCAGGCCGGCCGAGATGGAATGGGCCTCGGTGATCTGGCCGTCGGCGTCCTGCAGCAGATAGGTGCGGTTGCCATGCAGCACGCCCGGCTTGCCGCCGGTCAGCGAGGCCGCATGCTGGCCGCTGGCGATGCCATGGCCGGCGGCTTCCACGCCGATGATGCGCACGCCCCGGTCATCCAGGAAGGGATGGAACATGCCCATGGCGTTGGAGCCGCCGCCGATGCAGGCCACCAGGCTGTCGGGCAGCCGGCCCTCGGCAGCCAGGATCTGTTCCTTGGTCTCTTGGCCGATCACCGCCTGGAAGTCACGCACCATGGCGGGATAGGGATGCGGGCCCGCCACCGTGCCGATGCAGTAGAAGGTGTCGCGGACATTCGTGACCCAGTCGCGCAGGCCGTCATTCATGGCATCCTTCAGGGTGCCGGCGCCCGAGGTGACCGGCCGGACCTCGGCGCCGAGCAGCTTCATGCGCATGACATTGGGGGCCTGGCGCTCGATGTCGGTGGCGCCCATGAAGATCACGCAGTCCATGCCGAACAGGGCGCAGACGGTGGCGGTGGCCACGCCATGCTGGCCGGCGCCGGTCTCGGCGATGATCCGCTTCTTGCCCATTCGCATGGCCAGAAGGATCTGGCCCATGCAGTTGTTCACCTTGTGCGCGCCGGTGTGGTTCAGCTCGTCGCGCTTGAACCAGATGTTCGCGGCTCCGTAGTGATCGGTCA
>CAYOKN010000276.1:0-614 GCA_964404545.1 uncultured Rhodospirillaceae bacterium | reverse complement strand
AGCCAGTCGTCCAGCTCGACCTGGAAGGTCGGGTCGGCCTTGGCCGCCTCATAGGCCTCCTGCAGCTCCAGCACGGCGGGCATCAGGGTCTCGGCGACGAAGCGGCCGCCGAAGGGGCCGAAACGGCCTTCGGCGTCAGGCCAGGCGTACTGGGAATTGGGAATGGGGGCGTTCACGGGTCCGGCTTTCAGGCCTCGGCGACGGCCTTGAGAAAGGCCGCGATGCGGGCCGGCTCCTTAACACCCGGGGCGCTTTCCACGCCAGAGGAGACGTCGACGAGAGGCGCGCCGGTGGTGCGGATCGCGCGCGTCACATTGTCCGGGTCCAGACCCCCGGCGAGGAACCACGGCCGGTCGAAGGCGCGGCCGGACAGGATCGACCAGTCGAAGGCGTGGCCGACGCCGCCGGGCAGATCGGCCCCCTCTGGCGGTTTCGCGTCGAACATCAGGTGGTCGGCGACTCCCGCCCAGGCGTCGGCCGTGGCCAGATCGGCCGCATCGCGCACGGGCAGGGCCTTGATGATCCCGGCCTTGGTGAGGCGGCGGATCTCCACCGCCCGCTCCGGCGTCTCGGACCCGTGCAACTGGATGAAGTCGGGCCGCAGGCTCAGCGCC
>CAYOKN010000275.1:4033-4239 GCA_964404545.1 uncultured Rhodospirillaceae bacterium | reverse complement strand
GGTCCGGCCGGCGCCTCGGCCGCGGGGGTCCTGGCCCGGGCCGGCGCCTCCGTCCGCGTGCTCGAGCGCCAGCCCTTCCCCCGCCACCACGTCGGCGAGTCGCTGCAGCCCGCGACGATGAACCTGCTGGACCGGCACCTGGGCCTGGGTGCCGAGCTGGCCGCGCAGGGCTTCGCCTGGAAGTTCGGCGCGGTCTACGTCTGGGG
>CAYOKN010000275.1:2743-4011 GCA_964404545.1 uncultured Rhodospirillaceae bacterium | reverse complement strand
CTCTTCGACCCGCGCCTGGAGGTGGACCTGCCGAGCCTGGACGAGCGCGGACTGCTGACCGGCGGCTACGAGCACGCCTGGCAGGTCGAGCGCGCCCGCTTCGACGAGCTCATCCTCGCCGCCGCCGCCCGCGAGGGGGCCGACGTCGCCTTCGGGGCCGCCGCGCTGGGCCCGCTGATGGACGGCGAGCGGGTGGTCGGCCTGCGGGTGCGCCTGCCCTCGGGCCAGGAGGTCGAGGAGCGCGCCGACGTCGTGCTGGACGCCTCGGGCCAGAGCTGCCTGCTCGGCCGCGCCTTCCAGCTCCAGGAGGCCGTCCCCGACATGCAGGCCACCGCCACCTACGCCTACTACCAGGGCGCTGGCGGCGTGCCCGGCGTGCTCGGCCGCCACGTCCAGCTCGTCGTCACCGTGCCGGAGGGCTGGATCTGGTTCATTCCCATCTCCGCCGACCGCACCAGCGTCGGCCTGGTTCACCGCGGCCGCGAGCGGATCCCCCTGGCCCGCTTCGAGGAGATCCTGGCCCGCACCGAGGCCCTGCCGCTGCATGGCGCTCAGCGCCTGCCCGGCCCGCAGCCGGACCAACCGCTCTACTTCGCCCGCGACTGGTCCTTCTCCCACCGCCGGCTGGCGGGCCCGGGCTGGATGCTGCTCGGGGACGCCGCCTGCTTCGTCGACCCCATCCTCTCCGGCGGGGTGGACGCGGCGGTGCGCGGCGGCTGCGACGCGGCCCTGGCCGTCCTGCGTCGCTTCAGCGAGCCCGAGGCCGACGAGGCCGCGCTGATGGAGGCCTACAGCGAGCGGACCCGCCGGGACTACAAGGCCTACCTGCGCCTGGCCCGCTACTGGTACGGCAACAACCGCTCCGTCGAGGGCCTCTTCTGGCAGGCCCACCAGGCGATCCACGCCGACTCCCTCTCCACGCCGATGCGGGCCTTCGTCTACCTGACCACGGGCCAGTACGCCGCCGACCAGCACCTCCGGGTCTTCCAGGACTGGCAGGAGCGGAACATCTTCCGCTCGCTGGGCGTCGACCGCGCCGCGCTGCGCCGGGCCCGCCAGCAGCGCCAGCCCTGAGCCGACCGGCCCCGACCCGGACCGGGGGCCTGCCGCGCTCAGCGCAGCTCGGCCACGCGGACCGGCCGCTGCACCGGGTCGTGCAGGTACATCGCCTCGAGCTGCATCCCGAGCCCGCGCAGGCCGCCGACGACGCCCACGAGCACCGCCACCAGCAGGGCGTAGGAGAGGAGGTTGGCGTGGGAGAAGGTGGG
>CAYOKN010000275.1:529-2704 GCA_964404545.1 uncultured Rhodospirillaceae bacterium | reverse complement strand
GGTCTACCACCGGTTCCCGCGCCTCTCCGCACCCCGCGGCCGGGTATGACGGCTGCTTGCAGCGCGTGACAGCCGGCGACAATTCGCCGGCCGGTCGGCGCCTCCGCGGCCCCCGCCGCCCGGCTCAGCCCCCACCGACCGCCGTGATGACCTCGACCGCCTCACCCTCGCGCAGCCGCCTCGCCTCATGCTCGCTGCGGGGGACCACCCGCCGGTCCACGGCCACGGCCACGCCCTCGCGCCGGGCGCCCAGGGACTCCAGCAAGGCCGCCACCGTGCAGCCCTCGGGCAGCTCGCGCGCCTCGCCGTTGAGCAGGATCCGCATCCCGACCTCCTCGCCTCTGCTAGCATGGGCCCGCCCTCCCAGGGAGGTCCCGTGTCCGCTCCCCCCGCCCGCGCGCGCTGGTTCGTCCGCGGCGACATCGACGGCTTCTTCGGCCTGGCCGTCGACAACGTCGTCCAGCTCCTGGTCATCGACGCGCTCTGCCGCTTCGTGCTCGGCTTCCCCGCCGAGCTGGTCCACGGGCGCATCCTGCCGGGTGCGGCCCTCTCCATCCTGGTCGGCAACCTCTTCTACTCCTGGCAGGCCATGCGGCTGTCCCGGGCCACCGGCCGGTCCGACGTCTGCGCGCTGCCCTACGGCATCAACACGCCGAGCGTCTTCGCCTACGTCTTCCTGGTGATGCTGCCGGTCAAGCTGAGCACCGGGGACGCGCAGGCGGCCTGGCGGGCGGGCCTCGTCGCCGCGCTGGGCAGCGGGCTCATCGAGCTGTCGGGCGCCCCGCTGGCCGGCTGGGGCCTGGCCATGTTCACCCACGCGATGCACAACCTGCTGGCAACCGTGCCTTTCTTTGGCGAACTGACCTGTCTCCTGGGTTCCATACTCGATTGGCTTGGGGTGCTCTTCATGTTCATTGTCATCATCAGCGCCGGGTGGGCCGAACAGCGCACCATTGCCCACCACCTGCGCGAAGAAGTGCAGATGGGTATCATCACCCCCTCGCAATATCGCACCGCTTCTTCGGGCCTGGCCCTGTCATTTGCCTGGCTGGCCTCGCTTTTTAGCGGCAAATTCTTTGCCACCTCGCGCTTCTACCAGGTGACCGCAGAACTGGCGCATAAAAAAGAACAACTCAGCAAACACGGTGAAGAAAGCGGCAACAGCGCCCTGGTGCAAAAATACCGCCAGGAGCTGGCCGCACTCTCACCACGCGCGCAGGATTAGAATCAGCAGCAACGGAATGCTTTCCACCATTCGACAAAACTGGCAATCACACTTCATCCCGCTCGGCTTTCTTGCCCTGGCCCTGCTGATGTTTGCGCTCACCCCCTTCTGGGCCTGGGAATGGTATCACACACCTTTTCCGGGTTTTCTGGTTGAACCTAACAACGTCCTGAGTCAGATTAGCGGACAAGGCTGGCAAGGCAAAGCCAGCGGCCTGCAATGGGCCGACCGCCTGATCGCCCTCAACGGACGGCCCATCGAAAACACCAACGAGATGTACACCTTCCTGCACCAGAACGGCTGGCAGGAATTTGAAGCCACCTTTTACCGCCAGAGCGACAATTCCACCTTCAGCGTGCGCATCACACCCGCCAGGGCCAGCCTCGGTGACCTGTTCTCGCTCTTCATCATCCCCTACCTGGTAGGGATAACCTTCTTTGGGATTGGCTTTTGGGCCTACCGCCTGCGGCCCGACTTTCGCCCAACCCGCGCCTTTGTCATCTTTGTCTCGTCCATCTCACTGCTGACAGCCACTTTTCTCGATATGAACACCACCCACCAGGTGGTCTTGCTCTGGGCACTCAGCCTGCCCGCCTCTGCCGCGGCGCTGGGGTACCTGGCGCTCATGTTCCCACAAGAACTGCGTATCGTAGAACGCTGGCCAACCCTGCGGTTTATCCCATTTGCCATTGGGCTGGCCCTGGCTGTCTTCATTTTCCGAGATATTGTCATCCCCCCTACCCCCTACAAATACATCGACTCGTGGCGCTGGGGCTATGTTTTTAACGCCCTTGGCATCCTGTCCTTTCTGGCCTCGCTGATGGGACGCGTGCTGGGAGATAGTTCGCCCATTGTGCGCCAGCAAAGCCGCGTGATTATTTTTGGCGCCGCCCTGGCCTTTCTGCCCATTCTGGTGCTCTACCTCTTCCCGATTGGCTTTCAGGAAACCA
>CAYOKN010000275.1:0-415 GCA_964404545.1 uncultured Rhodospirillaceae bacterium | reverse complement strand
CCTGACCTATGTGCTGGCGACCAGCAGCGCATTAATCATCTTCTTCTTACTGCTCAACCTGGCCTCGCTGATTTTGCAAGAAACCGTACAGGCCAATGACCCGTTTGTCATTGCCGCCTACCTGCTTCTGCTGGTGATTGGCTTTTCGCCCCTGCTTCAATTCATCCAACGCGGCATCGACCGGGTCTTTTACCGTTCACAGGCCGACTACCGCCGCACCCTGACCAACCTATCACAGCGGCTGGTGGTAACGCCCGATATTGACCAGACCATCAACCTGCTGCAAACCGAGATAGAGCGCGCCCTCAACCCCGAAAAGTTTGTCATCTTTCTCTACGAAGACGACCGCCGGTTATACGTCCCCTACTCGGTCCACAACAGCATCCACCCGGTCCCCAGACCCGACGAAGCCCAG
>CAYOKN010000274.1:0-4245 GCA_964404545.1 uncultured Rhodospirillaceae bacterium | reverse complement strand
GGGGTGGTGGGAGCCGGCTGGCTCACGCCGCCCTCGAAGGCGAAGCTGGCGGCGGTGAAGGCCGACGGAGCCAAGCTCTTGAAGGTCACGGTCTCGCCATTGCCCAGGGCCAGCACGGTGTCCGAGCCCTGCAGGGTCATGGCCGCCTTGACCGCGGCGAAGTCGGCCAGGCCGGTGCCCACCAGCTTGACCACGTCACCGGCCGCGAAGTCGGTGATGGTGTCGAAGCCGTTGCCCGCCTTGACCACGAAGCTGTCATTGCCGGCACCGCCGGTCAGCAGGTCATTGCCCTTGCCACCATCCAGGAGGTTGGCCGAGCCGTTGCCGACGATGCGGTTGTGCAGGTCGTTGCCGGTGCCGTTGCCCGCGGACCATTCCAACACCAGGTGCTCGACCTCGGCCGGCAGGGTGTAGCTCTTGGCCCAGCTCTTCACCAGGTCGATGCCTTCGCCGGCCTTCTCGGTGATGGTGCTGGCGCCGTCACCCATGACATAGGTGTCGTTGCCCTTGCCGCCCAGGAAGATATCGGTGCCGCCACCGCCGGTCATGTGATCGTCGCGGTCGGTGCCCACCAGGGTCTCGCTGGCCGAGGTCCCCGAGATCCAGCTGTTGGGCCAGGGGGTCATGGCCGCCGGCTGGGCCGAGGCGTCGCCGGTGGCCGGCGGAACCGGGGCCGGGGCGGGCTCGGTGGGGGTGGTCGGAGTAGTGGGCGTGGTCGGGGTGGTGGGCGTGGTGGGAGCGGGAGCGGTGCTCTGGCCCTCCAGCACGAAGCTGGCCTGGGTCAGGGCTTCCAGCTTGACGCCCCGGAAGGTCAGGGTCTCGCCATTGCCCAGGTTCAGAACCACCTCGGCATCCTTCTGGACCATGGCGGCCTTGACGGCGGCGAAGTCCTTGAAGCCGGTGCCCACCAGCTTGACCACATCACCGGCGGCGAAGTCGGTGATGGCATCCGAGCCATTGCCGGCGCGCACCACGAAGGTGTCGTTGCCGGCGCCGCCGGTCAGCACGTCATTGCCCTTGCCGCCGTCGATCACGTTGGCGGCGCTGTTGCCGGTGATGCGGTTGGCCAGGTCGTTGCCGGTACCGTTGATGGCCTCGGTGCCCATCAGCACCAGGTTTTCCACATTGGCGCCCAGGCTGTAGGCGGCGGCATAGGACTCCACCGTGTCGGTGCCCTCGCCGGCCAGCTCGACCACCTTGTCGTCGGCCTTGTCCACCACATAGGTGTCGTCGCCTTTGCCGCCGGCCAGGCGGGTGTCGGCCACGCCGGCCACGCCGGCGATATGGTCATTGCCGTCGGTGCCGGTCACGTCCGAGCCGGCCAGCCACTTGGACGGCGCGCCCGAGGCGGCGGGGTCGTTGGGATAGCTGGGGGCCGGGACATACTCGGTGCCGTCGGGCAGGGTCACCGGGCCGGAGGCATAGTTCAGGCCCACGGCGGCCGAGGGGGCAAAGTCCGCCTGGGGCTTGCCCACGGTGATGGCGCCCTGATAGGGCAGGGTCGGCCAGGTGATCTGGTCGCCCACGCGCACTGCGCCGATCTGCGACAGGCCGGCCTTGGGCCACACGGAATGGGTCTCGGCCTGCTGGCCCGACCGCTCGGTGGCATAGACGTTCTTCAGGGTCACCGGGAAGGGCTTCTCGGCGGTGTTATCCAGGAACCAGTATTGGTAGGTGGTGTTGTCACCGCCCGCCGTGTAGCTGATGTTCACATTCTCGAGAGTCGCATAGCCGGTGGGCTTTTGCGGCGGAATGAAGATGCCCTGGTAGTTGGTCGAGCCGGTCACGTTATAGAAGTGCAGGCCATTGACCGGACCGTGGGTCTGGAACACGTCGCCATGGGCGCCGTTCATGGTGCCGGTGATGTTTTCGATGCGGCTGTTCTGGATATAGACATTGGGCGCGGTACCCGCCGCACCATAGACGGCGATGCCATCGGCACCCCAGCTGTTCTTGTTGTCGATATGGACACCTTCCACAAAGACATTGCCGGTGATGTTGGTGAAATACAGGGTGGCGGTGGCACTGCCCGAAGGCTCGTACTTGCCGCCCACGACCTGGATATTGCGGCCGCCGTCGGTCTGCAGCCGGGCAACGGTGCGCACGCTGTCGGACGCAATGAAGATGACATCCTGGTCGGGAGCGAACTTCCAGTAATCCTGACCACCGGTCTTGTTCAGATCGATGATCAAAGGATTCTTCATTTCGGGCGCAGCCCAGCGAAGGTTGGTCGCCATTGTTTCTAACCTCGTCTCTATTTTAAGAGGGCAATGATCGTTCCGATGAACGCCTTTGCTCCGAGACGGAGTTTGGACTTGGCAACTTAAAGAAAGATGAAAGTAAAACTTTCCGTCGGCGCGAATATGTATAGTATCGCCACGGAAAGCTAATAACGATTCATAAATACTGATGGCACTCTTGACATAATTTAGGCAGCATCGTGAAAGGCGCCGCCCAGACATGGAAACGGCGGCCGAAGCCGCCGTTTCTTTACCCTATCTTTACCGAAGCTAGTCCTCGCGGAAGGCCTTGGCGAAATGGTCGCCCAGGGGTTTCAGCAGATAGTCCAGCGCCGTGCGTTCGGTCCCCACGATCATCACATCGGCGGGCATGCCGGGCTGCAGGCGATAATCGGCCACCTGGGCCAACTGTTCCGGCCCCACCTCGACCCGGGCGGTGTACCAGGCGCTGTTGGCGATCTTGTCGGTGAAGCGGTCGGCGGACACAGTCAGCACCTTGCCCTCCAGCACCGGGGTGGTCTTGGCGTCCAGCCCGGTCAGGCGCACCTCGGCCTTCTGGCCCTGGCTCACCGCCTCCACGTCCTGGGGCTGCAGCCGGGCCTCGATCACCAGACGGTCATTGACCGGCACCACGTCCATCAGTTCGCCGCCGGGCGGCACCACGCCGCCCACGGTGAATATCTTCAGGCCCTGCACCACGCCGTCCACCGGCGCGGTGACCAGGGTGCGCCGGGCCACATCCTGGGCGGCGGTCAGTTGCTGGGTCAGGTCGCCGATGCGGGCCTGGACCTCGGACAGGGCCACATTGGCCTGTTCGCGGGCCTTCTGCTCGGCGTTCAGGAGTTGCAGCTTGGCCTGAGCGGCGGCATTGCCGGCGCGGGCGATGGCGGCGGCGTCCGAACCGGCATTGCCCTGCAGGGCGGCCAGCGCCCCCTCTTCCTCGCGCAGGCGGTTCTTGGGGTAATAGCCGTCCGCCGCCAGCTTGCGCAGGCCGGCCAGCTTGTCCTGCATCAGCCCCATCTGGCGCTGCTTGGAGTCGGCCTGGGCCTGGTAGCCGGCCATTTCGGCCTCGGCCTGGGCCACCTGCTGGCGCCAGACCGCCACTTCGCTTTCGCGGGTCAAGCGGCGGGCGCTGAACTCGGCCTCCTGCTGCTGCAGGATCTCGGCCAGCTTGGGCTCGTGCCGGCGGGCCAGCAGGTCGGCGGGGAACACCACCGCCCGGGCGCCGTCCCGCTCGGCCATCAGCCGGGCCTCGGCGGCGCGGGCAGCGTCCAGCTGGGCCTGCACGGCGGCCAGGGTGGTCTGCGCCTTGGTCTCCTCGAACCGCATCAGCGGCTGGCCGGCGGCCACCTGCTGGCCGTCCGCCACCAGGATCTCCTTCAGGATGCCGCCTTCCAGATGCTGGACGGTCTTGCGGTTGCCTTCCACCACCAGAGTGCCGCCGGCCACCACCGCGCTGGACAGCGGCGCGCTGGCCGCCCAGGCGCCGAAGCCGCCCAGGGCGATGGCCACCACCGCCAGGCCGGCCATCACCGGACCGCGCAGGTCGGTGGAGGCCTCGGCCACATGGGCCATGGGATCGGCCTGGGTGGCGCGCGGATCGAACAGGGTCAGGTCGTTCTTGCTCATCGGACGCCTCCGGCCGCCTTGATCTGCGGATTGGACTGGACCGCCACCGGGCGGATCAGCCGGTTCATGATCTCGTCGCGGTCGCCGAACAGCTCCATCACGCCGTCATTCAGAACCATGATCTTGTCCACGGCGTTCAGGATCGGCATGCGATGGGTGATGACCACGGTGGTGCAGCCCTTTTCCTTCAGGCCCAGCACCGCCCGCACCAAGCCCTGCTCGCCGGCGACGTCCAGGTTGGCATTGGGTTCGTCCAGCACCACCAGGCGCGGGCTGCCGTACAGGGCGCGGGCCAGGCCGACGCGCTGGCGCTGGCCGCCGGACAGGGCGTGGCCGCTGGCGCCCACGCGGGTGTCATAGCCGTCGGGCAGGCGCA
>CAYOKN010000273.1:0-4296 GCA_964404545.1 uncultured Rhodospirillaceae bacterium | reverse complement strand
GCGGCTGGCCCCCACCGCCGAGGCGCTGATGCGCGCCCGCTATACCGCCTTCGTCACCGAACAGTTCGGCGGTTTCCTGACCGACAGCCTGGCCCCCGAGAAGCGTGCCGACGTGGACATGGAGGAAGTGCGGCGGTCGGCCCGCGACCTGGAGCCCGTGGGGCTGGGGGTGCGCGCCACCGAAGGCGGCGGGCCCGACGACGACACCGGCATGGTGGAGTATGTGGCCGAGTTCCGGGTGCGCGGCCAGGTGCACAGCCACCACGAGCGCGCCACCTTCCGCCGCGAGGATGGCCGCTGGCTGTATGTGGACGGCGAGATGAACCCCAAGCAAACCCCCATCACCGTGCAAAAGGTGGGCCGCAACGACCCCTGCCCCTGCGGATCGGGCGCCAAATACAAGAAGTGCTGCGGGGCCTGACGGTGAGCCGCGAGCGCCGCTTCGCCTGCACCGCCTGCGGCAAATGCTGCGTGGGCCAGCTGCCGCTGACCCTGGACGATGCCCTGGCCCATGCGGCGCTGTTTCCCCTGGCCGTGGTCTGGACCCCGTTGAAGCCCGGCCACAAGGCCTTCGACATCACCAGCCGCCTGGGCCTGGCTGTCACCACCCGCGACCGCAAGCGGCTGGCGGTGCGCCTGTCCCTGGCCAGCTACCTGCCCGCCACCCTGCCCTGCCCGGCCTTGCAGGGCACGCTCTGCGCAATCCAGGAGCACAAGCCGGCCCGCTGCCGCGCCATGCCCTTCTTTGCCTGGCGCGACGAGGCCGACCAGGACCAATTGCTGGTGCCGCGCCCGGGCTGGGTCTGCGACACCTCCGAGGCCGCGCCGGTGGTCTATCGGGACAAGTCCATCCTGGACCGGACCGATTTCGACCAGGAGCGCGAGGCCATCGAGGCGCAGGCGCCACTGTTGCGGGACTATGGCGCTTGGGCGCTGAAGGCCGTGCCCACCTTGGTGGACCAGCTGGCCCAGGCCGCCGCCAAGCCGTTGGGCGGGCATGTGGCGCTGGGCTTCGCCTCGCTGCTGCGACGCCTGCCTGACCCGTACTTGGCCAACCGGGACCGGGCCGCCCTGGCCGCTGCCCAGATCGCGGTGCTGCGCCGCACCGCCGACCAGCTGGCGGGCCAGCCGGCCCTGGCCACGCACGAGCGCAGCTATCGGGACTGGATCTGGGAACTGGAGCGGCTGGCTGGCTAAGGCCCCGCCAACCGCCTTGATCCCGCCCCCCTATATCCCTTTAATGGGCCACCCTGTCCGTTCGGAGTGGTCGTCTTGCAGTGGCTCACCCGGGGCATGCGCCCCTATCTGGCCCTTCTCCTGTTGTGCGCCGTCCTCTATCTGCCGGGCATCGCCGCCGTCCCGCCCATGGACCGTGACGAATCCCGCTTTGCCCAGGCCAGCACCCAGATGCTGGAATCCGGCGACTATGTGAAGGTCCAATACCAGGACGAGCTGCGCGCCAAGAAGCCGGTGGGCATCTACTGGCTGCAATCGGCCACCGTGGGGCTGCTGGACGCCAAGCGCGAGATCTGGGCCTATCGCCTGCCCAGTGTGGCCGGCGCCCTGGCAGCGGTGCTACTGACCTATCATTTCGGGCAATTCCTGTTCGGGCGCGGGCCGGCGCTGCTGGGGGCGGGGTTCCTGGCCGCCGCACTGGTGGTGGTGACCGAGGCGCACCAGGCCAAGACCGACGCCATGCTGCTGGCCTGCGTGGTGGCGGCGCAGGGCGTGCTGAGCCGCTTCTATATGATGGCCCATGGCGGCACCAAGGCCGACCGCAAGACCCTGCCGCTGCTGTTCTGGCTGGCCCAGGGGGCGGGCATCCTGATCAAGGGGCCCATCGTGCCGCTGATCTCGCTGCTGACCATCCTGGCCCTGTGGATCTATGACCGCAAGGCGCAGTGGATCTACAATCTGCGCTTCATCACCGGCCTGCTGATCGTGGCTGCCATGGTGGCGCCGTGGATGGCCGCCGTGTCCAGCGCCACCGAAGGCCAGTTCATCGCCACCGCCGTCAAGACCGACCTGTTGCCCAAGCTCCTGGGCGCCCAGGAGAGCCACGGCGCGCCGCCCGGCTATTACCTGCTGCTGGCGCTGGTCACCTTGTGGCCCGCCGCCCTCTTCGTGATTCCCGGCGTGGTGCGCGCCTGGCAGGGCCGGCAGGCGGCGGCGCTGCGCTTCTGCCTGGCCTGGGCGGGGCCGTTCTGGATCATCATGGAACTGGTGCCCACCAAGCTGCCGCACTACACCTCGCCGGTCTATCCGGCGCTGGCGCTGCTGGCCGCCGCCGCCGTGGTCACCCGCGACCCGGTGCTGACCCGCCCCTGGGGCCGTGCCTTCCTGGTGCTGGGTGCCTTGGTGGGTCTGGTGCTGGCCGGCGCCGCCGTGGCCGCGCCGATCCTCTATGGCGACGGCTTCACCGCATGGTCGATCCCCGCCGCCCTGGCCGCTGCCGCCGCCGGCCTGGCCCCCGCCGTCATGGCCTGGCGGCTGGACTTCGAGAAGGCGGCCCTGACCGCCATCGCCGCCGCCGCCATCGCCTATGGCTGCATCTTCCAGGGCGTGCTGCCCAATATGGAGCAATTCGCCGTCAGCCCTCGCCTGGCTCGGCTGGTGGACCTGCATGGCAGCGACGGCCCCATCGCCGTGGCCGGCTATCACGAGCCCAGCCTGGTGTTCCTGACCGACACCGAAACCGCCCTGGTGCAGGGGCCGGGCGCGGCCCAGCACCTGGCCGACCATCCCAAGGCCCTGGTGGCGGTGGAAGAGCGCGAACGCGAGACCTTCGAGGCCGCGCTGCAGATGCTGGGCCTGCGGGTGATGGAGCTGGAGCGGGTGGATGGCTTCAACTATTCGCGCGGCAAGACCGTGTCCATCGGCCTCTATGGGCGGTCCGAATGATCGACCGCTATGACCTGGAGGCCTTTGGGGCCAGCCTGTGGCGCGCCATCTCGGCCGTCACCCGGCGGTGGCCGCTGGCCATGTCGGCGGTCTATGTCAGCCTGTTCTCGGGCCTGTCCTATCTGGTGATCGACCGACCTCTGGCCTTGTGGCTGAAGGCCAACCTGACGCCCCATGTGGAGGGCTTCTTCAAAGTGGTCACCGAGTTCGGCGAGGCCGAGCTGTTCATCGTGCCCGCCGTGCTGCTGGGGCTGTTCTTCCGCATGCGCGCCTGGCGGGCGGTGACCCTGGAGGCCCGCGCCCTGGCCATGCGCTATGTGCATCTGGCCCTGTTCCTGCTGGCCTGCCTGGCGGCCAGCGGCATTGTGGTCAATGGCCTGAAATTCCTGGTGGGCCGCTTTCGCCCGCGCTATCTGTTCGAGCAGGGTCTCTACGGCTTCGAGCCCTTCAACACCGCCTGGGCCATGAACAGCTTCCCCTCGGGCCATTCCCAGGCCATCTGGGCGGTGATGATGGCGCTGCTGTTCATCGTCCCGCGCTATGACCTGCTGTGGGTCCTGGTGGCGGTGCTGGTGGCCATGAGCCGGGTGGTGACCACCGTGCATTACCTGTCGGACGTGGTCATGGGCTCCTATATCGCCATCGCCCTGTCGATCCTGGTGCACCGGGCCTTCGTCGCCCGGGGCATCTCGGTGCGGGTGCGCATGCGCCGGGACGAGCGGCTGCTGTGAGCGGCCTGGACGCCACCACCGCCCGGATGCTGGCGCAGGTGGCGGCCGTGTTCGACCATACCCTGACCCAGCACGGCCCCGGCGCCCGGGGCATGTGCTGGACCGATGCCGCGGGCCAGCAGGAACGCTTCCGCCAGTTGCTGACGCTGATCCCCGACAAGGCCCAGGCGGTCAGCATCAATGACCTGGGCTGCGGCAGCGGCGCCCTGTTCCCGCTGCTGGTGCAGCAACTGGGCGACCGGCTGGGCCGCTATGTGGGCTATGACATCGTGGACGCCATGCTGACGGCGGCGCGGGTCGCCAATCCGGACCCGCGCGCTGATTTCCTGTTCGGCTCGGCGCCCTTGATGCGGGCCGACTACGGGCTGGTGTCGGGCACCTACAACTTGAAGCTCGAAGCCGACCGGGTGGTGTGGGAGGACTGGCTGGCGCGCAGCATCACCGAACTGGGCCGCATGAGCCGCAAGGGCTTTGCCTTCAACATGCTGGCCCCCGAGGCGCCGGGCTCGGACGACCTCTACCGCTCGCGCCCGCAGCCCTGGCTCGAACTGGTCAAGGCCCGCTTCCCCGGCGCCCAGGCCGAGCTGCGGCGCGGCTACGGCCTGCCGGAATGGACCCTGCTGGTCCGGCTGGATCAGTAAGCCTCGGCCACCTTGGTGGCGAA
>CAYOKN010000272.1:0-4299 GCA_964404545.1 uncultured Rhodospirillaceae bacterium | reverse complement strand
CCGGGCCCGGGTGCCGGCCTTCCTGCCCTGGCGGGGCAAGGCGGGAACCTGAGGCTGCGCGCCCTGTTCGCGCGGCAGGAGGACCGCCATGTTGGGAGCCATCGGGCGCCTTGCGCTGATCCTGATCATCATCGTCCTGATCGTGCTCGTGCTGATCCTGCAAGCCATCTTCTAGGATTTGCGCTTGCGTAAATGCGCAGCATGTTCTAAGCGCAGGGCCTGATTTCCGCCTTTCCGGGGCCCCCATCATGATGAAAGTCATCCGCGCCAAGTTCCATGGCATTCGCGTCACCAGCGCCGACCTGAATTACCACGGGTCCATCACGCTGGACCCGGAACTGTGCGAAATGGCCGGTTTCTATCCGCTGGAGTTCGTCGAGATCTGGAACAAGAACTCGGGCGCGCGCATCAGCACCTATGTGATTCACGGCAAGCCCGGCTCGCGCTGCTGCGTGCTGAACGGCGCCGCCGCCCGCACCTGCCAGGTGGGCGACGAGCTGATCATCGCCGCCGCCGACTATGTGACCCCGGACAAGCTCTATGGACTGAAGCCGCGCATCCTGACCTTCCTGCCTGACAATCAGGTGGACCAGGTGCTGTACTACGACGTTTACAAGTCCGAGCAGCGCGCCTACGACTTCCGCATCATGGATGCGGTGTCCGAGACGGTGGAAAGCTGCCACACCTGGCCCAATGTGAACATCGCGGCCGTGAAGTCCGAACTGGAGGCCAAGGGCTGGCCCCAGTCCGAGATCGACAGCTTCCTGACCAAGCATTTCTCGCTGTAAACCCAGGAGTTCCATGCGCCAGGCCCAGGAGATCATCCAGTTCCGCACCCGCGGCCTCGGTCACCATGACATCACCGGCGAGGTGCGGGCCTGGCTGCGCCGGCAGGAGGTGGACACCGGCCTCCTGACCATCTTCGTGCAGCATGTGCTGGCGTCGCTGTCCGTGCGCCAGCAGTCGGACCGCGACGACCTGCATGCCTATTTCGCCCGCATCGAAGGCTTTGACGACGAGCCGGTGGTGCCCCGGCCAGTCTCGCTCTATGCCACCTCGATCCAGGTGCCGGTGCGCGAGGGCCATCTGCTGCTGGGGGCCCGCCAGGGGCTGTTCCTGGTGGAGCAGCGGGACTCGCCCCAGACCCGCAGCCTGGTCCTGCACCTGATCGGCGAATGATCGCCCAGACCAGCCTGACCCTGTCCACCCGGGGCCAGGGGCTGACCGACATCACCGCCGAAGTGGCGGCCTGGGTGCGCCAGACCGGGCTGACCCGGGGCCTCTTGACCCTGTTCATCCAGCACACCTCGGCCAGCCTGACCATTCAGGAGAACGCCGACCCGGATGTGCTGGCCGACCTCGAGGCGCATATGAACCGCGCCGTGCCCCAGGACAACCGCCTCTACCGCCACACCCTGGAGGGGCCCGACGACATGCCGGCCCATATCCGCACGGTGCTGACCGATGTGCAGCTGTCCATCCCGGTCATGGCCGGCCGTCCTGCCCTGGGCACCTGGCAGGGCATCTATGTCTGGGAACACCGCACCCGTCCCCACCGCCGCACCGTGGTGCTGCATCTGGACGGGGAATAGGGCGCGGGCCTCAGCACCCGCGCCGCTTGGCCGAACGTTCGATGCCGTCCACCTTGGCCTGGGGCGCCTCCACCGCCTTGGCGGTGCGCAGCATGGCGCTGAGGATCTGGCATTCGCGCTGGTCGGCCTGGGGGGTGCCGGGCTGGGGCGGTTTGGCGCCGGCCTTGTAATCGGCCATGGTGTAGGCATTGGCCACCAGGGTCACCAGCAGATCCTCGGGCGAGGTGTAGCGGGCGTCCTTGAAGATCATCACCGAGGGCGGACCGCCGCCTGGGTCCAGGCTGAAGATGCCGGCCAGGGGGCTGCGCGGCACGGCGAAAGTGCGGGCCGGCGAGGGCGGGGCATAGCTGACCCGATCCACCGCCGCGAGATCCTGACGCAGGTCGGCGGGCAACCGGGCCTTGAGGTCCAGCGCCTTGCGCAGGGCCTCGAAAAAGGCGCCCTGGTCGGCGTCATAGGGGGCACCCACCAGGGTGACCCCGCCATGGGTCTTGCTGGGCGGCTCGGCTGCCAGGGCCGGCCCGACGGACGGCGGGGCGGCCAACGCGACGAACAGCAGGGCGGACAGCAGCACCACCGGCAGCTTCAATCGGCTGAAAACTCGCATCGGCGCCCTCCTTCAGCGCCCATCCGCACCTATTTTATAACGAAAGCCGGACGGGTGGGAGGGCCTACCCGCTCGGGGAACTCTATACGTTGGTGCTAGCAACCGGGCCGCTGGGTTCACCCTACCCGAACGGACGGCGTCGTTGATTCCAGGGCCGGGTAGGGCTACTGTGCGGGCTGAGCGGAAGCGGGGCGGAATGGACCTTCAGGCGATCATCTTTGACGTGGACGGAACCTTGGCCGAGACCGAGGAAACCCATCGTCAGGCCTTCAACAAGGTCTTCCGGGACACCAACCTGGATTGGGACTGGAGCCCCGAACTGTACCGCGAACTGTTGCAGACCGTGGGCGGCAAGGAGCGCATCCGAGCCTACCTGACCCGTTTCCATTCCGACCTGCTGCAGTTCGAGAACACCGACGTCCTGATCGACGCCCTGTACCGCGACAAGACCGCCCATTTCCTGCGCCAGGTGCGTGCCGGCGCCATGCCATTGCGGCCCGGCGTCATGCGGCTGCTGACCGAGGCGCGCATGAAGGGCCTGCGCCTGGGCATCGCCAGCACCACCAACCGCTCCTGCATCCTGGGCATGCTGCGCCAAGGCATCGGCGTGCGCGCCCCGGAATGGTTCGAGGTGATCCTGACCGGCTCGGACGTGAAGGAGCGCAAGCCCTCGCCGCTGGTCTATCGCAAGGCCCTGGAGCAGATGGGCCTGCCTGCCGCTGCCTGCCTGGCCATCGAGGACAGCCCCATCGGCGTGCGCGCCGCCGCCAGCGCCGGCCTGCCGGTGGTGGCCACGGTGTCCGACTATTTCCGGGGTGAGGAATTCCCCCAGGCTGTGGCCGTGATCGACCATCTGGGCGATCCCGGCCAGCCCTTCCAGGTGCTGCGCGGCGAGGACCCCGGCAAGAGCTGGGTCGATGTGGAGACCTTGCGCCGCTGGCATGCCGCCGCGCTGGCGGCCCAGGCGGCCTGACCCGCCCCCATGGGGGATGCCCCCGAGTCCCTCGACGATCTGCTGACCCGCATCCGCGCCTGCCGCCTGTGCGCCGCGCATCTGCCGCTGGGCCCGCGCCCCACCCTGCGCGCCCGGGCCTCCGCCCGCCTGCTGATCATCGGCCAGGCGCCGGGCACCAAGGTGCACGAGACCGGCATCCCCTGGAATGACCGCTCGGGCGACCGGCTGCGCCATTGGCTGCAGTTGGACCGCGACCGCTTTTATGACGACAGCCGCATCGCCATCATTCCCACCGGCTTCTGCTATCCTGGGCGCGACCCCAAGGGCGGCGACCTGCCGCCGCGGCCGGAATGCGCCCCCACCTGGCACCGGCTGCTGTTCGAGCGACTGCCGGCGGTACGCCTGACCCTGCTGGTCGGCATGCATGCCCAGGCCGCCGTGCTGGCGGACCGGCGCAAGCGCACCATGACCGAGACGGTGCAGGCTTTCCGCGACTATGGGCCGGCGCTGATCCCCCTGCCCCATCCCTCCTGGCGCACCACCGCCTGGGAGCGCAAGAACCCCTGGTTCGCCGAAGACCTGCTGCCCGTACTGCGTGTCCGGGTGCATGACCTGCTGGACCGGCCTGCCTAAAGGCGTGAAGTCCCCCGCCCTTTTGCGCTAGACTCGGGGCCTGTATCCACGGCACTGGCCGAAAGTCGGGGGACGTCGCGTGCGCAAAGGGGTTCTGCTGCCGGCTGTGATGCTGCTTCTGGGCCTTGCCGCCTGTACCGCCGCCCCGCCGCCGCCGCCGCCCGCGCCCGTGCTGGCCGACCCCAAGGCCGCCTGCCTGGCCGACCTGGGCAGTTACGGCCTGCGCTTCGAGCCGCAGGCTGCCTGGCGCGACGAACGCGGCTGCGGCATCGAATGGCCGGTGAAGCTGCCGCGCGGCACCATCGCCTGGAACCGCCCCGGCACCCTGGACTGCCGCATGGCCGCCACCATGGCGCGGTTCGAGCAGCAGGCGGTGCAGCCCATCGCCCTGAAGCATTTCGGGCTGCAGGTGAACCGCATCCATCATGCCGGAACCTATGTCTGCCGGGGCGAGCGTAACGGCACCCGGGGCCGGCTGTCCCAGCATGCCAGCGGCAACGCCATCGACCTGT
>CAYOKN010000271.1:0-4360 GCA_964404545.1 uncultured Rhodospirillaceae bacterium | reverse complement strand
GCACCCGGCCCGTGGCCTGGCGCGCGGCCATCGACCCGGCCCTGACCGTGACCGCCGACCGCGATCTGCTGTTCCGGGTGCTGATCAATCTGGGCGGCAACGCCGTGCAGGCGGGGGCGGGGCAATTGACGGTCAGCGCCGAGGCGTCCCAGGGGGCGGTGCTGCTGCGCCTGTGCGATGACGGACCCGGCCTGCCCGAGCGGGCCCAGGCCACCCTGTTCCAGCCCTTTGCCGGCACCCATCGGGCCGGCGGCGCCGGGCTGGGCCTGGCCATCGTGCGCGAGCTGATGGCGGCCCAGGGCGGCGGGGTGGCGCTGGAGCATACCGGCGCCGGCGGCACCTGTTTCCGGCTGGTGCTGCCCCTGTAACGGCTCCATCATTTTTTTATCCGCCCGGTCGGAGTTAGAATTCCTTCATGCCCTGGGACCCGAACCAATATCTGGCCTTTGCCGATCACCGGCTGCGCCCCGCCTTGGACCTGCTGGCCCGCATTCCCCATGCCGGCCCGCGCCGCGTCTATGACCTGGGCTGCGGCACCGGCAATGTCACCCGCATCCTGCAACAGCGGTGGCCCCATGCGGTGATCGTTGGCGTGGACAGCTCGCCCGAGATGCTGGCCAGTGCCCGCAGCGGCTGCGAGACCATCGCCTGGGAACAGGGAGACCTGGCCCAGTGGATGCCGGAAGAGCCGCCGGACGTGATCTTCTCCAATGCCGCGCTGCATTGGCTGGGTCAGCATCAAAGCCTGTTCCCGCGCCTGTTCGGGCAATTGGCGCCCGGCGGTGTGCTGGCGGTGCAGATGCCCAACAATTTCGCCGCCCCCTCGCACCGCTGCATCATGGAGTCGGTGATGGCCGGCCCCTGGACGCCGTTGCTGGCGCCCCTGCTCAGCGACTCGCCGGTGGCCGAGCCCCGGGTCTATCATGACATGCTGAGTCCCCTGGGCGCCGAGGTGGATGTCTGGCAGACGGAATATCTGCAGCGGCTGGAGGGGGAAAACCCGGTGGTGCGCTGGACCAGCAGCACTGCCCTGCGGCCCTTCCTGGACGCCCTGGACGAACCGCTGCACGGCCGCTTCCTGGCTGACTATGCCGCCCGCATCGCCCAGGCCTATCCCCCAAGCCCCGACGGCAGCACCCTGTTCCCCTTCCGCCGTCTCTTCCTGCTGGCCCGCAAGCCGGGATAGGAGGGCGGGGGGCGTCGGGTGGTGCGTGCTTCGAGCTGCCGGCTGCGCCGGCGCCTCAAAGGCCGAACCACCTCACACCGTCACATTGACCGCCGGCTCGGGCAGTTCGGCGAAGGCCGAGGCCAGGTCGTCCTCGACCTCCTTGAAGAGCTTCATCATCTCCTCGTCCCGCGGGTCCACCGCCTGCTGCTTCACTTCCTGCAGCGCCTTCTTGATTTCCTTCAGCATGCTGCGGATGTCGGAGAGCAGGCCGTCGCGGTCGGAGTCGGTGGGCGGGCGCGCGGCCTCGGGGTCGCGTTCCAGGGCGATGCTGCCAATTTCTGCGGGCTTGGGCTCGGCCTGTTGGGTCTGTTGCGCCTGCTGGGCCAACTGGTCGGCGGCGGCGGCACTGGTGGCGGTGTCGGCGGCGGAGCTTTGGGGGGCGGGCTGGGTGGCCATGCCCTTGACGTCCCGGGCGAGGCTTTTCAGCTCGCGCGCCAGTTCCCGCGCCTGATCGGCCACCTGCTTGGCCATCTTGGGGTCGCCGCTGGCCTTGGCCATTTCGGCCATCATCTTCAGAAGCTTCAGCTTCTCCTCGGCCTGCTTCTTGCGCATCGCCGCGTCCTTGGCCGAGATCGCCGCCGACTCCGACACCAGCCGGTCGGCCAGCTTTTCCGTCTCGGTTTTTTCCCGGGGTTTGCCGGTCAGGCCCATCTGCTCGGCCAGGGCGGCCAGCGGGCCTTTCACCTGATCGGGGTGGGTGGGGGGCGGCGCATCGGGGTCGCGGGCCAGCAGGACCTTGGCCCGGCTTGCGGTCTGGCGCTGCAGATCTTGCAGGAGGGCGCCGAAGGGCGAGCCTCCGAGAGGGCTGACGGGCATCCTGTCCATCCTTTGCGTGGTTTCTCCACGAAGGAACAGACTAGCACGCGAGGGTTAAGAAACTCCAGCCTAGTCCAACTGCAGGACCATGGCCTTGAGGTAGGCCGACTCGGGCAGGAAGGGATGCACCGGGTGGTCCGGCGCGGCGCCCGCCTGGCGCAGGATCCGGCCGGTGCGGTGGGCCTGGGCCAGGCCGGCGCGCACTTCCTCGGCGAACAGTTCGGTCGGCATGTGGTGCGAGCAGGATGCTACCAGCAGGACGCCGCCCGGCTCCACCAGGCCCGCGGCCAGCCGGGTCATCTTGCGATAGCCCTTGGCACCGGCGGCCTGGTCCTTCTTGCTTTTCACAAAGGCCGGCGGGTCGGCGATCACCAATCCGAACCGCTCACCCGCAGCGGCGCGGGCGGCCATGTCGCCAAAGGCCTCGGCCTTGCAGGTCTCCACCGTCACCCCGTTCAATTCCGCCGAGCGCGCGGCAAGCGGCAGCGAGCCCTCGGAGCGGTCCACCGCGATCACTTGGGCGGCGCCGGCCAGGGCGCACTGCACGGCAAAGCCGCCGGCATAACTATAATAGTCGATCACGCGCCGGCCCTGGGCCAGCCGGGACACGAAGGCGCGGTTGTCGCGCTGGTCATAGAACCAGCCGGTCTTCTGGCCGGTGGCCAGGTCGGCCAGGAAGCGGGCGCCATTCTCCACCAGCTCGACGGGCCCATCGATGCTGCCCTTGGCGATGCGCTCATATAAAGAGAGTCCCTCCAGCCCCCGCACCGGGCTGTCGTTCTTCAGCAGCACCGCCCGGGGCGCCAGCACCTGGTCCAGCGCCGCCAGCAGCACCGGGGTCAGACCCTCCATGCCGGCGCTGTTCACCTGCACCGACAGCACATCGCCATAGCGGTCCACCACCAGGCCCGGCAGGCCGTCGGCCTCGGAATGCACCAGCCGGTAATGCGGGGTGGGAAACAGGCCCTGGCGCAGGGCCAGGGCGCGGCCCAGCCGTTCGGCCAGGAAGGCCTGGTCGATGGCGCGGCCGGCATCGCGGTCGAACAGCCGCACCGCGATCAGGCTGTGCGGGTTGAAGCTGCCCACGCCCAGGGTCTCGCCGCCGGCGTCGGTCAGGGTCACCAGGCTGCCGGGCGGCAGCGCCTTGGCCTCGGCGGTCATGGCGATCTCGTTGGAGAACAGCCAGGGATGGCCGGCCCGCAGGCGCTTGGAGCGGCCGGGCTGGATGGCGATCACCGGCCGGTTGGCGGGCTGGTCGGCGGGGTGGGTGACGGCGGGGAGGGAATGGTCGGTCATGGCGCCGGCGAGCATAGCCCATCGGGGCTGCGGGACAAGAGTCCAGGCGCGCGGCTGGCGGGGCGCAGGGCGCAAAAGAGAGGGGTGCCGTCAAACTGGCGGAATAGGCCCATAAAATGCGCGCCTTTGATCTGGATCAATGGCCGGCATTGGCGCTTCGGCCATAGTGCGCGAACTTGGGAACGGTGACGGATGCCTTGATATGGGCATCCCGTTTCCGTTTTCCAGCCGTGTTGCACCCGGGGCAGGGGGAAACAGTCCCTTGGGCATAAGCGGCGAATGATGGGCATTAATGGCTTCATCCTGGACATTACTTTTTGGTCGAAACAGGAGTTCGGCATGACCCAAGCGACCATGGCGCACGGCGCTCAAGCGGACGCGACGCCTTATCTCGATGATGTTGTTAAGAAGTTCGTCCTGGCGGCGACCTTCTGGGGCATCGTCGGCTTTCTTGCGGGCGACTTCATCGCCTGGCAGCTGGCCTTCCCGGCCCTGAACCTGGGCCTGGAATGGACCTCGTTCGGCCGTTTGCGCCCGCTGCACACCTCTGCGGTGATCTTCGCCTTCGGCGGCAACATCCTCTTCGCCACCTCGATCTTCGTGGTGCAGCGGACTTGCCGGGCCACCCTGTGGGGCGGCGCCGCCATGGGCAATTTGCTCTTCTGGGGCTTCCAGCTGTTCATCGTGATGGCTGCGCTGTCCTATGTGACCGGTTACACCCAGGGCCGCGAATACGCCGAGCCCGAGTGGTGGATCGACCTGTACCTGACCCTGCTGTGGGTTGCGTATCTGGGCGCCTTCCTGGGCACCCTGTTCAAGCGCAAGGAGCCCCACATCTACGTCGCCAACTGGTTCTTCCTGGCCTTCATCGTCACCGTGGCGATGCTGCACCTGGGTAACAACCTGGCGGTGCCGGTCTTCCTGTTCGGCGGCGAGGACATCATGAAGTCCTACTCGCTGTTCTCGGGCGTGCAGGACGCCATGACTCAGTGGTGGTACGGCCACAACGCGGTGGGCTTC
>CAYOKN010000270.1:0-4362 GCA_964404545.1 uncultured Rhodospirillaceae bacterium | reverse complement strand
TGGTTGGTGGGCTCGTCCAGGTTCATCAGATGGGGCGCGTCCCGGCTCATCAGGGCAAACAGCAGCCGGGCCTTTTCGCCACCCGACAGGCTGGCCACCTTGGTGTCGCCCTTGTCCTGCTCGAAGCCGAACCGGCCCAACTGGGCGCGCACCTTGCTTTCCGGGGCGTCGGGCATCAGCTCGGCCATGTGGCTGAAGGGCGTGCCGGCCAGGTTCAGCTCCTCGGTCTGGTGCTGGGCGAAATAGCCGATACGCAGTTTCTGCGAGCGCGCCAGCTTGCCCTGCATCAGGCTGAGGCGCCCGGACAGCACCTTGGCCAGCGTGGACTTGCCGTTGCCGTTGGCGCCCAGCAGGGCGATGCGGTCGTCCATGTCGATGCGCAAGGACAGGTCGCGCAGCACCACGCGCCCGTCATAGCCGGCCTGGCCGCCTTCAATGGAGATGATGGGCGGCGACAGCGGATCGGGGTCGGGGAAGTCGAAGCTGATGGGGCGGTCTTCCACCACGGGCACCGCCAGTTCCATGCGCTCCAGCATCTTCATGCGGCTTTGTGCCTGCGCCGCCTTGGTGGCCTTGGCGCGGAAGCGGTCGATGAAGGCCTGGATCTTGCGCCGCTGCTCCATCTGTTTGGAATAGGCCTTGGCGGCCAGGTCCAGCTTTTCCCGCCGGGTCTTCTCGAAGGCGTCGTAATTGCCGCCATAGGCCACCAGCTTGGTCTGGTCCAGGTGAACGATACGGTCGCAGACCTCGTTCAGCAACTCGCGGTCATGGCTGATCACCACCAGGGTGCCGGGATAGCCGGCCAGATAGCCTTGCAGCCACAGGGTGGCTTCCAGGTCCAGATGGTTGGTGGGCTCGTCCAGCAGCAAAAGGTCGGGGCGGGCGAACAGGGCGGCGGCCAGGGCCACGCGCATGCGCCAGCCGCCAGAGAAATCGCCCACCGGCCGGGTTTGCGCCTCGGCATCGAAGCCCAGGCCCGACAGGATGGCAGCGGCCCGCGCCGGGGCCGAGTGGGCGTCGATGGCGGCCAGCCGCTCGTGGATCTCGGCGATGCGGTGGCCGTCGGTGCAGCGTTCTTCCTCGGCCAGCAGGGCGGCGCGCTCGGTGTCGGCGGCCAGTACGCACTCCACCAGACTGGCCTCGCCCTCGGGCGCCTCCTGGGCCACCCGGCCCACCCGGGCGCGCGGGCGGATGGTGATTTCGCCGGCATCGGCATGGGCTTCGCCCAGGATCAGCTTCAGCAGGGTGGACTTGCCGGCGCCGTTGCGGCCTACCAGGCCCACGCGCTGGCCCGCGGCCACATGCACGGTGGCCTGGTCGAACAGCGGGCGGCCGCCGATGCGGAAGGTCAGGTCGTTGATGTGGAGCATGGCGCTCACATAGCACGCTCTTTTCCGCGCAGCCAGGGGGAAGCCGTCCTATGCGGAAGCGGAATGACCATGCTTCGAGTTGCCAGCGGCAGGCAAGCGCGCTATAACCCGCCCACTTTGACCCCCTCCGGCCGAAGACGCGGTTCTATTGTCCGGGTTGGTCCACGACATTCTTGAGGAATTTTGACCCATGGCTACCGAACGCACCCTGTCGATCATCAAGCCGGACGCCACCCGCCGCAATCTGACCGGCAAGATCAATGCCCGCTTCGAGGAAGCCGGCCTGCGCATCGTCGCCCAGAAGCGCGTGCGTCTGTCCAAGGAGCAGGCCGAGCAGTTCTACGGCGTGCACCGTGAGCGTTCCTTCTTCGGCGAGCTGGTCGAGTTCATGATCTCGGGCCCCGTGGTGGTGCAGGTGTTGGAAGGCGAGAACGCCGTCGCCCGCAACCGCGAGATCATGGGCGCCACCAACCCGGCCAACGCCGCCCCCGGCACCATCCGCGCCGACTTCGCCGAGTCGGTCGAGGCCAACTCGGTGCACGGCTCGGACAGCCAGGAGAATGCGGCCATCGAGATCGCCTTCTTCTTCTCGGGCACCGAGATCGTCGGCTAATCCTTCGGGATCACCGGACAGGACAAGGGCGGGTGCCTCGGGGCGCCCGCCCTTTTCTTTGGCCCGAAGCGCCCATATGACTGGGGCGAAGGCAGCAGCAGGAGGACGAACCATGCGGCGGATCATGCTTCTGGGGCTGGCCCTGATGTTGGCGGGCTGTGCCGGACTGCAGGGTGAAAGCCCGCCGCATCCCAGCCGCTATGGCCGCTTCCTGGGGCTGGCGGTGCAATGCAACTGCGCCGGCCTGACCTATGCCCAACTGGCCGAGCGCCTTCCCACCCTGGCCTGTCCCGGGCACACGCCCCGGGATGTGGACGACCTGCGCGGCTACGCCTATGTGGGCGCGCGCGAGCCCATCGAGGCCGAATTGTCGTTTTGCCGGGGCGTCTGCGCCAACAGCGGCCTGGTCCAGGCCATGCGCGAAAACCGTCCGCCAACCGAGCAGGCCTGCCGTCGCCTGGCGATTCCCGCGGGCGTGGGGCTGGATGTGGGGGTGGGGCTGGGGTTCTAGGCGCCGCCCCACCAGTAGATCCAGACGAACAGGAAGATCCACACCACGTCCACGAAATGCCAATACCAGGCTGCGGCCTCGAATCCCACATGCTCGCGCGGGGTGAAATGGCCCCGCACGGCGCGGATCAGGTTCACGCCCAGGAACAGCACCCCCACCAGCACATGGAAGCCGTGGAAGCCGGTGGCCATGTAGAACACCGACGGATAGATGCCCTCGGTGAAGCCGAAGGTGGCCTCGCCATATTCCACCGCCTGCAGGGTCAGGAACACCGCCCCCAGCACCACCGCCAGCGCCAAGCCCTTGATCACCCCGGGGCGGTCCGCATGCAGCAGGCTGTGGTGGGCCCAGTTCACCGCCAGGCCCGAGGCCAGCAGCAGCAGGGTGTTCAGGAAGGGCAGGGTCCAGGTGTGCAGCGGCTCGATGCCTTCGGGCGGCCAGGCCGGGACACTGGGCGACACCCCCAGGGCCGCATGGAAGAAGGCCCAGAAGAAGGCCACGAAGAACATCACCTCCGAGGCGATGAACAAGGCCATGCCCACCCGCAGGCCATGGCGCACCACGTCGTTGTGGGCCTTGTCGCGGATGGCCTCGCGCACCACGTCGCGCCACCACAGCGCCATGGTGGCCAGCACCAGGGCAAAACCCAGGGCCAGGAACAGCCAACTGTCCGAATGCCAGTACTGCACCGCCCCCAAGGCCAGCACGAAGGCCGAAAGCGACCCCATGGCCGGCCAGGGACTGGGCGATACCAGATGGTAGGGATGGGGCGGGGCCTTGTGCAGGGTGGTTTCGGTCATGGACGAAATTCCTTATTCGGAGGCTTCGGTCCGAAAGAACGAATAGGACAGGGTAATGGTGCGGATCTCGCCCTGGGTGGTGTAGTCGGCCAGGGCCGGGTCCACGAAGAACGACACGGGCATGTCCACCGATTCGCCCGGCAGCAGGGTCTGCTCGGTGAAGCAGAAACACTCCACCTTGTTCACATAGCCGCCCGCCACCGTGGGGGTGACGTTGAAGGTGGCGGTGCCGGTAACCGCTTGGTCCGACAGGTTGGTGGCCTTGTAGAAGGCCAGCACGTTCTCGCCCAGGCGGACGGTGACGCTAGTCTTCTCAGGCTCGAAGCGCCAGGGCAGGTCGCGGGCGGTGTTGGCGTCGAAACGCACGGTCACCGCCTGCTCGACCTCGGCCTCGGACCGCGCCTCGGCAGTGCGCGGCACCCCGCCATAGCCGGTGACCCGGCAGAACAGGTCATAAAGCGGCACAGCGGCGGCGGTCAGCCCGGTCATCCCCGCCAGGATGGCCAGGCTCGCCAGCACGGTGGTGCGCTTGCCGGCCATGGCTTGCCTACTCCGCCGGTTGGGTCTTGCCGCCGCCGGGATGGCCGCTCGGCGCGCCGATCACCGGCAGGGTCTCGAAACTGTGCAGCGGGGGCGGGCTGGAGACGGTCCATTCCAGGGTTGTGGCGCCCACGCCCCAGGGATTGGCGGGCACGGGCTGGCGATTGCGGAAGGTGGCCCAGATCACCACCAGGAAGAACAGGGTGGCGGCAAAGCTGATATAGGCACCCACCGAACTGACCAGGTTCCAGCCCGCATAGGCGTCGGGATAGTCGGGGATGCGCCGGGGCATGCCGGCCAGGCCCAGGAAATGCTGGGGGAAGAACACCACATTGACGCCCACGAAGGTCAGCCAGAAATGGATCTTGCCCAGGGTCTCGGGGTATTGCCGGCCGCTCATCTTGCCGATCCAGTAATAGAACCCGGCGAACAGCGCGAACACCGCGCCCAGGCTGAGCACATAGTGGAAATGGGCCACCACGTAGTAGGTGTCGTGCAGGGCGATGTCGACGCCGGCATTGGCCAGCA
>CAYOKN010000269.1:0-4376 GCA_964404545.1 uncultured Rhodospirillaceae bacterium | reverse complement strand
GCAGGCCGGCCAGGGCGTCCCAGGGGTTCATCTGCGGCTCGTAATAGGCATCCAGACGGCCGTCGGAAACCAGCGCCAGGCTGAGCGCGCCCGACCCCAGGCGGCGATAGTCCCAGTTCTGGGACAGCAGGTGATGCACCAGGTCGGCATGGGCCGCCGGATCGGCCCGCAGGGAATGGCCCAGGCCCACAACGGCGGACCCGGTCGGTTCGGGCAGGCGCAGGGCGCAGCCATTGTGCCGCGCGCCGTGGCCCAACCGGGCCCACCAGATCTCGTCGCGCAGCGGCGCATGGGTCACCGCCAGCTGTACCCGGCCACCGGCCACATAGGCCAGGGTGACGCACCAGTCGGCGTGACCGCGCAGGAAATTCACGCTGCCGTCGATGGGGTCGCAGACCCACAAGCCGCCGCTGGCCGGATTGCCGGCCAATCCGCCTTCCTCGCCCAGCAGGGCATCGTCGGGCCAGTCCTCGGCCAGGCGGCGGCGCACCAGGGCCTCGACCGCATGGTCGGCCTCGCTGACCAGGTCCAGAGGCCCTTGCTTGGCCTTGGGCGCCAGGCGGTCGCGGCGGTGGAACCAGTGGGCGGCCAGGCCCCCCGCCTCGGTGGCCAGGGTCAGGGCGAAATCCAGGCGGGAGCCCAGCCCAGCGTCAGCCGGAACGTCATGCGGGGGCAGGGCGGAAGCGCTGGCGGCGAGCGGGCTCATGGCGTCCTCAATGGGCGGGGAGGGGACGCGGGTCAGATCAGCACAAGCCCGCGCCAGCCGCCCGTGAAGATTGCATGGCAGGGCGTCCGTCACAGCTTGTTTCAACTGATAACCATTCGGGGGTGGCGGCTTTGCGGCTTTGCGCCCACGATGGTGCCACTGAGTATCCCTGCGGGTGATGGGAGCGGCGCAAGCCGTAATCCGCGGGGGTCATCGGATGGGAAGGGAAATGGGCAGAAGCCCCGGCTCGCGAGAGCCGGGGCTTCTTTTTTCGGCCAGCTGGTCGAGAGCCGGTGGGGGGTGGCCGCCGGCTGGCCGAAGGGGCGCGGGATCAGCCGGGCTCGACCCGGTTGCGGCCCGCATTCTTGGCCCGGTACAGCGCCTTGTCGGCCCGTTCCAGGGTCTGTTCGACGGTTTGGTCTTCGGCCTGCCATTGGGCCACGCCCAAGCTGGCCGTCACCTGCAGCATCCCCTGGGCCAGCGGCAGGCGCCGCGCCTGGATGGCCTCGCGCAGCCGGTCGGCCACGGCCAGGGCGCTTTCCAGCGGGGTTTCGGGCAGCAGGATGGCGAATTCCTCGCCGCCCATGCGGCCCACCAGGTCCACATCGCGCAGGGTTTCGCGGCAGGCGGCCACTGCGGCCTTCAGCGCCCGGTCGCCCACGGCATGGCCGTGGCCGTCGTTGATGCGCTTGAAATGGTCCAGATCCAGCATCACCAGCGACAGCGGTCGGCCATAACGCTGGGCCCGTTCCGCCTCATGGCTGCAGGCGGACAGCATGTGGCGGCGGTTCAGGGCGCCGGTCAGCGGATCGGTGGTGGCCAGCCGGTGCAGTTCGCGCTCGACCCGCTTGCGCTCGGTGATGTCGGTCAGCACGCCCAGGATGCCATGGGTCCGGCCCTCGCCGTCCACCAGCACGGTCTTGGCGACAATGGCGTAGTGGTCGCGGCCCTCGATGGGCGCCAGATAGGTTTCGTACAGCATGCGCCGGGCGCCGGTGGCGATCAATTCGCGGTCGGTCTCGTCGTCCTGGCTGGCTACCGCATGGGGCAGCAACTGCTCGGCGGTGGTGCCGCGCCAGTCCAGTCCGTCCAGGCGGAACAGCTCTCGGAAGGCGCGGTTGCAGTTGTGGAAGCGGCCCTTGGCGTCCTTGAACCAGACCGGATTGGGCAGCATCTCGACGATGCGCTCGGTCATGACCGCATCCTCGATCGGCAGGGGCGCCAGCGCCTCGGGATGCGCGGCCAGGGTGCGGGCGGATTCCGGCAGCAGGCCGGGCAGTTCGGCCCGGGCCACCACGATGCTGCAATTGGCGGCAATGTCGCGCACCGGGATGATGCGCAGTTCCACCGGGATCACCTCGCCCTCATAGCCCATCAGCCGCATGGGCTGGCGCGAGCTTTCGCCCACGCTGGTGCGCAGCAGTTCGTCGAAGGCGGTGCGGTAGGCGGGCACCAAAAAATCCTGGAAGCGGCAGCCCAGCACGGCTTCGGCGGTGGGCGCGCGCAACAGCTCGAGCCCCTGGGGATTGGCGGTCAGGATGGTGCCGCGCTGGATCACGCAGGCCAGGGTGGCGGGCGCGTCCAGGGCCTCCACCAGCCGGTCGAACAGACTGGCCGGCGCCGTGCCCTGGTCCTTGCCGAATTGGATGACCGCCATCTACTGGTCTCGCTTCCCGAATGCCTTTAGCGGCCGCAAGGCGCGACCGCATCTCTCCAAGAATTGAGACCGCGATTATTTTAAAGCCACCCCCTTTTGTTGAAAGACGGTGACAATTTGTGCGGACGAGACGGACCGGTACGCCGCACGCATGCGCTAGGCGGGCAGGTCGGTGCAGGGCAGCCATATGGTGAAGGTAGAGCCCTCGCCGGGTGTGCTTTCCACCGACACCATGCCGTCATGCAGGGTGGTGATCTGTCGCACCAGGGACAGGCCGATGCCGGTGCCGGCTACCGACTGGGCGTTGGTGGCCCGGTAGAACCGCTGGAACACCCGGTCCTGCTCCTCCGGCGGGATGCCCATGCCGCCGTCGCGGACGGAAATCACCACCCAGTTCTTGTCGCGCTCGGCACTGACCTTCACCTTGCCGCCCTGGGGCCAATATTTGATGGCATTGGCCATCAGATTGCCCACCGCCAGGCCCAGCAGCTCGCGGTCGCCCACCAGCCGGGCGGGCAGGTTGCGGCATTTGACCACGAAGCCGTGCTTGGACGAGGTGGCCTTCTGCTGGTCCACCAGGGTGGTCAGCAGCTTTTCCAGGTCGTAGGGCTCGGGCCGCATCTCCAGCCGCCCCTTGGCCAGCCGTTCGTCGGCCAGGCAGGCGTCCACCAGGTCGAGCAGGCGGCGCACGCTGCCTCGGATGGTCTCCAGCCTTTGGGTCACGCCCTGGTCCGAGCGAGCCTTCTCTGCCTTCATGGCCAGCATCTGCGCCGCTGAATCGATGATGGCAAGCGGCGTGCGGAATTCGTGCGACACCATGGACAGGAATTGCTGCAGCTGTTCCTTGGCCTCGGTTTCGCGGGCCAGGGCGGTCTCCATGGCGCCCTTGGCGGCCAGCAGGGCTTCGCGGCTGGCGTTCAATTCCGCGGTGCGTTCTGCCACCCGCTGTTCCAGGGTGGCCCGCGCCGCCGAGATTTCCTCATGCAGGCCGGCGGTCTCGAAGGCGGTGGTCAATTCGCGCACCAGCAGGTCCACCACCCGGGGATCGGGGTCGCCCTGGGTGGGGTCGCGGCGGATCAGGAAGGCAACCGCCCGCTCGGCCGAGCCCAGCACCAGCAGCGCCTCGGGCCGCGAGAATTCGGTGATGGCGGCGCCGCTGCGTTGGCGGGCCAGGGCCTGCTCCAGCCGGGTGACCGCCGCCAGATCCAGGCAGGACCGCACCGGCCGGCCCACATTTGCGGTGAAGCGGCCCGAGGCCGAGGCCGCCACCAGTTCGGACAGGCCGCCCGGGCGGCGGCGCTCGCGCACCGCCAGTACGCCGCCCGCCGGCCCGGCCAGCAGGGTCTGCAATTCCTCGGTGGCCAGGTCCACCAGGGTGCGGATCGAGCGCCGGCCCTGCAGGCGCATGGCCATGGACAGCGCCTGCTCCACGGCCCGGCTGCGCATTTCCGCATCGCCCACCTGCTTCCAGGCGCGCAGGGACGCCACCAGCAGGGCGAACAGCTGTTCACCGTCCAGGCCGGCGCGCGGGCGGGCATCGTCGATGTCATAGGTGGTCAGGGCCTCGCGCAGCGAGGCGCGGTCATCGGCCAGCAGCACGATGCGCAGGCGGGCCAGCCCTTCGTCGCGCAGGCGCCGCACCAGCCGCAGGCCGCCCAGACTGGCGGCGCCGTCCACCAGCGCGACCGCAAGGTCGGGGCGATGGGCCAGGCGGCGCAGCTCGGCAGGGGTGGCGGCCACCTCCAACTGGAAGCGGCGGCCGCGATAGATCAGGTCGGCCATCTGCGTCCGCACCAGGTCCGACAGGCCCGGATCGTCGCTGGCCAGCAAAATCTGCCAGGGAGCCAGCAGGGTTTGGCTCTCGGCCGACGGCCCTTCGTCGCGCAGCCGCAACAGGTCGTCGGCGGTGGTCATGGGCGCCCCTTAGCCCTCGGCCCGCTGCACGACCGCCGAGGCGAAGGCATAGCCCACGCCATGCACCGACTGGATCGGCACCGAGCAGCCCAATTCCTC
>CAYOKN010000268.1:2681-4409 GCA_964404545.1 uncultured Rhodospirillaceae bacterium | reverse complement strand
GAGACCTTGCTGGCCTGCGATCACGGCGTCTGGCTGGTGGCCACACCGGACCTGCCGCTGGAGCCGGCGCCCAGCGGCTCGGGCGACGTACTGGCGGCGCTGCTGCTGGGCCGGCTGCTCCAGGGGCTGGCGCCGGCCGAAGCCCTGGCCCAGGCCGTGTCCTCGCTTTATGACGTGTTGGTCAGGACCCTTGAAAAGGGTACCCGCGAGCTCCAACTAATCGAGGGGCAGTCTGCGTTCGTTCAACCCCAGCGCCTGTTCCCGGCCCAAAAGATCGGCTAGTCTCTCGGGGGTATGCGAACGGCAGGAGGTGGGGACCATGATGCCGGGACCGACACTGGACCGGTTGACCTTCCTGGTGGTGGACGACTGCGACCATATGCGGCAGCTTGTCTGCTCGATCCTGCACGCGCTGGGCGGGCGATCCATGCGGGTGGCCACCGACGGCGAATCCGCCATGAAGATGCTGACTGCGGGCCCGGTCGACATGGTGGTGACCGATTGGCGCATGGAGCCGGTGGATGGGCTGATGCTCACCCGATGGATCCGCATGCATCGGGAAAGCCCCGACCCCTTCCTGCCGCTGCTGATGATCACAGCCTATTCCGAACAGGCCCGAGTGGTGGAAGCCCGCGATGCCGGGGTGACGGAATTCATCACCAAGCCCTTTTCGGCCAAGACCCTGGCCACCCGCATCGTCCGCATGGTGGAAAGCCCCAGGCCCTTCGTGCGCACCGGCAGTTTCTTTGGCCCCGACCGGCGCCGCAAACAGATGCCTTTCCCCGGCCAGGACCGGCGCCAGCAGGTGCCGGTGGAACGACCGCCGCTGCCCTTTGCGACACATCCCGCAACAATCGTCACTGCCTGAGTAGCGCACCGCCTCGCGCTCTGCTATTCATTCAGTCATGGCGGGGCTAGTTCTTGATAAAATCAAGGTTCTGGTGGTAGATGACAGCGACAATATGTGTCGGCTTGTCAAACTGCTGCTGCGTTCCTTGGGCATTACCCAGGTGGCCGACGCCAAGGACGGGGCCGAAGCTTTCAAGGTGATGGAAGTCTTTCGCCCCGACCTCCTGATCACCGACTGGCGCATGGAGCCGGTGGACGGGCTGGCCCTGACCCGGCTGGTCCGGCGCTCGGACCGCAGCACCAATCCCTATCTGCCCATCATCATGATGACCGCCTATTCCGAGCGAGGCCGGGTGCTGGCCGCGCGGGAGGCCGGGGTCAATGAATTCCTGGTCAAGCCGCTGTCGGCCAAGGCGCTGTTCTCGCGCATCCGCGCCGTGGTGGAACAGCCCCGCGACTTCGTGCGGGTGGGCGACTTCTTCGGCCCTGACCGCCGGCGCCACCGCGACAACCAATATTCCGGCGAGGAACGCCGCGGCCAGGGCGGCCCGCGCCCGGCCCCGGCCACCCCCGACGCCGAAATGGGCCAGGACGACGTCAACCGCCTGTTCACCCCCACCCATGTGACCGAAGCGGGGCCGGTGGGGGGATAGTTTTTTGTCCCTCAATCGCCGGGCGCCGCCTCCGGCGGCTTGGCTCACCTCCGCTTCGCTGCGGGGCGCTCAACGCGCCGGTCGCTGCGCTCCCCCGCCTTTTTTGCTTCCCTTTCCTACCCAATCGGGCTTATCTCGCCCACGATGATCGAGGTCAGTCATTTCACCCAAGGCGTGGCCATCGGCTTCGCCATCGCGGCGCCGGTGGGGCCGGTGGGGGTGCTGT
>CAYOKN010000268.1:0-2581 GCA_964404545.1 uncultured Rhodospirillaceae bacterium | reverse complement strand
GGCGTGGCCATCGGCTTCGCCATCGCGGCGCCGGTGGGGCCGGTGGGGGTGCTGTGCATCCGCCGGGCTTTGGCCGACGGGCGCTATGCCGCCTTCGTGGCCGGCCTGGGGGCCGCCTGCGCCGACACGCTTTATGGCGCGGTGGTGGGGTTGGGACTTTCCTTCATCTCGCACTTCCTGACCGACCATGCCACCGCCCTGAAGCTGGTGGGCGGACTGTTCCTGCTGGTGCTGGGCGTCCGCACCTGGCGCACCCATACCTGCATCGAGCCCTCGCCGAACCGGGGTCCCGGTCTGGTCAAGGATTTCATCTCCACCTTCCTGATCACTCTGACCAACCCGGGCACCATCCTGGCCTTCATGGGCACCTTCGCCGCCCTGGGCAGCGTGGGCCAGGGCAAGGCGGTACAGTCCGGCTGGCTGATCCTGGGCGTGTTCACCGGATCGGCCCTGTGGTGGCTGACCCTGAGCGCCGCCGCCGGCGCCGTGCGCTCACGCTTCACCCCGCAGGCGTTGGAATGGCTGAACAAGCTGTCGGGCGGCGCCCTGGTGGTGTTCGGCCTGGCGGTACTGGGCATGCTGGCCTTCGAGCCCGCCGGGGGCTGGGACATGCAGGCCCTGATGCATGCCATGACTCTTTAAATACGCCGGCCACTTATCCTATAATCACCCGGAAGCTCTGACACAGGCGCACCATGGTTGATGCCCTATCCGCTTATGGGCGGGCGTCGAGCCTTTACGCATCGCCCACTTCGCCACGGCCGACGGACCGCAGTTCCGCCGCCGAAGGGGCAGCGCGCGCCGATCAGGCGGGGTTCGCTTCGGCCCGCGCAGGCAGCACCACCGACTTCGGCGGCCCCGGCAACCGTCGCATCCGCGACGTGGTGCAGTTGTCCGACGAGGCCCGCAAGCGACTGGACGAGGACCAGCAGACCCGCCGCGCCGCGCCGCAGCCCCGGCAGGAGGACACCCAGGGCCCCAATTTCAGCCAGGCCATCGCCAAGGCCCTGACCCAGCCCTTCCAGGGCGCCTACCAGGACCTGTCCAACCGCGAACTAGCCGGCCAGAGCCTGCGGGACGCCAATCTGCGCCAGGCTGATCTGACCGGCGCCAACCTGGCCGGCAGCGACCTGCGCGGTGCCGACTTGTCCGGCGCCAACCTGACCGACGCCAACCTCTATGGCGCCGATCTGCGCGGCACCAACCTGCAGAACGCCCAGGGCGTAGGCTCCGACATCCTGGCCAGCGTGCGCTTCGACCGCAGCACCTTCCTGCCGGTGTTCGTATAACCCGAGAGCCTCTGCCTGCGCAGGCTGCAAATACGCAGATGAACAGGATTAACGCAGATTAACGCAGATAGGATGGCACGCCCGACAAACAGCCAATGAAGGCTGTGCCACCGTCCTATCAACAGGCGCAACGCATCTGCGTTCACCTGCGTTCATCCCCTTCATCTGCGTATAAAATGCCCTATTCAATGCATGAAAAAAGCCGCCCCGGTTGCCCAGGGCGGCTTTCTCATGGGACCGGCGGGTCCTTACTGGATCACCACCACGCCGCGGCGGTTCTTGGCCCAGGAGGTCTGGTTGCTGCCGATGGCGTCCGGGCGCTCCTTGCCGTAGGTGACGGTCTGCAGGCGGCTGGACTGGATGCCCTCGGCGGCCAGGAACGAGCGCATGGACTCGGCGCGGCGCTCGCCCAGGGCCAGGTTGTATTCGCGGGTGCCGCGCTCGTCGGCATGGCCTTCCAGCAGGAAGGTCACGGTGGGGTTCTTCTTCATCCAGGCGGCGATCCGCTGCAGAGTGGCCTGGCCGCGGGTGTCCACGGCCACCGCGTCGGTGGCGAAGAACACGCGGTCGGAACCGGCGGCGGCGATCATCTCGGCGGTCAGGCGGGCCTTCTCGGCCTCGCTCAGCACGCCGGGGCGGCCACCGCCCTGATAGACCGACCCGGCACCGCGGCCGGCGCCGCCGGCGTCACCCAGATCGGTGGAATCGCTGGAACAGGCGGCCAGGGCCAGGCCGCAGGACAGAACCAGAAGCAGCTTGCGCATGATGATCGAACATCCTTGAAAGGCTGAGACGCCCCGTGCGGGGCGGACGGCCGGAGTATGAGAGCGGACAGCAGGAAAAACAAGAATGACCACAGAGGCACAAAGGCACAGAGGTGCCGAGCGGCCGGGAACATCCAGCCCCTCGGTGCCTCTGTGCCTCTGTGGTGAAATGAAATGGCCGGCGGAAGTCCGCCGGCCATTATCCCTTACTTCTTCAGATAGTCGCGGATCAGCACCTCGGCGATCTGCACCGCGTTCAGGGCGGCACCCTTGCGCAGGTTGTCGGCCACGCACCAGAAGGACAGGCCGTGCTTCACGGTGTGGTCCTTGCGGATGCGCGAGATGAACACATTGTCCTCGCCCTGGCATTCCACCGGGGTCACATAGCCGCCGGGCTCGCGCATGTCGAACACCGAAACGCCGGGGGCGGCCTTCAGGGCGGCGCGGGCGGCCTCGACGGTGACCTCGTTCTCGAACTCCACATTGACCATTTCGGAATGGCCGATGAACACCGGCACGCGCACGCAG
>CAYOKN010000267.1:0-4420 GCA_964404545.1 uncultured Rhodospirillaceae bacterium | reverse complement strand
ATTCGGGAAAGCGCTGACTTAGCGCCAAACGCCTGGGGATTCAAGCCCGAAGGGAAAGAGGCTGCCGCTCGTCCTCGTTGGAGGCCAGCCAGACCACGGCTTCCTCGTCGCTCAGCGCATGCCGGCGCAAGATGTCCAGCACGGACAAATCGCCGGTCTCCAGCCCGTGGCGCAGGCTGGACCGCACTTGCGACAGCAGCGCCGCATGCTCGCGCCCATGGGCGGCGGCGCCGGGATAGCGGCATTGCCGCCACATCTGCTCTTCCCGACGGAAATGGGTCTGCAGGTTGCGCACCAGCACGCCGCGCAGGTCCTCGGCCAGGTCAGGCCGGCCCAGGGCGATGGCGTCCGCAATCAGATTGGTCATCAGGCCGATACGGCGATGGTCGGCCTCGAAGGGCTCGGAACCAGGCCGCTGCCCGGGCTGGATATGTCCCATGCCGCGTCTCCCCGCTGAGGTGGCTTCCCTCTCCGACGCGTCTGCCCGCTGAAGCCGCGCCCGACCCCATCCCTCAGGAACGCGAAATTATACGGTTAGTATGTCTGGATTTTGTCCGCGAATCGGGTAGAGATTACCAGTAATAGCGGTAGGGAAACCAAACACCCCATGACGGACGCGGACAAGCAGCGGATCCTGGTGGTCGAGGATGTGAGCGTGGTTCAGGTCATGCTGGCCGGCTGCCTGCGCACCGCCGGCTACTGGATCGCCACCGCCTCGTCGGCGGGCGAGGCGCGGTCCATGCTGGACAAGGGCGACTTCGACCTGGTGATGCTGGACATCGAGCTGCCCGATGGCGACGGCCTGTCCTTGCTGCGCGAGATCAAGGCTCGCAGCACCCAGCCGGTGATCCTGGTGTCGGGCCGCGACCGGCCGGAACAGCGCGCCCAGGGCCTGGACCTGGGGGCCGACGACTATGTTCCCAAGCCGGTCTATCCGCCGGAACTGCTGGCGCGGGTCAAGAACGTGCTGGCCCGCAACCCCGCCGCCATCCCCATCGCCCGGCGCACCCGCTTCGACCGCTGGGTGATCGACGCCGAAGCCCGCATGGTCACCACCGAATGCGGCGCGCCCATCAAGCTGACCAAGGCCGAGTTCGACCTGCTGCACCATCTGGTGCAGCGCCCCGGCCGCCTGCTGGCGCGCGAGAACCTGGCCTGGCTGCTGGGCACCGACCATCCCGACACCGACCTGCGCTCCATCGACACCCTGGTCAGCCGCATCCGCCGCAAGCTGGGCGCCGAGCGCAACGCCGTGATCGAAACCTGCCGCGGCCTGGGCTATCGCTTCATCGCCCAGGTGGAGCACGCATAGCCCGCCCCGCACCAAGGGGGCAAAAGCCCCCTGCCGCTTGACCGCGCGCACCGCCGGGTTCCATGATCCCGGCATGATCCTGCGTCCGCTTGCCGTCCTGTTGCTGCTCTCTGCCCCGGCCCTGGCTGCCGAGAGCGCGTGGAGCCGCGCCGCCACCCCAGCTCCCGGACCGGCACGCCCCCTGGGCGGCCATGCGGCGGGCTGCATCGGCGGGGCGGAGGCGCTGCCGCTGGACGGGCCCAATCATGCGGTGCTGCGGCCCCAGCGCAACCGGTTCTGGGGCCATCCCGAACTGATCGCCTTCCTGCAGGATCTGGCGGCCCGAAGCCCGCAGCCCTTGCTGGTGGGCGACCTGTCGCAGCCGCGCGGCGGGCCCATGTCCTATGGCCATGGCAGCCACCAGTCGGGGCTGGATGTGGACATCTGGTTCCGGCCCAGGCCCCAGCCCCTGACCGAGGCCGAAAGGGCCGAGCCCAAGCCGCTGTCGGTGGTGCTGCCGGGCGGGCGGGCAGTGAATCCCGAGACCTGGACGCCGGCCCATCTGGACCTGCTGCGCCTGGCCGCGTCGGATAGGCGGGTGGACCGGCTGTTCGTCAATCCGGCCATCAAGCTGGCGGCCTGCCAACAGGCCCAGGGCGACCGCACCTGGCTGCGCAAGCTGCGGCCCTGGGTGGGACATGACGAGCATGTGCATGTGCGGCTGTCCTGCCCGACGGGGGCCGAAGGCTGCCGCGACCAGGAGGCGGTGCCCCTCGGCGAGGGCTGCGGGCCCGAACTGATGTCCTGGTTCGAGCCGCCCGAGCCCGGCCCGAAGCAGCCCCCCAAGCCCAAGCCGGCCCTGCCCCAGGCCTGCGCGGCCGTGCTGGAGGCCCCCAGATAGAGGCCACGATCAGGGGCCGGTGATCCGCTCTTCGATATGGCGCTTCAAGAGGTCCATGTTGCGGGCATTGGCCTTGAAGGCCACGTCGAAGATGGTGCCGATCACGGGGATCGAGCCCACCGCCCAGTCCAATGCCACATTGCCCAGCATCTTGCCGATCAGCCGCTTGGGCGCGCCCGCCTGGTGGGCCTCGGCCACCAGCCAGACGGACACCAGCGCGGTCAGCGTATCGCCGGCCACGGGCAGCAATGAGGCCACGCCGTCCAGCCCGATGCGCCATTTGGTGCCAGGGATGGCCCAGCGGTTGTCCAACCACCAGGCCACGGTTTCCAGTCGTCTCAGCCGCGCATAGGCGGCCACGGGATCGTCGGTCATGGCTCTTGTGTGGGGAGGCCCGCGCCGGGATCAAGGGCGTATCAACAGATGGCTCATGCCTTTGTTCCGGTTCGGCCCGCCTTGGGGCTTATTCCCCCCTGCCCTGCCCAATCCCAAGTCTGCTGCCATTCGGGATGCTGGACAGCGGAGAGATGGCATGACCAAGAAACTGAGCATGGTGCTTGTGGCCGGGATGCTGGCCGCCTGTGCGGGCCACACCGACCATGGGGCGGGCGGGGACGGACAGTTGGCCCTGGCCCCCGGGCTGTGGCAGGGAGACGGCGCCGATTCCTGCGGCCGGGATTGGAGCCTGGACCTGGCCACGGCGCTGGACGGCAGCGTGTCGGGCAGCCTGGTGCGCGGCGGCGTGGACTATTCCATCCATGGCGACATGGATGCCCGGGGCCGCATCGCCAAGGCCCGCGCGGGCCGCGACCCCGGCAGCTTCGGCCAAGTGGGGCCCTATTTCCTGACCCTGGACATGACCGTCACGCCCACCCGGGCCAAGGGCGGCTTCCTGGTGGAGGAAGCCGGCACCACCGCCTGCGCCACCCGGGTGGAGCTGGACCGGGTGGAGTGAGGCGGCGGCGTTCCTCCTCACCTTCAGCCTGTCTTGGAGACCTTTTACGGTTGATCACAAGGTCGTGCGGCCTTCGAGACGCCCCTTCAGGGCTCCTCTGCGGAGCGGGGTTTAGCCCGCGTCTCGAAGCACGCACGACGCTGGTGAAGCCTGGCCCCCCTTACGCCCGGCGGGCGATCTCGGTCACCACGGTGAAGTGGTCCAGCACATGGGCCTTCAACAGGGCCACGTTCTCGTCCAGGCTGCGGCTGTCATTCTCCAGCACCAACTCGGGCGAATCCGGGGCCTCGTAGGGGGCCTGGATGCCGGTGAAGTTGGGGATGGCGCCGGCACGGGCCTTGGCGTACAGCCCCTTGGGGTCGCGAGCCTCGCACACCGACTGGTCGGCCTTCACATAGACCTCGTGGAAGGCCTCGCCCACGGCGGCCCGCACGCGGTCGCGGTCGGCCCGATAGGGCGAGATGAAGGCGGTGATCACCAGCACGCCGGCCTCGGCGAACAGCTTGGCGGCCTCGCCCACCCGGCGGATGTTCTCGGAGCGGTCCTCGGGGCTGAAGCCCAGGTCCGAGCACAGGCCATGGCGCACATTGTCGCCGTCCAGCACGAACACCTGCCAGCCTTCGCGCACCAGCTGGCGCTCCAGCTCCATGGCCACCGAGGACTTGCCCGAGCCGGACAGGCCGGTCAGCCACAGCACGCCGCCGCGATGGCCGTTGATCCGGGCGCGGTCATTGGCGGTGACGCGGTGGGCCACGGCGGTGATGTCGGTGGACTTCACCCCGCGCAGGGCCTGGCGCTGGTCGGGGAAGCCATCCATGGAGACGATGCCGCCGCCCACGATGTCATAGCCGTCCACCAGCACGAAGCGGCCGGTGCGGGCATTGCGGTTGAATTCGTCCAGGGCGATGGGCTTCTTGGCCGACAGCACCACCTCGGCCACCGCATTGCGCTCCACCTGACGGGCGGTGTTGTGGGACAGGTCCTCCACGTCGATGACCCGCTCCACCTTGTCCACGCGCACGAACTGCTCGGCGGTGCCCAGCTTCAGCTTGTACTGGCCGCCCTCGGCCATGGGCGCCTTGCCCAGCCAGAACACCCGGGCGCGGAACACGGTGGTCTCCACCGGGGGAGTACCGGGGGCCGAGATGATCTCGCCGCGCTCGACGAAGATGGGCTCGTCCAGGGTGATGCCCACCGATTGGCCGGCGGCGGCGGCCAGCACCGGGCCCTTCACGTTCCAGCTTTCGATGGAGGCGATGCGGGCCTGCTTGTT
>CAYOKN010000266.1:0-4453 GCA_964404545.1 uncultured Rhodospirillaceae bacterium | reverse complement strand
GCGACGAAGAAGGTCCAGGGCGCCACCATCAGCGAGGCCAGCAGAAGGCCGCGGGTTTCCTCGGTGACCGTCAGGGACATGGGACTCTCCTTCCTGTCAGGGCAGGGCTGACGCAACAAGGTTGCGGGAAGCCAGGTGCTTTTGCAATGCCCCACTCCTTGGGGTGACTGGCAACGCGCTAAAAGTTAGGGCATGTTACTTCGCAACGGGAAGGTGACTGGTCTAGGGGGATAGGCCAGGGGTGGGACTCCTGCATGCGGAGTTTTCATGGATATTGCCGACGATCGCCTTCGGGCCCTCAAGGCAGAGCGGGACCGCTATGTGTCCCTGTCATTCTGCTGGGCCGATGTGTTGATGGAAATCGGGCCGGACTTGACCGTCCGGTTCGCCACGGGGGCTTGTGAACCTTTCCTGGGGCGCAGCGCCAAGGCCTTGCTGGGGGTGCATGCACGCGACCTGGTGGCGCCGGCTGACGGGCCGCTGCTGTCCGAGATGCTGAAGCGCGCCCGCGACCAGGGCCGCATCGCCGAAGAACTGATCCGGGTGTCGTCGCCGCTGGGCATGTTCCCGGTGTCGGTTGCGGGCTACTGCCTGGATTCGGTCAATGGCAATGTCTTCATCGGCATGCGCAAGGCCACCGCCGAGGCCAAGGCCCATGCCCGCACCGTGCCCAAGGGCGAAGCCGGCATGCATGACAGCCAAGGCTTCAGCGAGCTTGTGGCCAACCGCCTGAAAAGTCTGGAGGAAGCGGGCGAGACCGCCAAGGTCACGCTGGTCAGCATTCCCGGCATGGACCAGCTGGAACGCCGGCTGACCGACGAACAGAAGGAAAAGCTGACCCAGTCCATGGGCGCCTGCCTGATGGCCAATTCCATCGGCGGCGATTCGGTGACCAAGGTGGGCGACGGCCGGTTCGGCTTCGTCCATTCCGAGGCGGCGAATGTGGACGACATCATGGGCCAGCTCGAGGACCTGACCCGCAAGCTGGACCCCACCGGCGAAGGCGTCAAGGCCGAGACTGCCAGCATCGACGTGCCCGGCGACGGCCCCTCGGTGAGCGAGGAGGATCTGGCCAAGGGGCTGCTGGTCACCCTGAACCGCTTCCGCAATGCCGAGGGTCAGGGCTTTTCCATCAAGGCGCTGGCCGCCAACATGAACACCCTGGTGGGCGAGGCAGTCACCGAGGTCAATAATTTCAAGGCGGTGGTGGCCTCGGGCGAGTTCTATGTGGCGCTGCAGCCCATCATCCAGGCCCATACCGGCGAGGTGCATCACTACGAGGCGCTGTGCCGCTTTGACGCCAAGCCCGGCGAAAGCCCCTTCAAGACCATCAATTTCGCCGAGGAAACCGGCCTGATTCACGACTTCGACCTGGCTATGGTGGAAAAGGTCGTGGAATGGCTGGGCCAGTTCCCGCGCAATACCGACCGCTACAAGATTGCGGTCAATGTGTCGGGCCACTCCATCAGCCAGAAAAGCTATCTGGATGGCCTTTATGCCCTGCTGAAGGAAAATCTCTGGACCCAGGGCAAGCTGATGTTCGAGATCACCGAATCCAGCCGCATGAGCGACCTCGAGGAAGCCAACAACTTCATCCAGGGGCTGCGCAAATGGGGCTATCACGTCTGCCTGGATGACTTCGGCGCCGGCGCCGCCAGCTTCCAGTATCTGTCGGCACTGGAGGTGGACGTGGTCAAGCTGGACGGCAGCGCCGTCAAGAACTCCATGAAGGCCCCCAAGGGCCGCGCCTTCATGTCCGCCCTGACCGAACTGTGCCGCCGCATGCGGGTGGAAACCATCGCCGAGATGATCGACGACGAGCCCACCTTGCATTTCGTGCGCGATTGCGGCTGCGAATATGTGCAGGGCTGGCTGTTCGGCAAGCCGTCCAAGAACATCAAGGATTTCACGCCCTATCCCAACGCGGGCATGTTCAAGCCGGCCAAGCGCGCCTGAACGCTGGTTGGTGCCGGACAAATTGCAGACAAACTGGTGGGCTATACCAAAGAGGAACGTCTGCGGTCCCTGGTGGGACCTCAGTCTTCCGCTCTTGACCTTGCGGCGGCCCTGACCGGGGCCGCCGTTTCTTTCCAAGCGCGGAACCCGCCCCGGGGGATTTTTGGGGGGCGGGGTAAAGGGATCGGGGAGGCGCCCGCAAGGGCGCCTAAGGGGGTGATGGGGCGGGACGGCGATCCGGGGGGGTAGCCGTCCCGTTTCCGTTTCAGATCCCGGCGGCGGTGGCCCTGCAGGAACCATTCGCGGTCACCATGGTTTCCCTGGGTACTTGCCCATGATGACGCGGAGCCATGCCCATCCTGCGCACCCTGACCGGATTCGGCCTGCTTGGGGCTTCGCTGGCCGCCGCCAGGGTGCGGCGCCCGCGCCGGCCCTTGGACCTGGCCGAGCGTTTGCGCCAGCTTCCGGCGCGAGGCGTGCCGGTGCGCCGCACCGTGCGCATCCATTGGAACCGCCATCACATCCCCTTCATCGAGGCCGAGCACGACCGCGACGCCGCCGTGGCCCTGGGGGTGGTGCATGCCCATCTGCGGCTGGCGCAGATGGAGGTCATGCGCCGGGCCGCCACCGGTCGGCTGTCCGAGGTGCTGGGCCCGGCGGCGCTGGACATCGACCATGTGCTGCGCGCCCTGGATGTGACCCGGGCGGTGCCTGCCATGGAGGCCATGCTGCCCGACCACACCCGCACCTGGCTGGAAGGCTTTCTGGACGGGGTCAACCACATGGCGGCCCATGCCCCGCTGCCCGAGGAATTCCGCGTGTTCCGCGTTCGGCCCCGGCCCTGGACCCTGCAGGATCTTTTGGCGGTGGGCCGGCTGGCCGCCACCGACTTCACCTGGAAGGTCTGGATCACCCTGCTGCGCCACCGCCACCGCGCCGACTGGCTGCGGCTGTGGCAACGGATGATGGGGGATGTTTCGGCCCCGCTGCCGGCCTTTGCCGGGTCGGGCCTGCCCGACCTGTCGGACCCGCGCTGGCCGCTGGAGGAATTTGGCCGGCATGGCAGCAACAGCCTGGCGGTGGCGGCCGCCCGCTCGGGCGGCTCGGCGTTGATCGCCAGCGATCCGCACTTGTCCTATGTGCTGCCCAATCTGTGGCTGCTGGCCGGCTACCGCTCGCCCAGCTACCATGTGGTGGGGCTGATGGTGCCCGGCATTCCGGTGGTGGCGCTGGGCCGCAATCCGTGGATTGCCTGGGGCGGCACCTCGCTGCATGCGGCGTCCAGCGAACTGTTCGACGTGACCGACCTGCCCGCCTCCGAGATCCGGGACCGGATCGAGGAGGTGCCGGTGCGCTGGTGGGGCCGCCAGCGGCTGGTGGTGCATGACACGGAATGGGGGCCGGTGATCAGCGACAGCCCGGTGCTGCGGGCGCCGCCGGGCCGGCGCATCGCCCTGCATTGGGTGGGGCATGCGGCTTCGGACGAGCTGTCGGCCCTGTTGCGGCTGAACCGGGCGCGGGACTGGCAGGAATTCCGGGGCGCGCTCGAGGGCTTTGCGGTGCCTGCGCAGAACATGGTCTATGCCGACGCCGAAGGGCGGGTGGGCCAGGCCATGGCCGCCCGCCTGCCATCCCGGCCCCATGGCGCCCCCGCCGACATGGTGCTGGGCCGCGAGGCCCGCAGCCATTGGCAGACCATGGCCAATTCGGCCGACCTGCCGGCCGTTTTCGATCCGCCCCGGGGCTTCGTGGCCTCGGCCAACAATCGGCCCGAGCAGCCGCCGCCGGTGCCGCTGTCCTATTTCTTTTCGCCCGACGACCGGGTGGACCGGCTGCGCCAATTGCTGGGCACGCCCGAGCAGGTCACCCTGGAGCATCTGAAGGCGGTGCAGCAGGACGTGTTCCAGGCCTCGGCCCTGCGGTTGCGCGACCTGGTGCTGGCCTTCATCGACGATCGCGGCATCGAGGGCGGGGCCCGCCTGCTGCACCGGGTGCGCGCGTGGGACGGCCATTACCATGCCGATTCGGCGGGGGCGCTGGCCTTCGAGCTGTTGATCACCCATTTCGCCCGCGAGCTGCATGGCGACGAGACGGTGTCGGTCTATATGGCCGCCTGGGAGCCCTGGGAGCTGCTGCTCGAGGACTTCGCCGAGGAGACACCCGATCGGTTGGCCCAGGCCTTGGCCATGGCCCTGCCCAAGGCCGCCCAGTCCTTTGGCCGACACGCCGACTGGGGCAGCCTGCACCGTCTGCGGCTGTCCCATTTCCTGGCCCCGGCGCCGCTGATCGGCCATCGCTACAAATTTGCCGACGACCCGGTGTCGGGCAGCAACGAGACGGTGATGAAAAGCGCCCACGGCTTTTCCTCGGACGTGCATGCCGCCCGCTTCGGCGCCAATGCCCGGCATTTGTCGGACCTGGGCGACCTGGACGCCAACTGGTTCTGCCTGGTGGGCGGCAATGACGGCTGGCTGGGTTCGGCCACCTTTCTGGACCA
>CAYOKN010000265.1:0-4467 GCA_964404545.1 uncultured Rhodospirillaceae bacterium | reverse complement strand
GCCGCCGCCCTGGCCGCCCGGGTGCCCGAGGCCTTCGGTGCGGCGGTGCGCCCGGCCCTGGACGAGGCGGCCGGATATTGCCGGGACCAGGGGCTGGTCTGCGACCTGGTGCTGCAGCCCTGGCTGTTCCACAAGCAGCGGCTGACCCCGGTGGAGCAGCGGTTGCTGGCCAATAGCCGCGTGCTGTTCGGCCCGTTCGACGTGGTGGCTGAGGCGGCCTACGCCCAGACCACGCCCCGGGACAGCTTGCCCGTCACCGACTTCCGCGGTGTCCTGGGGGATGTCCCGGAGACCCTGTTTGGCGACATGATTCATGTGAACGAGGCCGGCAATGACCGAATCGCCGACGCCTTGTTCCTGGCACTGAAGGGCCGCTGGGGCGGCTGATCAGAAATCCACGCAGCGGCCGCCCCGTTCCCAGTCCTGATAGCGGGTCGGCTCGGGGCCCTTGGGGCCGCCCACTTCCGTGGGCTTCTCCGCCTTGGGGGCCTCGGCGGGCTTTTCGGCGGGTTTCGGGGTCTCGGTCTTCTCGGTCATCGGCTTTGCCCTTGCGGAGTCGGGGTATCCATACTTATTCAGTGTGCGCGGGTTCATCAACTGTTCGGACCGACCATGTCATTCGCACGCACTGCCTTGCTCCTGGCCGCCATGACCGGCCTGTTCCTCGCCATCGGCTTCATGATCGGCGGCACTGGCGGCATGATGATCGCGTTCCTGCTGGCGCTCGGCATGAACGCCTTCAGCTACTGGAACTCCGACAAGATGGTGCTGTCCATGTACGGCGCCCAGGAGGTGGATCGGAACAGCGCTCCCGGCTATTACGGCATCGTCGAGCAGCTGGCCTATCGTGCCGGCCTGCCCATGCCCAAGGTCTATATCATCGACAGTCCGCAGCCCAACGCTTTTGCCACCGGCCGCGATCCCGAGCATGCGGCGGTGGCGGCCACCACCGGGCTGTTGCAGAACCTTTCGGACGAGGAAGTGGCCGGCGTCATGGCCCATGAGCTGGCCCATGTGAAGAACCGCGACACCCTGATCATGACCATCGCCGCCAGCATCGCCGGCGCCATCGGCATGCTCGCCAATTTCGCCTTCCTGTTCGGCGGCAGCTCCTCGGACGAAGAGGGCAATTCCAACCCCCTGGGCTTCGTGGGCGTGATCCTGGCCATGATCCTGGCGCCCATCGCCGCCATGCTGGTTCAGATGGCCATTTCCCGGTCGCGCGAATATGGTGCCGACGAGGAAGGGGCGCGTATCTGCGGCCAGCCCCTGTGGCTGGCCTCGGCCCTGGGCAAGCTGGAGGCAATCGCCCACCAGGTGCCCAATGCCCGGGCCGAGCGCAATCCCGCCACCGCCCATCTGTTCATCGTCAATCCCCTGCACGGCCGGAGCTTCGACAACTTGTTCTCGACCCATCCCTCCATGGACAATCGTATCGCCCGCCTGCGGGTGATGGCCGGCCAGCCCCCCGCCCCCGCCGCGGGGCCCTGGGGTTGACCGCCGCCGATCCGGCTCGCCGGGCCGCCCTGGACATGCTCGCGGCGGTGCTTCGGCGCCGCCGCTCGCTTGATGAAGCCATGGAAGACGCCGGCCGCAAGCTGGCCGAGGACCGCGACCGCGCCTTTGCCCGCCGGTTGGCGGCCATGACCCTGCGTCGGCTGGGACAGATCGATGCCTTGCTGGGCCAGTGCCTCAGCAGCCCGCTGCCGGCCAAGGCCGCGCCGGTGCAGGACGGGTTGCGCCTGGGTGCTGCTCAGATCCTGTTCATGGATGTGGCCGACCATGCCGCCGTCTCCACCTCGGTGGAGGTTGTGCGTGCCGCCGGCTTGGAGGGCTATGCCAAGCTGGTGAACGCGGTGCTGCGCCGCCTGACCCGCGAAGGCCGCGAGATGGCCGAGGCCCAGGACGAGGCCCGCGCCAACACCCCCGACTGGCTGTGGTACAGCTGGGTGCGGGCCTATGGCGAGGAGACCGCGCGGGCCGTGGCCCTGGCCCGCCTGGCCGAGCCGCCGCTGGACATCACCGCCAAGGCCGACCCGGCCGCCTGGGTCGAACCGCTGGAGGCCACGCTGCTGCCCACCGGCACCCTGCGCCGGGCCGCTGGTGTGCAGGTTTCCGCTTTGCCGGGCCATGACCAGGGCGCCTGGTGGGTGCAGGATTTCGCCGCCGCCCTGCCGGCCCGCCTGCTCGGCGAGGTAGCCGGCTTGCGGGTGGCCGATCTGTGCGCCGCCCCGGGTGGCAAGACCGCCCAGCTGGCCGCCGCCGGCGCCCAGGTCACCGCGCTCGACCGCTCCGAGCCCCGCACCCGCCGCCTACGCAGCAATCTGGAACGCCTCGGCCTGCAGGCCGAGGTCATCGTGGCCGATGCTGCCAGCTGGCGGCCCACGGAAGCCTTCGACGCCATTCTGCTCGATGCCCCCTGTTCCGCCACCGGAACCCTGCGCCGCCATCCCGATGCCGCCTGGTTGAAGCGGCCCGACGACGTGGCCAAGCTGGCCGCCACCCAGGATGCCCTGTTGGACGCCGCCCTGCAGATGCTGAAACCCGGCGGCCGGCTGGTCTATTGCGTCTGTTCGCTGCAGGCCGAGGAGGGCGAGCAGCGCATTGCCGCCCTGCTGGACCGGGGTGCCCCGGCGGTGCTGGACCCCATCCGGCCCGAAGAGGTGGGCGGCCTGGCCGAATTGCTGCGGCCCGACGGCACCCTGCGCACCCTGCCCTGCCATCTTGCGCAGCAGGGCGGCATGGATGCATTCTTCGCCGCACGTTTGATCCGCCGGTAAGAAGAACGCTTCATGGGCTCCCGCCGCTTCGTCCTGGTCGACCGGGACGGCACGCTGAATGTGGAAAAGCATTATCTGTCGGACCCCGACCAGCTGGAGCTGCTGCCCGGCGCCGCCGAGGGCCTGCGGGCCTTCCGGGAAATGGGGTTCGGCATTGCCGTGCTGACCAACCAGTCGGGCATCGCCCGGGGCTATTTCGACCTGGACCGGCTGGACCAGATCCATGCCCGGCTGGTGCAGCTGCTGGCCGCTGAAGGGGTGGCAGTGGACGGCATCTATCTGTGCCCGCATGGCCCCGATGATGACTGCGCCTGCCGCAAGCCCCTGCCCGGCATGGTGCAGCAGGCGCAGGCCGAGCACGGCTTCGATCCGGCGCAAAGCGTGATGATCGGCGACAAGCTGGTGGATGTGGAGATGGGCAAGGCAGTGGGGGCTTTGTCCATCCTGGTGCGCACCGGCTATGGCCGCACCCTCGAAGCCGAGGGCAAGGCGGGCTCGGCCGACCATGTGGTGGACGACCTGGCCGAGGCTGCCGCGCTGGTGCGCCGCCGGCTGGCGGAGCCGGCCCGGTGAGGGCGGGCCCCCGCACCTGGCTGGCCCTGCTGCTGATCCCGGCCGCCTATATGGCGGCGGGGCTGTGGCTGCGCGATGTCTACGGCCCCTATTGGCTGTGGTTCAATGTGGATCCCACCCATACCTATCTGCTGAATTCCCTGAACCTGCTACTGGGCATCGCGCCCGGCCATGTGGACCATCCGGGCACGCCCCTGCAGGTGCTGGGCCTGATCGCGCTGAAGGTCGCCCATCCTTTGGCCTCGGCCGACGAGATCGCCCGCAGCGTGACGGCCGACATGGAAGGCTGGTCGCTGTATGTGAACACATGGGTGCTGGCCTCGGTGGCGGCCTCGGTGCTGCTGCTGGGCCGGGTGGCGCTGGGCAGCATCGGCGACGGTTCTCGCGGTGCCTTGGGCCCGGCCCTGCTGGCGCAAAGCTCGCCCTTGCTGACCATCATCATCCTGCGCCATTCCACCATGGTGCGGCCCGAGCCGCTGTTGGTCGCCGCCTGCGCCCTGCTGGCGGCGGCGCTGCTGCTGGCGGCTCGGCGCGGCCTGGACTCTGCCCCCACTCGCCATATGGCCGCCTTGGGCCTGGCCGTGGGCTTCGGCACGGCGGTGAAGATCCCCTTTGCCCCCATGGTGCTGGTGGCCCTGCCGCTGCTGGGCTGGAACATCCGGCGCTGGCTGGCCTATGGCCTGTTCTGCGCCCTGGGCTTCGCCCTGTTCACCCTGCCGGCCTGGGGCGCCACTGACATCTTCCTGCAGTGGGTGACGCGCTTGGCCACCCATAGCGGCGCCTATGGCACCGGCCAGGCCGGCTTCGTGGACCTGGCTGCCTGGCCCAAGGCCTTTCTGCGCCTGAACACCAGCAAGATCTTCTATCTGGTGACCCTGGTTGCCTCGGTGGCGGTGCTGCTGGTCCATGGCCGGGCCGTGCGCCGGGGCGTGGTGGGGCCAAGTCCCATGGCGCCGGCCCTGCTGGGCATCGTGCTGGGTCAGCTGGCGGTGATCGCCCTGGTGGCCAAGCATCCCTCGGCCCATTACGCCATTCCCGCCTATGCCATGACCGGTGCCGCCGCCGCCCTGGTCTGGGCCCTGGCCGCCCGCCTGCCCTGGGTTGCCGCCCGGCC
>CAYOKN010000264.1:0-4487 GCA_964404545.1 uncultured Rhodospirillaceae bacterium | reverse complement strand
GCCAACATGGTGCGCGGCTGCATGGCCCGCCATCCCCTGGGGGTGGACGTGCTGGCGGCGCCGCAGTTGATCCAGCCGTTGGAGGTGGTCGCCCCCGAATTCGCCCTGCGCCTGCTGCAGATCGCCCGCAGCGAATATGAACAAGTGATCCTGGACCTGCCGCCCAGTTGGACCATCTGGACCCGCGCCCTGCTGGGCCAGTCGGACCGCATCCTTTTGGTCATGCAGCCCACCGTGGCGTCGGTCCGCCATGCCCGCCGCCAGTTGGACACCTTGCTCGAGGAAGGGCTGGAAGCCGTGCCGGTGGAGGTGGTGTGCAACCGGCAGCCGCGCGGCCTGTTCGGCGGCCAGGCCCCGTCCCGCGACCTCGAACGCGCCTTGGGCCGTCCCATCCGCTGGGTGGTACCCGAGGACGAACGGCTGGCCGATGCCGTGAACGGCGCCAAGACCCTGGACGACCTGGGCGCCACCAAGCTGGCCCGCCAGCTGGCGGCCCTGCTGCGGGTCCAGGCGCCCGTCAAATCCTGACGCTCCCTTCTTGCTCCAGACCACCGGAGGCTTTGCCATGCTTCGTCGCTTCAGCAGCTTCACCACTCCCCCGCAGCCCGCCGCGCCGCAGCCGGACGAGGGCGCAAAGCCGGTCACCGCCCCCAGTGCCGAGCCCGTCGAGCCCGCCGAGCCCTCGCCGGAAGCCGAAGAGGCCAACCGACAGCTGGCGCTGAAGATGAAGATGCACGAGCAGTTGCTCGAGGTGATGAACCTGTCGGCCATCGAGAAGATGTCGCCCGAGGAGTTCCGCCGCGAGGTGGGCGAGATGGTGCGCGACCTGCTGGCCCGCGAGCAGGTGCCCATCAGCATGAAGGAAAAGACCCAGCTGGTGGCCGACATCCTGGACGAGCTTCTGGGCCTGGGGCCGCTGGAGCCCCTGCTGAAGGACCCGACGGTTTCGGACATTCTGGTGAACACCTACAAGCAGGTCTATGTGGAGCGGCGCGGCAAGCTGGAGCAGACCAGCGTGCGCTTCAAGGATGACAAGCACCTTCTGCGCATCATCAACAAGATCGTCTCGGCGGTGGGCCGCCGGGTGGACGAAAGCCAGCCGCTGGTGGACGCCCGCCTGGCCGATGGCAGCCGCGTCAATGCCGCCATTCCGCCCATCGGCGTGGACGGGCCGCTGCTGTCCATCCGCAAATTCTCGAAAACGCCCTATTCGCTGGAAAAGCTGATCGAGTTCGGCGCCCTGACGCCCGAGATGGCCGCGGTGCTGAAGGCGGTGGTGAAGGCGCGCCTGAACATCATCATCTCGGGCGGCACCGGCTCGGGCAAGACCACCATGCTGAACGCCATGAGCCGCGCCATCCCCCATGACGAGCGCATCGTCACCATCGAGGACGCGGCCGAACTGCAGTTGCAGCAGCCCCATGTGGCGCGCATGGAAACCCGTCCCGCCAATCTGGAGGGCAAGGGCGAGATTACCCAGCGCGAACTGGTCAAGAACTCGCTGCGCATGCGCCCCGACCGGATCATCCTGGGCGAATGCCGCACCGGCGAGGCCTTCGACATGCTGCAGGCCATGAACACCGGCCATGACGGCTCCATGTCCACCATCCACGCCAACAACTGCCGCGACGCCCTGTCGCGCCTGGAAATGATGATCGGCATGGCCGGCATCGACATGAGCCAGCGGTCCATCCGCTCGCAGATCGCCTCGGCGGTCAATGTGGTGATCCAGCTGGAGCGTATGTCCGACGGCGGCCGCCGCCTGACCTCCATCTCCGAGGTCACCGGCATGGAAGGCGACATCATCACCATGAACGAAATCTTCCGCTTCCAGCGCCGCACCACCGACACCAAGGGCAAGATCCACGGCAACTACTGGGCCACCGGCATCCGGCCAAAATTCTACCAGGACCTGGAATCCAAGGGCGTCCAGCTGCCGCCGGACATCTTCGCTGCCGACAAGCCGCTGTCGTAAGGAGACCGCGCCATGATCACCCTGGTCTATGTGGCCGTCTTCCTGGCGGCCCTGCTGCTGGTCAGCGGCTTCACCACCCTGCTTACCGACATGCAGGCGGGCAAGGGCGCGGCCAACCGGCGCATGCGCCTGCTGGCCGAGGGCAAGGGCAGCAAGGAGGTGCTGTCCGCCCTGAAGCGCCGCCGCGACGAGCCCAACGCCACCGAGGCCCAGTTGATGGAGCTGGCGCCCATGGCGGCGCTGGACCGCCTGATCCAGGCCGCCGGCGGCACCGTCCCCACCCTGCGCTTCGCCGCCTTCCTGGGGGGGGCCACCGTGCTGGTGACGCTGATCCTGTCGGTGGTGCTGTTCATGGCGCCGTGGAAGGCGCTGCTGATGGCGCCGCTGATCAGCATCGCCCTGCCCGTGCTGGTGCTGCGGCGCAAGGCCAAGAAGCGCACCGCCGCCCTGGTGCATCAGCTGCCCGAGGCGGTGGACATGATCGTCCGCTCGTTGAAGGCGGGCCATCCGGTCAGCGGCGCCATCGCCCTGGTGGCGCAAGAGATGGAAGACCCGCTGGGGTCCGAGTTCGGCATGGTGTTCGACGAGATGACCTATGGCCTGGACCTGCGCGAGGCGCTGGAGAACATGGCCAAGCGCAACCCGGTGCCCGAGCTGCATTACCTGGTGGTGGCGGTACGCATCCAGTACGGCACCGGCGGCAACCTGGCCGAGGTTCTGGCCGGCCTGTCCCGGGTGCTGCGCGAGCGGGTGAAGATGAACCAGCGCATCAAGGCGCTGTCCGCCGAGGGACGGCTGTCGGCGGTGATCCTGTCCCTGCTGCCTTTCGTGTTGGCCGGCATCATTCACATGATGAACCCCACCTACTACCCCGACGCGATGAAGCATTCCGGCTTCATCACGCTGATGTCCATCGGCCTGGCGGGCGTGGTGGCCGGCGCCTTCACCATGCACCGAATGGTCAATTTCCGCTTCTGACGAGAGGATCGCCGCCATGGATGTCGTGACCAACCTGTCCAGCGAACAGATCCTGCTCTTCGGGACACTGTTCCTTACCGTGGTGCTGGGCGTGCTGGGCCTTGCCGCCCTGATGCCCTCCTCCAGCGTCAAGGCCCGGCTGGCGGGCGGCGGCGGCGGCGGCGAGCAGCGCAGCAGCCTGCGCTTCGACCAGCACGGCAAGCTGGCCCGCCTGCTGCGCCCGCTCGAGGACAAGGTGACGCCGCAGGACGAGGAAGAAACCTCGAACCTGCGCAGCCGCCTGGTCCAGGCTGGCTTCCACCATCCCAAGGCGGTGGCCCAATATTATGCCCTGCGCGTGGTGCTGGCCGGCCTGCTGCCGCCGCTGTTCTGGGCCGGACAGCTGCTGCTGGCCCCGTCGATCTCGCCCCAGGCTTTCATGGCCGGCGTGTTCGCGGCAGCCGCCCTGGGCTATTTCCTGCCCGCCATGGTGGTCAGCCAGCGGGTGTCCGAGCGCCAGACCGCCTGCCGCTACGGCTTTCCCGACGCCCTGGACCTGCTGCTGGTCTGCGTCGAGGCAGGCCTGGGGCTGGACGCCGCCATCGGCCGGGTCGGCCAGGAAATCGGCAACGCCCACCCCTTGCTGGGCGAGCATTTCCGGCTGATGGCTCTGGAACTGCGCGCCGGCAAGGGCCGCGAGGAGGCCTTGAAGCATTTCGCCGCGCGCATCGGTATCGAGGAGGTGCGGTCCCTGGCCACCCTGCTGGTGCAATCGGAAAAGCTGGGGGCCTCCATCTCCGACACCTTGCGGGCCCTGTCGGACGACATGCGCGCCAAGCGCATGATGAAGGCCGAGGAAAAGGCCCAGCAGTTGGGCGTCAAGCTGACCATCCCGCTGATCCTGTTCATCATGCCGGCGCTGATGCTGGTGATCGCCTCGCCCGCCGTGCTGAGCGTGGTGGAAGCCCTGCGGGGCGTCACTGCAAATGCAGGGAACTGACGCCATGAAACGCAAGCTGCTGCTCCTCCTCACCCCTGCCCTGCTGGCCGGCTGCGCCGATGGCCTGCCGGACCTGCGGCCGCTGGTCAGCCTGAACGGCACCCGCCTGGATGCCCAGGCGCCCCCCTACGAGGCCGGCAAGGACCATCTGGCCGCCGGGCGGCTGGCGCCGGCCATCGAGTCCTTCCGCGCCGCCCTGGCCGCCGATCCTGGCCATGTGCCGGCCATGAATGCGCTGGCCGCCGTCTATGACCGCATGGGCCGCTTCGACCTGGCCGATCGCTGGTATGACCGGGCCTTGGCCCAGGCGCCCCGCGACGCCCAGACCCTGAACAATGCCGGCTTCTCGCTGCTGCTGCGCGGGCGGCCGGAACAGGCGGCGCTGATGCTGGAAGAGGCGGCCACGGTGGACCCGGACAACAGCGTGGCGCAGGCCAATCTGGAGGAAGCCCGACGCCGCCTGGCCGCGTCCGAGACCGCCCTGGCCGCAGCCCCCCCGGCCCCGGCCGACGAGCCCGCGCCCCGGCTGGGGCTGTTGCGCCAGTCCAGCAGCGA
>CAYOKN010000263.1:0-4491 GCA_964404545.1 uncultured Rhodospirillaceae bacterium | reverse complement strand
TGGCTAAACCTTCCAATGCCATGAAGATGCTTCTCTCTCAAGCGCTGCGCGCGCTGCTGCCCGCCCTTTTCCTGGTCCTGCCGCTGGCCGGTCCGCTCTCGCCCGCCCTTGCCCAGGAGGCGACGCCGGCTCCGGCCGCCGCCGAGGCGGCGCCGTCGGCCAAGGAACTGGAGCGGCTGGTGGCCACCCTCGAGAACGAAAAGGAGCGGGCCGCGCTGGTGGCCCAGCTCAAGGCGCTGATGGCCGCCGAGAAGGCCCAGGCCGAGGACCCCGGCCTGGGCGGTGACCTGGTCGAGCTGCTGTCCGACCGCATGGAGCAGCTGTCCGGCAACCTGGCCTCGGCCGCCGCCGCCCTGGGCGATGCGCCCAAGGCCGCCGCCTGGCTGAACAAGCAGATGGCGGACCCCGAGACCCGGAACCGATGGGTGCTGGTGATCACCGAGCTGCTGCTGGTGCTGGCTGCCGCCGTGGTGGCCGATCTGGCGGCCATCTGGCTGGTGTCAGGGCCGCGCCGCCGGCTGATGCAGAACGGCCATCCCAACCTGCTGGCCCGCAGCCTGGTGGCGCTGCTGCGCTGGCTGCTGGAAATCGTGCCGCTGGCCGCGGCCGGCCTGGCCGCCTATGGCACCCTGGCCGCTTTGGACATGCAGGGCGATGCCCGCGTGGCCGCGCTGACCCTGACCACCGCCTTTGTCGCCGCCGGCATGGCGGTGGTGCTGGGCCGCGCTTTCCTGGCGCCCACGGCGGGCGGGGTCAGGGCCATTCCGGTGGGCGACGAGACCGCCCATTACCTGTTTATCTGGCTGCGCCGGCTGGTGAACACCACCGTCTATGGCTATTTCGCCATCCAGGCGCTGCGCCTGCTGGGCCTGCCGGCCACCGGCGCGGGCTTCGCCGCCAAGCTGCTGGGGTTGGTGGTGGCCACCATGGTGCTGATCGTGATCCTGCAGAACCGCCAGGGGGTGGCGGCCTGGATCCGCAACCACGGCAATGCCGGCCCGCTGGCGCCGCGCCTGTCGACCCTGCGCAACCGATTTGCCGATGTCTGGCATGTGCTGGCGGCGCTCTATGTGGTGGCCCTGTTCGTGATCTGGGCGCTGAATGTCAAGGGCGGCTTCCAGTACATGCTGACTGCCTCGCTGGCCACCCTGGCCATCCTGGTCGTGGCCACGCTGCTGGACCAGCTGATCGGCCGGTTGATGGTGCGGGCCTTCACCATCAATGCGGACCTGCGGGCGCAATATCCCAATCTGGAAACCCGGGCCAACCGTTATCTGCCGCTGCTGTCCAATGTGCTGCGCGGGGCGGTCACCTTGTTCGCCTTCCTGGGCATCCTGCAGGCCTGGGGCGTGGACACCTTCGCCTGGCTGGCCACCCCCTCGGGCCGCAACCTGGTGGGCAGCGCCGTGGCCATCGGCGCCGTGCTGGTGGCTGCCGTGGTGATCTGGGAAGCCGCCTCGGCGGCCATCGAACGCTATATGTCGCAGACCGACGAGCACGGCAATGTGGTCGAGCGCTCGGCCCGCGCCCGCACCCTGCTGCCGCTCCTGCGCAATGTGCTGATGATCTTCCTGGTGGTGATGGTGTCGTTGATCGTGCTGTCCGAGATCGGCGTCAACATCGCTCCGCTGCTGGCCGGTGCCGGCGTGGTGGGACTGGCCGTGGGCTTCGGTTCGCAGAAGCTGGTGCAGGACGTGATCACCGGCGCCTTCATCCTGTTCGAGGACACCATCTCGGTGGGGGACATCGTCAAGGTGGACACCCATGCCGGCGTGGTGGAAGCCATGACCATACGCACTTTGAAGCTGCGCGACCTGACCGGCCAGGTGCACACCATCCCGTTCTCGTCGGTCACCACCGTGGTCAATATGACCAAGGATTTCTCGCATTATCTGCTGGATGTGGGCGTGGCCTACCGCGAGGACGTGGACGAGGTGATCGGCGTGATGAAGGGGATCGCCGAGGAATTGCGCCAGGACCCTGTGCACGGCCCCAACATCATCGAGCCGCTTGAGGTGCTGGGACTGGACCGCTTCGACGCCTCCTCGGTGGTGATCCGCGCCCGCCTGAAGACCCTGCCGGGCAAGCAGTGGGGGGCGGGCCGCGAGTTCAATCGCCGCATGAAGAAGCGGTTCGACGAACTGGGTATCGAGATTCCATTCCCGCACCAGACCATCTATTTCGGCGAGGACAAGGAGGGCCGCGCCCCGCCGCTGCATCTGAATATCGACCGCATGGCCCGCCCGGCCCGGCCCGAGCGCGCCAAGCCGGCCGAGCAGAAGGCGCCCCTGACCGACTTCCCGGTGGGCGACGCGCCGGAAATCGGGCCGTGATATGAATTGTCCTCAGTCCTCCTCGCCGTCCACCACCCGGCGGGCGATGGCATAGGCGAAGCCGGCGCGGCCCAGGGCGGCCAGGTCCTTGTCGCGCATTTCGGCGCGGCGGTCGGGGCTGCGATAGGGGCCCAGGCGGCGGCGGCGGGCATAGTTCAGGGCGGCGGTGTAGTCCAGCTCGCCGCTGGGGGCGTCCTCGGCCAGCGCGGCCAGGCTGGTATCCACCAGCTCGGCCTCCACCCCCTTGGCGGCGAGGGCCTGGCGGATGGCGCGGGCCGAGCCGCCGCGGCGGTGCAGGCTGCGCACCTTGCCCTCGGCATAGAGCTTGTCATCCAATAGCCCCGAGCGCAGATAGCGGGCCAGCAGCTCCTCCACCAGGCGGGCGCCCTCGGCCGGGTCTTCGTCCCAATGGGCGGCCGAGCGTTGCACCCTGCGCAACAGCACCCTGCGCAAATTCTCGCTGGAGGTGGAGAAGCGTTCCAGGTAATGCAGGGCGACCCGGTCCAGATAGGCCGCCGTGATGCGCTTGGGTAGTTTCTTCATGCGCGAAGAGTAGCAGAGCCAGAGAGATCCATGGATAGGCAGACTTCCGTTCCCGGTCCCCGCGTGATGGGGCGCTTCAACTGGCTGGGCCTCTGGACCCTCTATTGGCGCGAGGTGCGCCGGTTCCTGAAGGTGCATTTCCAGACCATCTGGGCGCCGGTGGTGACCACGCTGATGTTCCTGGCGGTGTTCGCCATGGCCCTGGGCGGGGCGGGGCGCGAGGTGCATGGGCTGCCCTTCCTGGAATTCCTGGCGCCGGGTCTGGTGATGATGGCCATGGTGCAGAACGCCTTCGCCAACACCTCGTCCTCGCTGATCATCTCGAAGGTGCAGGGCAATATCGTGGATGTGCTGATGCCGCCCTTAAGCCCCGCCGAGCAGACCCTGGGCTTCGCCCTGGGTGGCATGTCGCGCGGCATCGTGGTGGGGGTGGCGGTGGCCCTGGCCATGAGCCTGTTCGTGCCGCTGCAGCTGAAGGCGCCGGGCTTCATCCTGTATCACGCCGTCATGGCCTCGCTGATGCTGGCTTTGCTGGGCATGATCGGCGGCATCTGGGCCGACAAGTTCGACCATATGGCGGCGGTGACCAATTTCGTGGTCACGCCCCTGTCCTTCCTGTCGGGCACCTTCTATTCCATTGACCGGCTGCCCGAGCCCTTCCATCTGTTGGCGCTCCTGAACCCGTTCTTCTATATGATCGACGGCTTCCGCTACGGCTTCATCGGCACCGCCGACGGCAATCCGCTGGTGGGGCTGGCGGTGGTGGGCGGGGCCAATCTGGTGCTGCTGGCGGTGACCTATCGCATGTTCCGTCTCGGCTACAAGTTGAAGGCCTGAGCCGGCTTATTGACATTTATCGAAAGAGCGCGGATATTCTGCCGCTTTCCATGAGCGCCGTGGTTCTTGAACCCCGCCGATTCCGCGTTCGGGAGAGCGAAGTGTTTCCCACCGTCATGCCCACCTATGCCCGTCTCGACATCGCCTTCGTCAAAGGAGAAGGCGCCTATGTCACTGCCGAGGATGGGCGGCGATATCTGGACTTCGGATCCGGCGTGGCGGTCACCGCCCTGGGCCATTGCCATCCCCGGCTGGTCAAGGTCCTGACCGAGCAGGCGAACACCCTGTGGCACACCTCCAACTGGTACCGCATCCCGGGCCAGGACCGGGTGTCGGCCAAGCTGGTGGAGCGGTCCTTCGCCGACACCGTGTTCTTCTGCAATTCCGGCGCCGAGGCCAACGAGGCCGCCATCAAGATGGTGCGCAAGTACCATGACGAGACCGGCCACCCCGAGAAATACCGGGTGATCGCCTGCGGTGGCGCCTTCCATGGCCGCACCCTGGCCACCATCGCTGCCGGCGGCCAGGAAAAGCACCTGAAGGGCTTCGACCCCATGGTCGAGGGCTTCGACCATGTGCCGTTCGGCAATCTGAACGAGCTGCGCGCCGCCATCACTGCCGAGACCGCCGCCATCCTGGTGGAGCCGATCCAGGGCGAGGGCGGCATCCGTGCCAGCACCGTGGATTACCTGAAGGGCCTGCGCGCCGTGGCCGACGAGTTCGGCCTGCTCCTGGTGTTCGACGAGGTGCAGACCGGCATGGGCCGCACCGGCCAGCT
>CAYOKN010000262.1:3947-4506 GCA_964404545.1 uncultured Rhodospirillaceae bacterium | reverse complement strand
ATCACGACTCCCCGGCCAGACGCTGGATGAACTTGGTCTTGATCGGCAGCTTGGCAGCAGCCAGTTCAAAACCGCGGCGGGCCAGATCCTCCGGCACTCCGTCCACCTCGAAGATCACGCGGCCGGGCTTGACCCGGGCCACCCAATATTCGGGCGAACCCTTACCGGAGCCCATGCGGACTTCGGCAGGCTTGGTGGAGACCGGCACGTCCGGGAACACGCGGATCCAGACCCGGCCCTGACGCTTCAGGTGACGGGTCAGGGCGCGACGGGCGGCCTCGATCTGACGGGCGGTGATCCGCTCGGGCTCCAGGGCCTTCAGGCCGAAGGCACCGAAATTGAGCTCGGTACCGCCCTTGGCGTCGCCATGGATGCGGCCCTTATGCTGCTTGCGAAACTTAACGCGTTTCGGGCTAAGCATTGTCCTTGTCCTTCTCGCTTAGCGGGCCGGAGCGGCGGTCTGCTCCGAGGCGCGCTTGTCCTGCGCCATCGGGTCATGCGCCATGATCTCGCCCTTGAAGATCCACACCTTGACACCGCAGGTGCCATAGGTGGTCTT
>CAYOKN010000262.1:0-3872 GCA_964404545.1 uncultured Rhodospirillaceae bacterium | reverse complement strand
TCGGCGCCGCCCAGGCGGCCCGAGCAGTTGATACGAATGCCCTGGGCGCCCAGACGCATGGCCGACTGCACGGCACGCTTCATGGCGCGGCGGAACGCCACGCGGCGCTCCAGCTGCTGGGCAATGTTCTCGGCCACCAGCTGGGCATCCAGCTCGGGCTTGCGGATTTCGACGATGTTCAGGTTCACATCGGAACCGGTCATCTTCGACAGGGCCTTGCGCAGGACCTCGATGTCCGCACCCTTCTTGCCGATCACCACGCCCGGGCGGGCGGTGTGAATGGTCACGCGGGCCTTCTTGGCGGGACGCTCGATCACCACGCGGGAGACGCCGGCCTGAGCCAGCTTCCGGCGCAGGAAGTCGCGCAGCTTCAGGTCCTCGTGCAGCAGCTTGGCATAGTCGGCGTCGGCGAACCAACGGCTGTCCCAAGTGCGGTTGATACCGAGGCGCAGGCCGATCGGATTAACTTTCTGACCCATTACGCGTTCTCCTCGGGACGCTCGCGGACCACCACGGTCAGGTTGCTGAAGAACTTCTCGATGCGGGCGGCGCGACCGCGGGCACGGGCGCTGAAGCGCTTCATCACCAGGGCCTTGCCCACATAGGCTTCGGCCACATACAGGCGATCCACGTCCAGCTGATGATTGTTCTCAGCATTGGCGATGGCCGACTGCAGGACCTTCTTCACATCGTTCGCGCAGCGGCGAGGCGAGAAGGTCAGCTGCGCCAGGGCGGCATCAGCCTTCAGGCCACGGATGCTCTCAGCCACCAGGTTCAGCTTGCGAGGGCTGATCCGGATGCTGCTCAGGAACGCGCGGGCCTCGTTGTCCGCGAGGGCGCGGGGTGCCGGTTTCTTGCTCATGGCCTTACTTCCTCTTCGCCTTCTTGTCCACGGCGTGGCCATAGAAGGTCCGGGACGGCGAGAACTCGCCGAACTTGTGACCGACCATGTTCTCGGTGACCAGCACCGGAATGAACTTCTGGCCATTGTAGACGCCGAAGGTCAGACCCACGAACTGCGGCAGGATGGTGCTGCGGCGGCTCCAGATCTTGATGACTTCATTGCGGCCGGACGAACGAGCCTTCTCGGCCTTAGCCAGAAGGTAGCCGTCAACGAACGGGCCTTTCCAAACGGAACGAGCCATTTTCCTCGTCCCTCCTTACTTGGTCTGCTGACGACGGCGCATGATCAGGCCATCCGTCTTCTTGTTGTTCCGAGTCTTCTGGCCCTTGGTCGGCTTGCCCCACGGAGCCACCGGAGGTACGACCCTCACCACCACCATGGGGGTGGTCGATGGGGTTCATGGCCACGCCGCGGACGGAGGGCTTCTTGCCCAGCCAGCGGTTGCGGCCAGCCTTGCCGAGCGAGATGTTCTGCTGGTCCGGGTTGGACACGGCACCGACGGTGGCCATGCACTCGCCGCGCACCATGCGCAGCTCACCCGAGGACAGGCGGAGCTGGGCATAGCCCTGGTCCTTGCCCACCAGCTGCACATAGGTGCCGGCCGAGCGAGCGATCTGGCCGCCCTTGCCCTGCTTCAGCTCCACATTGTGCAGGATGGTGCCCACGGGGATGTTCTTCAGCGGCATGGCGTTGCCGGGCTTCACGTCCACGCGCTCGCCGGCCACGATCTGGTCACCCACGGCCAGGCGCTGCGGCGCCAGGATGTAGGCCAGCTGGCCGTCCTCATAGCGCACCAGGGCGATGAAGGCGGTACGGTTGGGATCGTACTCCAGACGCTCCACCGTGGCGGTCATGTCCCACTTGGTGCGCTCGAAGTCGATCATGCGGTAGCGGCGCTTATGCCCGCCGCCACGCCAACGCATGGTGATCCGACCGGTGTTGTTGCGGCCGCCCTTCTGGCGCAGGCCCTCGGTCAGCGACTTCTCCGGCTTGCCCTTCCAGAGGTCGGAGCGATCCACCAGGACCAGCTGACGCTGGCCCGGGGTGGTCGGCTTATAGTTCTTGAGTGCCATCGCGTCAGATTCCCGTCGTCACGTCGATGGTCTGGCCGTCGGCCAGGGTGACCATCGCCTTCTTGAAATCGCTGCGCTGACCAACGCGGCCCCGGAAGCGCTTGATCTTGCCCTTCTGGACCACGGTGTTCACCGCGGTGACCTTCACGTTGAACAGGCCTTCCACCGCCGCCTTGATCTCGGGCTTGGTGGCGTCGAGGGTGACCTTGAAGGTCACCTGGCCGTGCTCGGACCCCATGGTCGCCTTTTCGGTGATCACGGGAGAGAGGATGATGTTGTACATCCGCTCCTTGCTGATGGTGACCTTGCTCATTTCAGTCGGGCCTCCAGGGCCTGCACGGCATCCTTGGTCAGGACCAGGGTGTCGCGGCGCAGGATGTCATACACATTGGCACCCTGGCTCGGCAGCACGTCCACATGGGGAATGTTGCGCGAGGCCAGCTGGAAGTTCCGCTCGATCTCGGCGCCGCCGATGATCAGGGCGTTGGTCCAGCCCAGGGCAGCGAAGCGGGCGGCCATGTCCTTGGTCTTCGGCGAGGCGGCGGCGGCGGTGTCGAGCACCACCAGCTTGCCGTCCTTGGCCTTGGCGGACAGGGCGCACTTCAGAGCCAGGGCACGCACCTTCTTGGGCAGGTCATGGGCATGGGAGCGCACGACCGGGCCGAAGATGGTGGCGCCGCCGCGGAACTGCGGCGAGCGGGTGGAACCCTGACGGGCACGACCGGTGCCCTTCTGGCTGTAGGGCTTCTTGGTGGTGCCGGAGATCTCGGAGATCCCCTTGGTCTTGTGGGTACCGGCGCGACGCTTGGCCAGCTGGTAATTCACCATGCGGGCCAGGATGTCGGCGCGGACCTCGACCCCGAACACCTCGTCGGCCAGCTCGATGCTGCCGGCGGCGGCGTTGTCCAGGTTGATAACGTCCAGCTTCATCGCCGTTATTCCTTGTTCTCTTCGGCCGGGGCTTCCTCGGCGGGAGCAGCGGCGGCGGCGGCGGTCTTCAGGCCGGCGGGGAACGGAACACCGTCCGGCAGCTTGCGCTTCACCGCGTCACGCACCAGCACCCACGACCCCTCGGAGCCGGGCACCGAGCCCTTGACCATGATCAGACCGCGATCGGCGTCGGTGGCCACCACGGACAGGTTCTGGGTGGTCACACGGACATCACCCATGTGGCCGGCCATCTTCTTGCCCTTGAACACCTTGCCGGGGTCCTGGCGCTGACCGGTGGAACCGTGCGAGCGGTGCGAGACCGACACGCCGTGGGTGGCTTCCAGGCCACGGAAGTTGTGGCGCTTCATGCCACCGGCAAAGCCCTTGCCGATGGTGGTGCCGGTCACGTCCACGAACTGGCCCACGATGAAATGGTCGGCGGACAGCTCAGAGCCCACCTCCAAAACGGCATCGGGCGAGACGCGGAATTCGACGACCTTCTTCTTCGGCTCCACCTTGGCGGCAGCGAACTGCGCGCGCTGGGCCTTGTTCACGTTCTTGACCTTGGCCTGGCCGTAGCCAAGCTGGACGGCGACGTAGCCGTCTTTTTCCTCAGAGCGGGTCGAGACCACCTGGCAGGTGTCAACCTTCAGCACGGTGACGGGCACATGGGTGCCGTCCGCGGTGAAGATTCGGGTCATGCCGACCTTCTGGGCGATGAGACCGGATCGCATCACTTGGTTTCCTTACAACTTGATCTCGACATCCACGCCGGCGGCGAGATCCAGCTTCATGAGAGCGTCGACCGTCTGGGGAGTCGGATCGACGATGTCCAGCACCCGCTTGTGGGTGCGGATTTCAAACTGCTCACGCGACTTCTTATCGATGTGCGGAGAGCGGTTCACGGTGAACTTTTCAATTCGGGTCGGCAGGGGAATCGGCCCCCGGACCTGAGCACCCGTGCG
>CAYOKN010000261.1:944-4522 GCA_964404545.1 uncultured Rhodospirillaceae bacterium | reverse complement strand
TTGACGTCCCCGTGGTCGGCCGCGCCCTGCGCCTGGCCGAGGTGCCCGAAGGCGCCTTGCTGGCCCGCGACGTGCCCATGCCCGGCGGCGGGCTGGCCCTGGCCGCCGGTACGCCGCTGACCCGCCGCATGCTGGATCGGCTCATGGATCTGTCCATTCTGGACGAGGTCTGGGTCGCCTGACGGATACCGGCGCAGCCCCGCCCGCAGCGGTTGACCATCCCCCTTGCCCTCGGTGCCGGGGCAGGCTAGCGTCTAGCCCCGCGCCGGGCGCCCGCTTGGTGGAATGGTAGACACAACGGACTTAAAATCCGTAGGCCGCAAGGCCGTGCCGGTTCGAGTCCGGCAGCGGGCACCATGTTCCCGTAGGGGATGAGCCGCAGTCCGCTATAATCCCCCGGGTTGATAGGGCAAGGGGGTGGGATGATGGTGCGGGGTGTTTTCCTTCTGGCTCTGGCCGCGGCGTTTTGGGTTGGCGGCACGGAGGCCCGGGCGCAAAGCTTCGACTGTTATGAGGCCGGGACGCCGGTCGAGCATCTGATCTGCAATGACTCGGTCCTGCGCGACCTGGACAGCCGGATGGGCGAGGTTTATGCCGCCCAGCGGGCGCGGGGCGGCGAGGATTTGAAGCGGAGCCAGCGGGCCTGGGTCACGCGGCGCCTCGGACAGTGCGGCATTCCCGCCAAGGGCGGATTGCCGGCTGCCGCCGAACGCTGGCGCGCCACGCCTTGTCTGGTGGACATGTACCGGGCCCGCCTGGCTGAACTGGGGTCGCCCAGCCCGGCCCAGCCGCAGCCCGCGGCGGTATCGACGCCGGATTTCATCCATCCCTTGTGCCTGATGGATCTGATTGGCTTCGAGCCGGATGTCCCGCCGGTGCCCGTGGCGGCCTGCAACCGGGGTAATGCTCATGTGCCGGTAGAGATCAAGGACGGAACCCTGTCCGCCACCGGCGCCAGCGAAGGCAGTCTGGTCTATCTGGCCTACCAGCCCATCGGGGCGCTGCCCGACAAGCGTCAGGCCCTGCTGGTGCATTGGAACGGCGGCGGGTCGGGACTCTTCTCGCTGGTGGGCGCGGTCCGGCGAGCGGCCGGCAGCCGGGGCGAAAGCGTGATTTCCATGGATACTGTGGTGGGGGGCGGCGACCGCTGCATGGGCGGCTTGTCCGACGCCAGCCTGCAGGGTTCGCGGCTGACGGTGGACAGCTTCGTAACCCCCGCCGATTTCCTGATGGCCGTCACCGGGGCAGAGGATGTGGACGCCACCGTCTGCGCGGCCTGCTGCTTCGCCACGGTCAAGATCGCCTATGACCTGGGTGTGTCCGATCCGTCGGGCCGCATCCTGTCGGCCAAGATCGAGGCGCCGGAGCTGGATGCCGCCAGCAAGGGCGACCGCTGCTTGCAGAAAGCCCTGCCCTCCCTGGCGGAGGGGCAGGTGCTGGACAAGCCGGCCCTGGACGCGGTGGCCGCCAAGCTGAAAGCCTGCCTGAACTAGGTGCCGCAGAAGGTGCGGAAATGTTCGGGGGCCGGATTGGGCTGCCTGTAGTCTTCAAGGCCCGGGTGATCGCGTGTGGGCTCGGACAGCACCGCCAGCAAGGCCTGTAGCGGGCCCAGGTCACCCTCCTGCACCGCTGCCGCCAGGGCCTGTTCCACCTTGTGATTGCGCGGAATGACGGCGGGGTTGCTGGCCGCCATCAGGGCGCGGGCGGCCTCGGGCGGTTCCGCCTGCCGCGCCCGCCGGGCCTGCCAGCGCGTGCCCCACTCGGCCATGGCGGGCGGCACGGCGCCCTGCACCAGGGCGCGGAAGCTGTTGGTATAGTCGGCGCCCAGGCGGTGCAGCCCCTCCAGGAAGTCCTCGGCCAGCGCCCGGTCGCCCGGCTCCGCGCCGAACAGGCCCAGCTTGCGGCGCATCATGGCCAGCCAGTGCTCGTCGAACAGCGGCCGGAACCCGGCCACGGCCTCTTCCGCCAGGGCGATGGCGCGGCGGGTATCGGGGTCGATCAGCGGCAACAGCGCCTCGGCCAGGCGGGCCAGGTTCCATTGTGCGATGGGCGGCTGGTTGCCGAAGGCATAGCGCCGGCCCCGGTCGATGGAGCTGAAGGCCATGCCGGGATCATAGGCGTCCAGGAAGGCACAGGGGCCGTAGTCGATGGTCTCGCCCGACAGGGTCATGTTGTCGGTGTTCATCACCCCATGCACGAAGCCCACCCGCATCCACTCGGCCAGCAGCGCCGCCTGGCGCCCGATCACCGTCCGCAGCAAGGCCAGAGCCGGCAGTTCGGCCTGGGCCAGGTCGGGGGCATGGCGCTGGATCGTATAATCCACCAGCGCCGCCAGGGCAGCGCGGTCGCTCCGCGCGGCGGCATATTCCATGGTGCCCACCCGCAGATGGCTCGCGGCCACCCGGGTCAGCACCGCGCCCGGCAGCACCGTTTCGCGGTAAACCGGCTCGCCGGTGGCGGTCACCGCCAGGCTGCGGCTGGTGGGAATGCCCAGGGCGTGCATGGCTTCGCTGATGATGTATTCGCGCAGCATGGGCCCCAGGGCGGCGCGGCCGTCGCCCTGGCGGGAATAGGGGGTGGGGCCGGTGCCCTTGAAATGGATGTCGTGGCGCCGGCCCTGGGGGTCCAGATGCTCGCCCAGCAGGAGGGCGCGGCCATCGCCCAGGACGGTGAAATGGCCGAACTGGTGGCCGGCATAGGCCTGGGCAATGGGATGGGCGCCGGCGGGCAGCCGGTTGCCGGCGAACAGGGCGGCCAGCGCCACCCGGTCGGCCCCGGCGGGCTGCAGGCCCAATTGCTCGGCCAGGGGCTCGTTGAACAACACCAGGCGTGGCTGCCGGACCGGCTCGGGCGTCCCCGCGGAATGGAAGAGGTCGGGCAGGCGCGCATAGCTGTTGTCGAACCGCCAGCTCAGGGCCGACATGGGGCAGGCTCCTCGGAAAGGGGGAAGGGCCTCCTCCATTTGGGCATGCCGAGGGGGGTTGTCCAGCCGTGCCCTAGTCCTGGCGGCCCGACAGGCGCTCGGCGATGCGGGCCAGATGGTCGGCGGGCAGGGTGCTCAGCAGCGCATAGGCGGCGGTGTTGTCGGACCAGGCCACCACCGCATGGCCCTGGGCCTGGTCATAGCGGTACACCGGCGGCGGCGGGGCCGGCAGCGGCTGCTGGAACAGGTCCAGCCGGGTGCCCGAGGCGCCGGCATAGGTGAATTGCACCACGGGCTGCTCGGCGGGGCCGACCACCTCGGTGTCCACCAACTGGAAGCCCTCGCCGCTCAGGTCCGGGGCCGGCAGGGCCTCCACCGATTCCGGGCTCCAGCCGGCGGGGACCAGTCCGCCGGCCGGGTGCTCAAGACTGGCCCGGGCCGCCGCCGCCACCCCGGTCAGGTCCGGGCTTGCCGGGCTTCCCGCCCACCAGCCGCCGGCGGCGCCGGAGAACAGCAGAAGCGCCGCCACCGCCGCCCGGGCGGCCAAGCGCCCGCTGGCCCAACCGGACCCCCAGGCGTGCGGCGGTGCGGCGGATTCCCCCGGCGTTCGTCCGAACATCAAGCGTAACGCCTCGTTGATGGCCTGGTCCTTGGC
>CAYOKN010000261.1:0-864 GCA_964404545.1 uncultured Rhodospirillaceae bacterium | reverse complement strand
GTCCAGTTCGGTGATGGGGGCGTCGGTCAGGCTCATGACGCTCTCCGCTCGCGGTCGGGCGGCGGCACGGCCCGCAGGCCCTCGCCCAGGGCCTGGCGCAGGGCGGCTCTCGCCCGCGACAGGCGCGAGCGCACGGTGCCGCTGGAGATGGCCAGGCGAACCGCCGCCTCTTCGTAGCGCAGCCCTTCCAGCGCCACCAGCCGCACCACCGCCTGCTGCTCGGGCGGCAGGGCGCGCAGGGCGGCGGCCAGCTCGGTCAGCTGCACCGTCTCCATCTGCGCCCCCTTGGTGCCCGCCGGCACCATGTCGTCCAGCGGGATGGTGGTCGGAACCCGCTTGGCCGAACGCAGGCTGGACAGATGCAGGTTGTAGAGAATCCGCACCAGCCAGGCGCGCAGATTGGTGCCCCGTTGCCACAGGTCCTGCTTGCGCAGGGCGCGCTCCAGACAGTCCTGCACCAAGTCGTCGGCCCCGCCATCCTTGCGCAGGGCGCGGGCATAGCGGCGCAGCATGGGCAGTTCCTGGGCGATCATCGTGCGGGTTTCGTCCATGCGGACTTCTCCCTTTAATCCAACCCGGGGGCCCCGTCCGACGGGGCGGCGGCGGGCAGCTGCGCCTGGCCGGGACCTTGGGGGGCGCGGGCCTGGGTGGTGGCGGCTGGTCCTTCAGGGATCTGCACCTGGGAACAGGCAGCGTCCACCCGCTCCACCGCCACCGGGTCCACCCGGCAGACCACCATCTCGCCGGTCTGGTGGTTGATCCGCCAGGCCACCTCGCGGCCGGCGGCCACCAGGCTGAACGGGCCGGCTCCGCCTTGCGGCGAGGCCCGGACGGCCGTCGGCGCCGACCACCATCACCGCGTTG
>CAYOKN010000260.1:0-4525 GCA_964404545.1 uncultured Rhodospirillaceae bacterium | reverse complement strand
CCAACCCCGACCGCGTCCGCCAGGAGCTGCTGCAGCACGAACTGGTGACCGAGGACCTGGGCGGCGACGTGCTGGCCGTGGAGGTCTCGGCCAAGAAGCGCATGAACCTGGACAAGCTGGAGGAGGCCATCCTCCTGCAGGCGGAAATCCTGGACCTGAAGGCTAATCCCGAGCGCGCCGCCGTGGGTGCCGTGGTGGAAGCCAAGATGGAAAAGGGCCGTGGCTCGGTGGCCACCGTGTTGGTCCAGAAGGGCACTCTCAGCGTCGGCGATGTGTTCGTTGCCGGCTCGGAATGGGGCCGCGTGCGCGCCCTGATCAACGACCATGGCGAGATCATCAAGTCCGCCGGTCCCGCCACCCCCGTGGAAGTGCTGGGCCTGCAGGGCGTGCCCTCGGCCGGTGACGACTTCATCGTGGTGGCCGACGAAAACCGCGCCCGCGAAGTAGCCGGCTACCGCGCCCGCAAGGAACGCGACGCCAAGGCCGCCGCCTCGGCCCGCGGCACCCTCGAGCAGATGTTCAGCCGCATCCAGGCCGGTGAGGCCAAGGAACTGCCGGTGGTCATCAAGGGCGACGTGCAGGGTTCGGTGGAAGCCATCGTGGCGACCCTGGAAAAGATGGGCACCGACGAGGTCAAGGTCCGCGTGCTGCATGCCGCCGTGGGCGCCATCAACGAATCCGACATCACCCTGGCCAAGGCCTCTGAGGCCCTGGTGATTGGCTTCAATGTGCGCGCCAACCCGCAGGCCCGCGATCTGGCCCGTCGGGACAATGTGGATATCCGCTACTATTCCATCATCTATGATGTGGCGGACGACCTGCGGAAGGCCCTGTCCGGCATGCTCTCGCCCACCCTGCGCGAGAACTTCCTGGGCTATGCCGAAATCCGCGACGTCTTCTCCATCACCAAGGTGGGCAAGGTGGCCGGCTGTATGGTCACCGAAGGCGTGGTCAAGCGCGGCGGCAAGGTCCGCCTGCTGCGCGACAACGTGGTGATCCACGAAGGCACCCTGGGCCAGCTGAAGCGCTTCAAGGACGATGTCCGCGAAGTGAAGGAAGGCTACGAGTGCGGCATGTCGTTCGAGAACTACGACGACATCAAGGTTGGCGATTTCATCGAGTGCTTTGAAATCGAGGAAGTTGCGGCCACCCTCTAAGGGTGGCCCGTCTTTCCTTGAGTGGAGGTCGCCATGTCCCGTAACCAGGGTGCCAAGGCGCCCAGCCAGCGGCAGTTGCGCGTGGGCGAGGAAATCCGCCATGCGCTGGCCGAGGTGCTGGAGCGCGGCGAGATCCGCGATCCCGACGTCGCGGCCCGGCCCATCACCATCACCGAGGTCCGCGTCAGCCCGGACCTGCGCAACGCCACCGTGTTCGCCGTGCCCCTGGGGGGCGGCGACACCGGCTCCATGCTGGCCGGCCTGAAGCGGGTGCGCCCCTATCTGCGCCACGAACTGTCCCGCCGCCTGCGGCTGCGGGTGGTGCCCGACCTGTCGTTCCAGCCCGACACGTCCTTTGACGTGGCGGGGCGTATCGACGCGCTGTTGCGCAATCCCGAGGTTCGCCGTGATCTCGAGGACGTGGACCAGGACATCGACGATGCCCTGGACCATGACGGCCTCGACGAGGGCGAAGCCCGGGACGACGGCGCCTAAGCCGGGCCGCGGGATTTTTCCATCATGGGACGCAAGCGGTCCGGGCGGCCGATCCATGGCTGGATCGCCATCGACAAGCCGGTGGGCATGACCTCGACGGCCGTGGTCACCATGGTGCGGCGGCTTACCGGCGCGGCCAAGGTGGGTCATGGCGGCACCCTGGACCCGTTGGCTTCGGGCGTGCTGCCCATCGCCCTGGGCGAGGGCACCAAGACCGTGGCCTATGTGATGGACGGGGCCAAGACCTATCGCTGGCAAGTGCGCTGGGGCGAGGCTCGCTCCACCGACGACCGCGAGGGCGAGGTCACCGCCACTTCAGACATGCGCCCCACCCGGGAGCAGATCCTGGCCGCCTTGCCCCGCTTTCTGGGCGAGATTCAGCAGGTGCCGCCCATCTATTCCGCCGTCAAGGTGGAAGGCCGGCGCGCCTATGATCTGGCGCGCGGCGGGCAGGAGCTGGAATTGAAGGCGCGCATGGTGCGGATCGACGACTTCCAGCTGGTCGGCCAGCCCGACGCTGATCATGCCGATTTCATGGTGCGCACCGGCAAGGGCGCCTATATCCGCTCGTTGGCGCGCGATCTCAGCCTGGCCCTGGGCACTGTCGGGCATGTCTCGCTGCTCAGGAGAACATCCTGCGGACCCTTCGACGAAACCAATGCAATTTCCCTGGAAAGGCTCGAAGAGTTTGGGCATAGTGCCCCGTCTGCAAACTTCCTGCTTCCTGTCGAGACCGCGCTGGACGACATCCCGGCGCTGGCCCTGACGGAAGACGAAGCCAGGCGCCTGCAGTCGGGCCAGCCCGTGCCAGTGATGGCGGTGGCGGCCCGCAGTCCCCTTCCGACGGTTGACCCGGGAACCACCTGGCGCGCCATGGCGGATGGACGGCTGGTGGCCCTGGCTCGCATCGAGGGGGTGGAAATCCGCCCGGTGCGCGTCCTGAACCTATGACTATGGAGTAATACGATGTCGATCACTGCCGAGCGCAAGGCCGAGCTGATCACGGAATATGCCACCACTGCCGGCGACACCGGTTCGCCCGAGGTGCAGGTGGCCATCCTGTCCGAGCGCATCAAGAATCTGACCGAGCACCTGAAGGACCACAAGAAGGACTTCCACTCCCGCCGCGGCCTGCTGGTCATGGTGGGTCAGCGTCGTCGGATGCTCGATTACCTGAAGAAGAAGGAACAGGCCCGTTACGAGTCGCTGATCGCCCGCCTGGGCCTGCGCAAGTAACCTGGGTGACTGGGATCTCCGGCGGCCTTGCCGCCGGACTGGCGCGCCCGCGCGGGGGGATGACCTTTCGCGCGGGCAGCGTCTTTTTCGGAAGAACGCTTGTTCTTCCCCTAAACAAGCAAAACGCCATCTGCCATCAGGTCCGCGAAGTCCGATGAAGGCACATGGGGGTCCTGGCAATCCGGCCAGGGCTTTTTGGAAAAGGAAAGTTTGAAACCATGTTCAAAGTCTATCGCAAGGAACTGAGCTGGGGTGGGCAGACGCTCGTCCTGGAAACTGGCAAGATCGCCCGTCAGGCTGATGGCGCCGTCATGGCGACCCTGGGTGGCACCACCGTGCTCTGCACCGCCGTCGGTCAGAAGAGCATGCGTCCCGGCGTGGATTTCTTCCCGCTGACCGTGAACTACCAGGAAAAGGCCTTTGCCGCCGGCAAGATCCCCGGTGGCTTCTTCAAGCGCGAGGGCCGTCCCTCCGAGAAGGAGACCCTGGTTTCCCGTCTGATCGACCGTCCGATCCGTCCTCTGTTCGCCGAGGGCTTCCGCAACGAGACCCAGGTGGTCTGCACCGTGCTGAGCCACGATCTGGAGAATGATCCGGACATCGTCGCCATGGTCGGTGCCTCGGCCGCCCTGACCATTTCCGGCCTGCCCTTCCTGGGCCCGATCGGCGCCGCCCGCGTCGGCTACATCAACGGCGCCTATGTGCTGAACCCCACCACCGAGCAGCGCGCCCAGTCCGACCTGGACCTGGTGGTCGCCGGCACCGTGGAAGGCGTTCTGATGGTGGAATCGGAAGCCAAGGAGCTGTCCGAGGACGTCATGCTGGGCGCCGTGACCTTCGGCCATGACGGCTTCCAGCCGGTCATCAAGGCCATCATCGAGCTGGCCGAGCAGTGCGCCAAGGAGCCCTGGAGCCTGCCGGAAGCCAAGCCCGAGGCCGCCGCCGTGCGCGCCAAGTTCGAGCAGGCCGGCATCGTCGGCGAGCTGGCCGAGGCCTACAAGATCGTCATCAAGCAGGACCGCTATGCCAAGGTGGGCGAGGTCAAGGCCAAGGCCCTGGAGCTGCTGACCGACGAGGCCGAGATCGCCGTGGCCGGCGGCGTGCTGAAGGACCTGGAGTCCGACGTGGTGCGCGGCAACATCCTGAACACCGGCGTGCGTATCGACGGCCGCGACACCAAGACCGTGCGTCCCATCGTGGCGGAAGTGGGCATCCTGCCCCGCGCCCACGGTTCCGCCCTGTTCACCCGTGGTGAGACCCAGGCCCTGGTGGTCACCACCCTGGGCACCGGCCAGGACGAGCAGATCATCGACGCGCTTGAAGGCGAATACCGCGAGCACTTCATGCTGCACTACAACTTCCCCCCCTACTCGGTGGGTGAAGCTGGCCGCATGGGTTCGCCGGGCCGCCGCGAGATCGGCCATGGCAAGCTGGCCTGGCGCGCCGTTCGTCCCTGCCTGCCCACCAAGGCCGACTTCCCCTATACCCTGCGCGTGGTGTCGGAAGTGACCGAGTCCAACGGCTCCTCTTCCATGGCGACCGTCTGCGGCTCGTCCCTGGCGCTGATGGATGCCGGCGTGCCCATGCCCCGTCCGGTGGCCGGCATTGCCATGGGCCTGATCAAGGAAGGCGAAAAG
>CAYOKN010000259.1:0-4540 GCA_964404545.1 uncultured Rhodospirillaceae bacterium | reverse complement strand
GCATAGACCAGGGCCAGGTCGGCCAGCTCGGGATGGCGCTGGCGGATCAGCTTCAGATCACCGCGCAGATCCTCGCCCCGGGTCTCGGTCAGGCCGGTGGTGGCGATGCCGATGACCTTGGGATTGGCCCGCTTCGAGATGTTCAGCACCGCCTGTTCCAGATTGTCGATGCCGCCCAGGATGGTGGTGACCTCGTTCATGGCCGTGGTCTGGAACGGGATGGCTTCGCGGAAATGACGCACCAGCAGCACCAGCCCGAAGGCGGTGCAGCCCTGGCTGCCATGGAACAGCGGCATGCAGGCATCCAGGCCCAGATAGGCCATGGCGGCACCCAGCGGGGCGCTCATCTTGAGCGGGTTGACCGACGCGCTTTTGCGGGACGGGACGATCTCAGCCATGTCTCAAGCCTCCGACCGCCGCTGGGTGACGCCATGTTTCTCCCAGGGCGCGGGCATGCGCACCTGGCCCCAGATGGGATTGAACAGCGCCTTGTCGATCTCGCGCACCAGCGCCACCATGCCCTCATAGCCGGCATAGGCGTGGTGGCGTTCCTGGTTCATGTCCACCCAGGGCATCTTGGCCTTCAGGGCGATGAACTGGGTGCGGCCGCCCGACAGCATGATGTCGGCTTCGGAATCCCGCAGCATGCGGTACATCTCGCGCGGCGGGATGGCCTCGTACATATGGGCTTCCTCGCCCATGATCTCCTTGACCCGCTGCTTGTCGTTCTCGGTGCTCTTGCGCACCGAGGTGCCGATGATCTTCATGCCGATCTCGGTCAGCGCCGACACCACCGACCAGCTCTTGTGGCCGCCGGTGTAGAGCAGCACCTTCTTGCCCGCCAGCCTGTTGCGGAAGGGCTCCAGCCGCGCCCAGCCCCGCGCCGCCGCCTCGGCGATCAGCGCCTCGGTGCGGTCCATCAGTTCGGTCGACGCCCCCTGCGCCACCAACAGCCGCGCCAGGGTGCGCAAGGCCTCGGAGGTGTCGGTGATGCCGTAGAACGAGCCCTCGAAATAGGGAATGCCGTAGCGTTCCTCCATCTTGCGGGCCACATTGATCAGGGCCTGGCTGCAGACCATCATGTTGACCCGCGCCCGGTGCGCCACGGTCACGTCATGATAGCGGGCATCGCCGGTGATGCGGCCCAACAGTCGGATGCCCAGGCGCTCCAGCAGCGGAGTGACCTGCCACAGCTCGCCGGCGATGTTGTAGTCGCCCAGGATGTTGATGTCGGTGGGCGTGGTCTCGGCCGGCTCCTCGGTGCCGATCACATAGTCCAGCAGCGCCTCGCCGCCCAGCTTGTTGCCCAGGTTCTTGGAGCCCACAAAGCCCGGGGCGTTCACCGGGATCACCGGCTTGCCCAGCTTTTCCGTGGCCACCTCGCACACCTTGACCACATCGTCGCCGATCATGGCCGGCACGCAGGTCTGATAGACGAACACCGCCGGGGGGTCGTATTTGGCGATGATCTCCTTGATGGCGCGATAGAGCTTCTTTTCGCCGCCATGGATCACGTCCAGTTCGGACATGTCGGTGGTGAAGCCGGTGCGGTAGAGCTTGGGCCCAGAACTGGCCGCATGGCGGTTGTCCCAGCCATTGCCCTCGCAGGCGATGGGGCCGTGCACCAGATGCGCCGCATCCACGATGGGCTGCAAGGCGATCTTGGCACCGTCGAAGGCACATCCGCCCGCCGCAGCTCCGGGGGTGAGCTGCTTGGAACATCCCTTCTTGCGCTGCTTTTCATCCTTGCCCTGGTTGGTGGAACAACCGGGCTCGTTGAAAAGCTCCTGAACTTTTGACTTCAGCATGGCTCTCACCTCTGCCGTCCTTCCAGCGGTCAGAGACGCAAGCCCCATGCCAAATTTTAAGCCGTTGATTTAATTCGATTGTCGCATGGCCGGAGGGTTGTTGTCGGGTGCGGTGTCCGACCAATTGTCGGGGTTGCGACAAGGGCTGGTGTGACCATGCGCAAATGGACAAGGGCGCGGCGGTCCTATACTTTCGGTGGGCAATGACCATTCCGCATAATCAGGATAGACCGGGCGTGGACCGACGCTTACGCAAGCCCCGATTCCACCGGGATGTGATCGAGACCCTGGAGGTCTCGGACCAGTTGGCCGTGTTGTGCGTGGGCGGGGTGATCCAGGAGATCAACGGCGCCGGCTGCATCCTGCTGGATGTCAGCCGCGAGGAGGTGGCGGGCCGGCGGCTGTCGGACTTCGTCACCCCCGACTATGCGCCGATCCTGGACGAGCTGTTGTCCTTTGCGCTGGTGGAGCTGTCGCCGGTGCCCATGCTGTTCGTGCGCCCCGACGGCAGCGCGCAAGAGGCCAGCCTGCTGGTGCATCCGGCGCGCGAGCTGGGGCCGGGCCATGCGGTGGTGACCGCCCGCGACCTGTCCCATGAACGTCGGCTGGCGGTGCGGGCGCAAAGCATGGACGACCGGAACCGCCAGCTGGTGGAGCAGGCCATGCACATGATCTGCCAATGCCGGGGTGGCGAGGTGATCAGCATGAACCGCGCCGGCCGCGAGCTGTTGCGCCTGCCGCCGGACCAGACGCCCACGGGCTGGCAGATCTGGGACATCTTCCAGGGCGAATACCGCGACATCATCGCCGAGGATGTCAGCCTGCTGTTCGACGACCGCGCGGTGCTGCCGGTGCGGCTGCGCACCTTTGACGGCGAGGCCATCGACGCCCAGATCCGCATCACCCCGCTGAGCCGGGAGGCCAACCCGCCCCATTACATGCTGGAAGCCCGCGACATCACCGCCCACAACCGGGCGGTGGCGGCCTTGCGCAAGATGAATGACAGCCTGGAACACAAGGTGCGCGAGCGCACCCAGGAGCTGGAGCTGCAGAAGGCCTTTGTGGAAAACCTGCTGGAGGCCATTCCCAATCCGGTCTGGTGGAAGGACACCGAGGGCCGCTTCCTGGGCTACAACAAGGCCTTTTGCGGGTTTCTGGGAGTCGAGCCGGGGCAGTGGATCGGCCAGAAGCTGGCCGATGTACTGGCCGGGGTGATGTCCGACCAGGCCGCCGCCCACGACCAGGACGCCCTGGCCGGCCACCACGTGGTCTATGAGCTGAGCCTGGGCCAGCCCGGCGCCGGCGAACGCCATGTTCTGGTGAACAAGACCGGTTGGATGGACGAGCAGCAGCAGCCCGCCGGCGTGATCGGCGTCATGGTGGACATCACCGAACGCAAGGCCATGGAAGCCGACCTGCACCGGCTGGCCACCACGGATTCTCTGAGCGGCTGCTGGAACCGGCGCTATTTCCTGGAACGCTCCGAAGGCTTCCTGAAGACCTGCCGGGCGCAGGGGCGCCCCATGGCGCTGGTGATGCTGGACATCGACCATTTCAAGCGCATCAACGACACCCACGGCCACCCCACCGGCGACGCCGCCATCCGCGCGGTGGCCGAGACCTGCCGGGCGGTGGTGGGCGACAAGGGCTGCATCGGCCGCCTCGGCGGCGAGGAATTCGGTCTGGCCCTGCCGGGCATGACCCAGCCGCAGGCGGTAGCCCTGGCCGAAGAGATCCGCCACGCCGTGGCCGCCCTGGTGGTGGCGTCCGAGGCGGGCGAGCCGGTGACCTTCACCACCAGCCTGGGCACCGCCTGCTCGCTGTCCACCGAAGGCACCGCCCAATGCGTGCTGGCCCGCGCCGACCAGGCGCTGTACGAGGCCAAGCGCAGCGGCCGGAACAAGGTGGTGGCGTTTTAGTTTTTTGTCCCTCAAACGCCGGGCGGGCGCGTCCGCGCCCTTGGCTTACCTCCGCTAAAGCTCCGGGGCGCTCAATGCGCCAGTCGCTTCGCTCCGGGTGCGCCCCTCTGCGAGCGCGGCCTTCCAGGCCGCTTGTGCCCCGGGGCGGGCGGGGGCGCCCGCGCTCCTTTGGTCCGACGGTCGTGCACCGGAGCGCGGACGCCCTCGTCCGCCCATAGGCACAAGCGGGCAAGACGCCCGCGCTCCAAGGAAAGAGGCACCCGGAGCGCAGCGACTGGGCCATTGAGGCCCCGCGCGATCGTTCGCGCGTAAGCCAAGGCGGCCGGAGGCCGCCGCCCGGCGCCTGAGGGACACATAAAAATAAAACGGGGAGCCCGAAGGCTCCCCGTTCATCCCAGGCGCTCCGAGGAGCGTCTGCCCCCTGGGTTAGCGGGTCAGGTCGAAGGAGATGCCGCCGGCAGTGTCGGCATCCATCACGTCGAAGACCTTGTCCAGGATCTTCACCAGAACCTGCAGACCGCCCTGATAGCCCAGGGTGGGGAAGCGGTGGTGGTGGTGACGATCGAAGATCGGGAAGGTCAGGCGCACCAGCGGGACGCCGCAGTCGTTCTCCAGATACTTGCCGTAGGAGGAGCCGAACAGCAGGTCGGTGGGCTCGGTGGCCAGCAGCGAGCGCATGTGCCACAGGTCCTTCTGGGCATAGACCTTGGCGTCCTTGCCCAGCGGGTTGGCGGCCAGGATGGCCTCCAGCTCGGCGACCCATTCCTTGCCGCCGTTGGTGGCCAGCAGGTGCTTGGGCTCCATGCCCAGCTC
>CAYOKN010000258.1:0-4547 GCA_964404545.1 uncultured Rhodospirillaceae bacterium | reverse complement strand
CGCGCGGCTGCGGCGGCGCTTCGGCCGGCGCGGCCTTTTCCTGGTCGCACACCAGGCGCAAGACTTCGGCCTCGGTCTCGCCCTGGGCGGCCAGCCAGGGGTCCTCGACCGGGTCCAGGATGGTGCCCAGGGACTGGCGGATCAGCTGGTACCAGCAGCCCTCGGGGGCGGCGCGGCGGCCGTTGTAGCCGCAGACATAAAGCCGGTCCTCGGCCCGGGTCATGGCCACATAGAGCAGGCGGCGATATTCCTGGTCGCGCGCCTCCTTCATCAGCTCGCGGGCTTCCGAGCACAGGGGCGGCGCCATATCGGTACGCGGCAGCCAGGCCAGCAGCTCGTTCTCGCGCCCGCCCATCCAGATCAGGCTGGACAGCTTGCTGGGCGCCTGCAGCGTGTCCGGCAGGAAGACGATGGGCGCCTGCAGGCCCTTGGAGCCATGCACGGTCATGATGCGCACGGCGTCGATGCCGGTCTGCTCCAGGTCGCGCTTGATTTCCACCTCTCCCTGTTCCAGCCAGCGTAGAAAGCCCTGCAGGCTGGGCGCATGGGACCGCTCATAGGCCAGGGTCAAGGTCATGAACTCGTCGATGGGGTCCTCGGCCTCCCAGCCCAGTCGCTGCACCAGCTTGCGCCGCCCGCCCCGGGCGGTCAGCACATGGGCGAACAGGTCATGGGGCGGCATGGTGTCGGCCAGGGCCAGCAGCGCGCTGAACTCTGTTAAGGCCGCGTCGAAGGGCGCTTCGCCGGCCCGCTCGCGCAAAGCCCCCCACAAGCTGCCGGCACGGCCATGGGCTAGGCGGAACAAGTCGTCCTCGGACAGGCCGATCAGCGGCCCCTTCAACACCGTAGCCAGGGTCAGGTCGTCCTCGGGCAGCAGCAGGGCGTTGCCCAGGGCCATCAGGTCCATGACCGCCATCTGCTCCACCAGCCGCATGCGGTCGGCACCGGCCACCGCCACGTCCAGCGCCTTCAGCTCGCGCACCAGCTCTTCCACGAAGGCATTGCGCCGGCGCACCAGCACCAGCACGTCGCCGGCCCGCACCATGCGGCCCTTGGCCTGCAGCAGATCGCGGCCCACCATGGCGGCGATCTTGCGCGCCATCAGCCGCGCCAGCCGGGCGCGCGGGCTGTCGCCGCGGACCCGCTCCACCGGCGGCTTCCAGGGCTCGGGCTCGTCGGCGGGACGGGGCTCCACGGGCGGCCAGACCTCCACCAGTCCGCCCTGCCCCTCGCGGAACACCAGATGGCGCAGGTCCTCATCCGGGGCGATCACCCCATCGCGCCCCGGCTGCTTGTTGAACACCGTGTCCACCGCATCCAGCACCGCCTTGGTGGAGCGGAACGAGATGGACAGCGGCACCGTCTCCCAGCGCCCGCCGCTGGCCGGCACCACCTGGGCGTAATGGTCGCGCATGCGGGCGAACTCCCGCGGGTCGGCCCGCTGGAAGCTGTAGATGCTCTGCTTGGCGTCACCCACTGCGAACACTGTTCGGGCCTGCTCGGCGCGGCCCTCTCCGGCGAAGAATTCAGCGGTCAGCGCCTCGACCACCGCCCACTGGTCGGGATTGGTGTCCTGGGCCTCGTCCACCAGCACATGGTCGATGCCGCCATCCAGCTTGAACAGCACCCAGGACGCCACCTCGGGTCGGGTCAGAAGCTCGACGGCGGCCAGGATCAGGTCGTCATAGTCCAGCAGCGCGCGGCGTTCCTTGTGCGCGCCATAGGCTTCCAGCAGGGCATGGCCCAGGGTCAAAAGGGCGGCGGTGGCCTCGGCGATGCGGGCGGACTTCAAGCGGTCCTGAATGCGCAAGAGCCGCTCGGCCTCGGCGGTCAGCAGCTCCACCACTTGGGGGTTGGCCGCCTGGGCGCCCTTGGTGGCCAGGGTCTTGCGGATGTCGCCGCCGGTGGTGAGATAGACCGAGAGATAAGTCAGCCAGCCATCCACCCGCGCCTCGGGCCGGGCCAGCCAGTCGGCCAGCTTGGCGGCGCGCTCCTGGTCGCTGGGCGAGCCGGCCATCAAGGCCCCCATGGCCGCCTTGCAGCCCGCCAGGTCGAAGGCGGAATCCTCGCAGGCGGCGGCCAGGATGGCCTGGGCGGTCTCGCCGGGTCTCAGGCCCAGATAGTCCCGGGTGGCCTCGATCAGGCCGGCCAGCCCGCCCTCGCGTTCGATCATGCGGCGCAGCCGGCCACGCTCCCGCGAGAGCTCGGCCAGCAGGTCGGGGAAGCCCTGTTCCGACACCCGCGCCGACACCTCGGCCAAGGCGGCGGCCAGGGCCTCGTCGGCACCCGAGCGGGCGGCAGCCAGCACATCTTCCTGGGCATCGGCCATCAGCTCGCCGGCATCGCGCTCGTCCATGACCTGGAAATGCGGCGCCAGCCCGGCTTCCAGCGGAAAGCGGCGCAGCAGCGACTGGCAGAAGCTGTGGATGGTCAGGATATTCATGCCGCCGGGACAGTCCAGCACCTGGGCGAACAGGCGCCGCGCCCGGGTCATCAGCGCCTCGTCCGGCACCCGGCCCAACAGCTTGATCAGGTCGCCGGCCAGCGCCCCATCGGCCATGGTGGCCCAGCCGGCCAGACGCCGGGCGATGCGGTTGCTCATCTCGGCGGCGGCGGCCTTGGTGAAGGTCAGGCACAACAGCCGATGCGGCGCGCTGCCCGCCAGCAGGATGGACAGCACCCGGTCGGTCAGCACCTTGGTCTTGCCGGTGCCCGCCGACGCCCCCACCCACACCGAGGCCCCAGGATCGGCGGCCCGGCGCTGGTTGATCTCGGGATCGGGACGGCTGCTGACGGTCATGGCGTCGGTCCCTGGGTCGAAAGGACATCTTCACCACGAAGGCACGAAGGACCGAAGGCGCACGAAGGAGATGAAATCTTCTCTTCGTGTTTCCTTCTCACCTTCGTGCCTTCGTGGTGAATAAAATTGGCGCGATGGATCATTCCTCGCCCTCCTCGGACGAGGCCCATTCCTTGACGCGGGCGAGGTGGAGGTAGTCGGAATATTTAGGCGCCTTGTCGGGATGGGGCCGGGCGGCATAGGGGGTTTCGGGATCGTCGAAGGCGGCGATCAGCCGTTTGACGCCTTCGATGGCCTCGGCGGCCAGGGTCTGGGGATCACCGTCCTTGTCGAAGGCGTTCTTTTCCTCGCCGCCCTGTTCGTTGCCGCGCAAGCGCCAGAATTTCAGCTCGGAGACCGGGCCCTGCGGCACCCCGTCGAACCCGCCATGCAGCGCGATGGCAGCCTCGATGGGCAGCTGGGGCGAATAGCCGGCGGCCACTTCCTTGGGGCTGGGCGGCACGCCGGTCTTGTAGTCGATGATGGCGATGGAGCCGTCCGTCATGCGGTCCACCCGGTCGGCCTTGGCGGTGACGGTAAAGGGCCCGGCGGGGCCGTCCAGCACAAGCCGCCCCTGCTTTTCCACACCCACGGCGGCGGTCAGCGGGCGGCGGGCCCGTTCCTGCTCCACCACCCAGGCGGCGATGCGTTCAAAGCGCGGCCACCAGAAGGCCCAGACGCCGGGGCGGGCCAGCGCCTCGCCGAAGGCTTCGCGGCCGCAGGCCATCAGCTTGTCCAGGGCATCCTCGGGCACGCCGTCGGGCCAGCGGGTCAGGAACAGCTCGATGGCCTGGTGCACCATGTTGCCATAGTCGGCGGCGCCGGGATCGGCGTCGATGTCGTCCAGCTTTTTCAGACCCAGGATGTAGCGGGCATAGACCGCATAGGGATCGCGCATCCAGGTCTCGATGCGGGTGGCGGCCAGCTCGCGCGGGCGCGCGACCAGCGGCGGGCGCGGCTCGGGCGGGCGCACCTTGTCCAGCACCGCCGGCCGGTCCAGGCTGGCTGCCCAGAGCGGATGGGGCAGGGGATGGACCTCGCGCTCCAGCCCCAGGGCCTGCATCACCGCTTCCAGCCGCAGCAGCCAGCGCGACGGCACCGTGGGCGCGCCCTCGACCTTGGCCGAGCGGGTGATGACCACCTGCGGGGCGCAGAAGCCCTGGGCGAAATCATGGGCCGACAGGCCGATCTTGCGTTCCGGCAACGGCAGGCCGAACTGCTGGCGCATGGGCCGGCTCATCCACGGGTCCGAGGGCGCGTCGGGCGGCCAGGTGCCCTCGTTCAGCCCCGCCAGCACCAGAAGGTCGGCCTGCTGCAGGCGGGCCTCCAGCGGGCCCCACAGAAACAGGCGGGGATGGCCGCCCCAGGCCGGGCGCACCACCTTGCCGCCCATCAGGGCATCCAACAGGGCGGGATAGCGCCGCCCCGGCACCGGCCCCAGCACCGGCGCGCAGTCCAGCAGGTCGGCCACGAAATCGGCGGCGGTCTGGCCCGCCTCGCCCCGCCACAGCCGGGCGGCGCCTTGGGTGGTGTCGTCGGCGGCCAGCCATTCGGCAAAGGCCAGGTGGGCCCTGACCAGATCGGCCAGCGGCACCGCCTCGGCGGCCATCAGGGTGGCCAGGTCGCGGGCTGCCGCCTCCACCTGGCGCAGCCAGCCGTCCAGGGCCTCGTCCTTGCGGTTCAGGGCAGCGCGCAGGCCGCGCACCCC
>CAYOKN010000257.1:0-4549 GCA_964404545.1 uncultured Rhodospirillaceae bacterium | reverse complement strand
GCATGGCGGGTGGTCAGCTCGCGCCAGAAGAAGCCCAGCCCGGCCAGCAGGGTGATGACCGCGAACAGGGTGATCTCGGACGATTCGAACCAGTCCTCGCCCGGCCCTTCCTCCAGCAGGAATTCCAGGCTGCCCAGGAACACCGCCACCAGCAGGATGCCAGCCAGGTCGAAATTCTTCAGAAGCTGCAGGTTCGGCTTGTCCACCCGCACAAAGGCGAACACCAGGCTGGCCACGATGGCGCCGGGCACCACATTGATCAGGAACAGCCAATGCCAGGATGCCGCCTCGGTCAGCCAGCCGCCCAGGGTGGGGCCGATGGTGGGCGCCATGGTGGCCACCAGCCCGATCACCACCGACATGGTGGCCTGCTTGGCGCGGGGGAACAGCATATAGACGGTGGCAAACACGGTGGGGATCATGGCCCCGCCCAGAAAGCCTTGCAGCGCCCGGAACACGATCATGGATTCCAGGCTCCAGGCCACGGCGCACAGGGCCGAAGAGGCGGTGAAGGCCATCGCCGAGGTGAAGAACAGCCAGCGGGTCGAAACCACCCGGGCCAGCCAGCCCGAGATGGGAATCATGATCACCTCGGCGATCAGATAGCTGGTCTGCACCCACGAGATTTCATCGCGCGAGGCGCCCAAGCCGGCCTGGATCTCGGACAGCGAGCTGGCCACGATCTGGATGTCCAGGATGGCCATGAACATGCCCACGACCATGGCCATGAAGCCAACCATGTCGCGCCCGGTCACCACCCGTGGTCCAGGGGTGTGAAGGGGGCGGGCCGCCGGATCGGCGACCGGGCGCGGGGGCTGGGCGGCGGTCATCGGCTAGCGATGGTCCGCCGCCACGGCGGCCAGGGCTGCACCGCCCCGGCCGGTGCCGGCATTCTTGGTGTCCACGGTAACCAAGGCGCTCATGCCCGGCAGCAGCCGGCCCTGCAAGGCGCCGGGCTCCAAGCTGATGCGCACGGGGATGCGCTGCACCACCTTGGTGAAATTGCCGGTGGCGTTCTCGGGCGGCAGCAGGCTGAACTCGGCACCCGAGGCAGGGGCGAAGCTGTCCACCCGGCCCTGGAAGGTCTGGCCGGGGAATGCATCCACCGCCACTTCCACCGCCTGGCCGGGCTGCATGCGGCCGATCTGGGTTTCCTTGAAATTGGCCTCGACCCACACCTGGGCGAGCGGCACCAGCGACAGCAGCTGGCGCCCCGGGGCCACGAACTGGCCCAGCTGCACCGCCCGGTTGCCCACCACACCATCCACCGGCGCGGTCACCACCGTATTGGCCAGGTCCAGGGCGGCCCGGTCGCGCTCGGCCTCGGCCTGCTGCAGGTCGGCCTGGGTCATGGCCCGTTCCGACTCCAACACCGCGATCTGCTGGCGCGCGGCCTCCACCGCCACGGCGGCGGCCCGGCCCGAGGCGGCGGCCTTGGCGGCGTCGGCCTTGTTCATGTCGAACCGCTGGCGCGACACATGATTGTCGGCCAGCAGGGCGCGCGAGCGGTCCAGATCGGCACTGGCCCGCGCCCGGTCGGCCTCGACGGCAGCGCGGTTGGCGTCCGCCTGGGCGATGGCCTTGCGCTGCAATTCCAGGCGCTCGTCCAGATTGGCCAGGGCGGCGCGGCGCGCCCCCACCTTGGCCTCGGCCTCGGCCAGACGGGCCTTGTAGTCGCGGTCATCGATGCGCAGCAGCACCTCGCCGGCGCGCACCGCCTGATTATGGCCCACCGCCAGCTCCACCACATGGCCCTGGACCTTGGGGGCGATGGGAGTGATGTCGGCGGCCAGATAGGCGTTGTCGGTGCTCTCCTGCCAGCGCCAGGCGGTCTGCCACTTGTAGCCGGGGCCGGCAGCGGCCAGAAGGCCGGCGGTTCCCACAAGGGCGAGCAAAAGGCGCTTGTTCATGGCATCATCCCCAAAATCGGGCGGGACAAAACTAAACTGGACGGTCTAGTTTTAGTCTCGCCAAGACGGGGGCGTCAACGCTAAACTGAACCGTCTAGTTTTACGAGTGAGAGGGAATGGCCAGACCGAAATGCCTCGCCGGGGGCGAGACCAAGCGCGACAAGATCCTGTATGCCGGGCTGCAGGCCTTTCTGGAGGACGGCTATGCCGCCGCCAGCATGGACAGCATCGCGGCCCGCGCCGGCGTGTCCAAGGCCACCATCTATTCCCACTTCGGCAGCAAGGATGCGCTGTTCCAGGAAGTGGTCAGCGCCCGGTGCGACATAACCTTCAACAACTTCGAGATGCCCGACCCGTCGGACCGTTCGGCCCGCCAGGCCCTGCGTGCCCTGGGTCTGCGGGTGGCCGAGCTGTGGCTGTCGCCCGAGGGGATGGGGGTCTATCGCCTGGTGATCTCGGAAGGCCACCGCAACCCCGACCTGGCCCGCGCCTTCTACGAAGCCGGCCCGCGCACCGCCCTGGCCCGGGTGGGCGCCTTCCTGCAAGGGTTGAAGGACCGGGGCCTCCTGGATTTCCCCGACCCGGTGCAGGCCGCCCATGTGTTCTTCATGCTGCTGAAAGGCCGCGTCTATCTGCTGCGGCAGCTGGGCCTGCCGGAAGATGGCGAGTCCATGGAGGGCATGGTGGACCTGGCCATGGACGTCATGCTGCGCGCCTATGGGCCAAGGGGCTAGAGAAATCGCCCTCGCCCGCTTGCGGGCGAGGGGGGCACCGTCTAGGCCACCAGGCTGCGCAGCACATAGTGCAGGATGCCGCCATGGCGGTAGTAGTCCACCTCGTCCACCGTGTCGATGCGGCACAGCACGGTCAGATCCTTGAAGCTGCCGTCCTTGCGGATGATCCGCACCGGCACCTCCATGCGCGGCTTGATACCGCCGGCCAAGCCGGTGATCTGCAGGATTTCCGTGCCGTCCAGCCCCAGGCTCTTGCGGTCGTCGCCCTGGTAGAACTGCAAGGGCAGCACGCCGAAACCCACCAGGTTCGAGCGGTGGATGCGCTCGAAACTCTCGGCGATCACCGCCGACACACCCAACAGCTTGGTGCCCTTGGCGGCCCAGTCGCGGGACGAGCCGGTGCCGTATTCCTTGCCGGCCACGATCACCAGCGGCACGCCCTCGGCCTGATAGCGCATGGCGGCGTCATAGATGAACATCTGCTCGCCCGAGGGATGATGGATGGTCACCCCGCCCTCGGTGCCCGGGGCCATCTCGTTGCGCAGGCGGATATTGGCGAAGGTGCCGCGCATCATCACCTCGTGATTGCCGCGCCGGGCGCCAAAGGAATTGAAGTCCTCCACCGCCACGCCGTTGGCCAGCAGATAGGCGCCCGCCGGGCTGGCCTTCTTGATGTTGCCGGCCGGGCTGATATGGTCGGTGGTCACTGAATCGCCCAGCACCGCCAGCAGGCGCGCCCCCGTGATGTCCTGGAAACCCGCCGGCGGCTGCTTGGGCATGCCGGCGAAATAGGGCGGGTTCTGGATATAGGTGGAGCCCTGGTCCCAGCCATAGGTCTTGCCGCCCGACAGCGGCACCGCCTGCCATTGTTCAGGTCCCTGGAACACATTGGAATAGCGGTCGCGGTACATGGCCGGGGTGATGGCGCTGTCGATGGCCTGGCGGATTTCGGCGTTGCTGGGCCAGATATCCTTCAGCATGACCGGCTGGCCGTCGGCGCCGGTGCCCAGCGGCTCGGTGGTCAGGTCGATGTTCATGCTGCCGGCCAGGGCATAGGCCACCACCAGCGGCGGCGAGGCAAGATAATTGGCCTTCACATGGGGATTGATGCGGCCCTCGAAATTGCGGTTGCCCGACAGCACCGCGGCGGCCACCAGATCGCCCTGCTCGATGGCCTTGGTGATGGACGAGAGCAGCGGCCCGGAATTGCCGATGCAGGTGGTGCAGCCATAGCCCGCCGTGGTGAAACCCAGTCGGTCCAGATAGTCCTGCAACCCCGCCGCCTTCAGATAGTCGGTGACCACCAGCGAGCCCGGCGCCAGCGAGGTCTTGACCCAGGGCTTGACCGTCAGCCCCTTTTCCACCGCCTTCCTGGCCACCAGCCCGGCGGCCATCAGCACGCTGGGGTTCGAGGTGTTGGTGCAGGAGGTGATGGCGGCGATGACCACATCGCCATGGGTCAAGGCATGATCCATGCCCGCCACCGACACCGCAAGGCCGGGGTCGGCATTGGTCAGACTGGGCAGCGCCTCGGCGAAGCCCTGCTTGGCCTGGCCCAGCGGCACCCGGTCCTGCGGCCGCTTGGGCCCGGCCAGCGAGGGCTCCACCGAAGCCAGGTCCAACTCCAGCACATCGCTGAACAGCGGGTCGGGGCTGGCGGCGTCGCGCCACATGCCTTGCGCCTTGGCATAGGCCTCCACCAGCGCCACCGTGTCCTCGTCGCGGCCGGTGAAGTTCAGGAAGCGGATGGTCTCGGCATCGATGGGGAAGAAGCCGCAGGTGGCGCCATATTCGGGGGCCATATTGGCGATGGTGGCGCGGTCGGCCAGGGACAGGGCCTCCAGCCCCGGGCCATAGAACTCCACGAACTTGCCCACCACGCCCTTCTTGCGCAGCATCTGGGTG
>CAYOKN010000256.1:0-4571 GCA_964404545.1 uncultured Rhodospirillaceae bacterium | reverse complement strand
CATGCCGCCGATCAGCTGCACGTCGAAGGGCCGCAGGCCCAGCGCGCGCTTGGCGCCCTCACGCACGGTGGCGAAGGCTTCGGGCAGCAGGTCGTCCAGGGTCTCGCCCTTGGCCAGCCGCTCGCGGAACCGGTCGGTCTGGGCGCGCAGCTGCTCGTCGGACAGCGCGGCGATCTCGGGTTCCAGGGCGTTGATGGCAGCGACCTGCTTTTGCAGGCCCTTCAGGACGCGGTCATTCGAGGTGCCGAACAACCGGCGGGCGATGGCGCCGAACATGCGTGGTCCTTAACAACTGAAGGCGACGGGTCGAAGGCCGGCTCGCAGACCTTCGTATAATCGATGACAGACATAGAGCCCGGCCGGCTTTCTGTCAACGGAACGGGGGGATGGGGGCAGAGGAGTAAGGGCGGCGTCAGGGCATGGGGCGATGGGGCAGGATCACCGCCACGCTGGTGCCCAGCGGGCGGTTTTCCAGCTGGATGGTGCCGCCATGCAGCTCGGCCACCTTGCGGCACAGGGCCAGGCCGATGCCGTTGCCCGGCGCGGCCGATCGGTTCTGCAGCCGCCCGAACAGACGGAAGGCGATTTCGCGGTTTTCGGGCGGGATGCCCAGGCCGTTGTCCTCGAAGCGCAGAATCCAGTTCTGCGGCTTGCGCTCGGCGGTGATCAGCACCTCCAGCAGGCGGTCGGGGCTGCGGAACTTGATGCAGTTGTCCAGCAGGTGGCGCACCAGCAATTGGAGCTGGACCTCGCTGCCGGGCACGGTGGGAAGGGGCCCCTGGCGCACCAGGCCGCCCACCATGTCCATCTCGCCGCGCAAGGATCCGGTCACCGAGCGCACCAGGGCGTCCAGGTCCACCGGCGCCGGCTCGGCGGCTTCGAGATTCAGGAAATTCATCAGGTCGGTGATCAGGGTGCGCAGGCGGTAGGCGCCTTCCATCACATAGTCGATATAGTCATTGGCCTCGGCGTCCAGCCGGCCGTGATACCGCTTGCGCAGCAGCTGGGCATAGGACACCACCTGGCGCACCGGTTCCTGCAGGTCGTGGGCGGCCACATGGGACAGCTCGCGCAGCTCGGCGGTGGCTTGGCGGACCCGCTGGTTGGCCAGGATCAGTTCCTCTTGGGCCCGGGCGCTGGCGGTGATGTCCTGGCCGGCCACCAGCCGCACCGGACGCCCGTCCAGCACGATGGTTTGTGCCCACAGCATGACCCGCGCCACCCCGCCGTCCTTGCGCAGCATCCACCAGATGCCGCCCTGGTTCGGCTGGCCGGCGCGGGCCAGGGCGACGGCCGAATCGAGCAGTTCCTGCGACCCTGAGGGGAACAGGCTGTCGATGGGGCTTTCCGGCATCTCTGTCCGGTCATAGCCGAACACGGTGCAGAAGGTGGGATTGGCGTCCAGGATAACCCGCCGGTCGGGATCATAGATCCACATGGGCAGCGGGTTTTCCTCGAAGAACAGGCGGTGCCGACGCTCGGAGTCGGCCATCTGATGCATGCCCTGGCTTGCCACGCCATAGATCAGGGCGCCTGCCACGACCACATACAGCCCGCCCTTGATCGTCTGCAGCCACGTCAGGTCGCCCGGATGGTCGAACAGAGCCAGCACCAGCTGGTCGGAGAAGGCGATCCACACCAGGCTGAACAGGACGAACAGCAGGGCCGTGCGGAAAGGCGTGGAGAGGCGGGCCATGCGTCATGCTCCGGGTTTAGGCTTTCCATCTTAGATTGAGCGCGGGGTCAATAAAACCATACTTTGGACCAGCGCCGCTGGACGCGGGTCAGTCCTTACCTTTTCGCGGGACCGCGCCCCCTTGTGCCCAATCGTGGCTTGTGCATTATGCCTGCATGAGCTTTTCGCCGCTCCCCGGGGGGGGGCGGCAGGCATCCAGACAGGAAGGAAGTTCCTCCCATGACCAAGCTTTCCATTCGCGGCGCGGCGTTCTGCCTGGCGCTCTCGCTGGCCGTCTTGCCGGCCGTGGCTTCCGTCGCCCAGGCCCAGGACAAGGACCCGGTGGTGGCCGTGGTCAATGGCAAGGAAATCCGCAAGTCCAGCCTGATCGAGCTGAAGAACGCCCAGCCGCAGCTGCGCCAGGTGCCGCTGGAAATGGTCTATGACCAGCTGCTGGAGCATGCCATCACCGGCCAGCTGCTGCTGACCGAGGCCAAGAAGGCCAAGATGCAGGAAGACCCCAAGGTCAAGCAGCGTCTGGAGCAGATCCGCGACCGCCTGATCCAGGAAGCCTATGTGGCCAAGCAGGCCGAGGCCAAGGTGACCGACGCCCAGGTCAAGGCCAAGTACGAGGAATTGGCCAAGCCCCGCGAGGAGGTCAAGGCCCGCCATATCCTGGTTGAGTCCGAGGACGAGGCCAAGGCGGTGATCAAGCAGCTGTCCGGCGGCGCCAAGTTCGAGGACGTGGCCGCCGAGAAGACCAAGGACCCGTCGGGCAAGACCACCGGCGGCGACCTGGGCTGGTTCGGCAAGGGCGACATGGTGCAGCCCTTCGCCGAGGCCGCTTTCGGCATGAAGCCCGGCGAGGTGTCCAAGGCCCCGGTGAAGACCAATTTCGGCTGGCATGTGATCAAGGTCGAGGACAAGCGCGAGGTCGCTCCCCCGCCCTTCGAAGAGGTCAAGGAGCAGATCCGCGGCCTGCTGATGGAAGAGCAGGCGGGCAAGGTGATCGAGCAGCTGCGCTCGGGCGCCGACATCAAGCGGTTCGCTGCCGACGGCAGCCCGAAGGCCGAGAAGAAGTAACATGGGCAAGGCGGAAACCAAGGTCTCGCCCCTGGCCCCGGCCAAGTTCCCCCGGCTGCCCGCCATCGACGGCGTGCGGCTGGCGGCCCATGCCTGCGGCATCCGCTATCAGGGCCGTACCGATCTGATGATCGCGGAACTGGCCCCCGGCACCGTGGCGGCGGGTGTGTTCACCCGCTCCAAGACCCGCTCGGCGCCGGTGGACTGGTGCCGCGAGGCCTTGCAGGCGTCCGGCAACGCCCGGTTGGTGGTTACCAACTCGGGCAATGCCAACGCCTTCACCGGTGCTTTGGGCGTGGCCTCGGTGCGCCGCACCGTGGGCAAGGCGGTGGAACTGCTGGACTGCCATCCGGGCGAGGTGTTCGTCTGCTCCACCGGCACCATCGGCGTGCCCCTGGACGACTCCAAGATCACCGCCGCCCTGCCCGATGCCCTGGCCAAGCTCAAGGACAATGCCTGGTCCGAGGCGGCGCGGGCGATCATGACCACCGACACCTTCCCCAAAGGGGTCAGCAAAAAGGCCAAGATCGGCGACAAGACCGTCACCATCAACGGCTTCTGCAAGGGTGCCGGCATGATCGCGCCGGACATGGCCACCATGCTGGCCTATGTCTTCACCGACGCCGCCATCCCGCAGCCGGTGCTGCAGGAGTTGCTGGCCAAGGGCACGGACAAGAGCTTCAACTGCATCACCGTGGACAGCGACACCTCCACCTCGGACACCCTGCTGCTGTTCGCCACCGGGCGGGCCGGCAACCCGGTGCCCAAGGACCGCAAGGACCCGCTGCTGAAGGACTTCCGCAAGGCCCTGAACGCAGTTCTGCTGGACCTGGCCCAGCAGGTGGTCAAGGACGGCGAGGGGGCGACCAAGTTCGTCGAGGTGCGCGTCACCGGCGCCGCCGGCAAGAAGGCGGCCCGGACCATCGCCCTGGCCATCGCCAACTCGCCCCTGGTCAAGACCGCCATCGCCGGCGAGGACGCCAACTGGGGCCGTGTGGTGGCCGCCGTGGGCAAGTCGGGCGAAAAGGCCGACCGCGACCGGCTGAGCATCAAGACCGGCGGCATCGTCCAGGCCGAGAAGGGCCAGCTGGCCGAGGGCTATGACGAGGCCCCGGTGACCGAGCACATGAAGGGCCAGAATATCCTGATCGAGGTGGATGTTGGCGTGGGCAAGGGCTCGGCCACCGTGTGGACCTGTGACCTGACCCATGACTATATCGACATCAATGGATCCTATCGCACCTGACGATCCGGCCTGCTTCGGCGCCCGCTGGCAGGGCGCGCCGTTGGACACGGCGCGCCTTCGCCTGCGGCTGCTGGAGGATACGGACGCCGAGGCCATCAGCCGCCTGGCCGGGGACTGGGAGGTGGCCCGCTACACCGCCCTGATCCCCCATCCCTATCCCGAGGGAGAAGCGCTGGATTTCATCCGGCGCACCCGCCACAAGATGCGCACTGAGCCCGACCGTTTCCTGATCCTGGCCATGGAGCATCGCCTGCGGCCGGGCATGATCGGCTGCATCGGCCTGACCCTGGACGGCGACAAGGGCGAGTTCGGCTATTGGCTGGGCCGCGACCATTGGAACCAGGGCCTGGTGACCGAGGCGGTGCGCCGGCTATGCCGCTTCGGCTTCCAGGATCTGGGGCTGGCCAGCCTGCGGGCCGACGTGCATCCCGACAACCCGGCCTCGGGCAAGGTCCTGGAAAAGGCCGGCTTCACCTTGACTGGCACCGATACCGCCGGGGCCGGCCGCTGCGGCGGCGTCCCGGCGCGCATCTACCGGCTGGAGCGCGCCGCCTGGCAGGCGGCCTG
>CAYOKN010000255.1:0-4583 GCA_964404545.1 uncultured Rhodospirillaceae bacterium | reverse complement strand
CGAACTGACCGCCCTGCTGGAGCAGGGGGCGGATGGGGCGTCCTTTGCCAAGATGAGCAAGGAATTGTCCGACCTGGACCCGGTGGTGGCCGCCGTGCAGGAGTATCGGGCGGCCCGGACCGAGATGGCCGATCTGGAGGCCATGAAGGACGACCCCGCCGCCGACGCCGACATGCGCGCCCTGGCCGAGGAAGAGTTCTATGCCCTGAAGGAGCGGCTGCCCGAGTTGGAGCGCGGCGTGCAGATCATGCTGCTGCCCAAGGACGAGGCGGACGAGAAGAACGCCATCCTGGAAGTGCGCGCTGGCACCGGCGGCGACGAGGCCTCGCTGTTCGCCGCCGAGCTGTTCCGCATGTATGAACGCTATGCCCAGGCCCAGGGCTGGCGCTTCGAGCTGATGGACGTCACCGACAATGGCGTGGGCGGCTACAAGGAGGCCTCGGCCACCATCACGGGACGCAATGTGTTCCAGCGGCTGAAGTTCGAATCCGGCGTGCACCGCGTGCAGCGGGTGCCGGTGACCGAGGCGGGCGGGCGCATCCATACCTCGGCGGCCACCGTGGCGGTGCTGCCCGAGGCGGAAGAGGTGGATATTCGCCTGGATGAGAAGGACCTGCGCTTTGACGTCTATCGCTCGCAGGGCTCGGGCGGGCAGAGCGTGAACACCACCGACTCGGCGGTGCGCGTCACCCATATCCCCACCGGCCTGGCGGTGGCCTGTCAGCAGGAAAAGAGCCAGCACAAGAACAAGGCCACGGCCCTGAAGCTGCTGCGCGCCCGCCTCTATGAGATGGAGCGTGCCGCCAAGGACGCCGAACGCGCCGCCGACCGCAAGAGCCAGGTGGGCTCGGGCGACCGCTCGGAGCGCATTCGCACCTACAATTTCCCGCAAGGCCGCGTCACCGACCACCGCATCAACCTGACCCTCTATAAGATCGACAAGGTGATGGAAGGCGAACTGGACGAGGTGATCGACGCCCTGATCGCCGCCGACCAGGCCGAGCGGCTGGCGGCCATGGAATGAAAAACTCCTTCGCCCGCTTGCGGGAGAGGGAGGGGACCCGCATAGCGGGGAGGGTGAGGGCCCGGGCATGACCGTCGGCGATCTCCTCCGCACCCTCACCACCCGCTTTGCCGCTGCCGGCATCGACAGCGCGCGCATTGATGCCCGGGTGTTGCTGGCCCATGTGCTGGGCGTCGAGCCCTTGCAGTTGTTCAACCGCCCGGAACGCGTGTTGACACCGCCGGAGTTGGAGCAGGCTGAAGCCCTGGCCCGGCGGCGCGAGGCGCGCGAGCCCATGGCGCATATCACCGGGCGGCGCGGCTTCTGGACCATCGAGCTGGAGGTCACCGCCGACACCCTGGACCCCCGGCCTGACACCGAGACGCTGGTGGAAGCGGTGCTGGCGGCGCTGCCCGACCGGCAGGCGCCGCTGTCCCTCGTGGATTTCGGCACCGGCACCGGCTGCATCCTGCTGGCGTTGTTGTCGGAATTGCCCCGGGCCACCGGCCTTGGCATCGACATCAGCCCCGGCGCACTGGCCGTGGCCGAGCGCAATGCCCGCCGGCTGGGCCTGGCGGAACGGGCTGGTTTCAAGCTGGGCGATTGGGGGAGGGGACTGGCCGGAAGAATCGATGTCATCACGTCCAATCCGCCCTATATCCCTGAAAGCGACCTGGCGGCGTTGGAGCCCGAAGTGGCGCGGTGGGAGCCGAGGACGGCGCTGACCGCAGGCCCGGATGGGCTCGAGGCCTATCGTATCCTGGCGCCGCAAATGGCGGAATTGCTGGCCCCTGGCGGATTGGCGGCGGTTGAGGTGGGCAAGGGCCAGGCGCCCGAAGTGGCTGCCTTGATGGGCGCCGCCGGGCTGGTGGCGGTGGAGACCAGACCAGACCTTGCGGGAGTGGAACGCTGTGTCCTGGCGCGTAAAGCAGCAAAAATGACCTGATTCCAAAAAAGGGGTTGGAAACGGGTCTGATCCCGTCTAGTGTCTGTGGCGACGGACGATAACAAGATGAAGTAGCGTCGAGCTTATGGCTCCGCCCTTCAGGCTTCCGTTCAATCCCCAACCGTCGCATGGAAACGCCTCGGATTATGGCTGGAAAATGCCGGTCTCGCATCCAGGCGCTTGGGGACGATACTTGCAATTACTTCTAGTGCATTGAAGGTGTCATGAAAGGTCAACCGAACAATAAGCAACGCTCGCGTGGTGGCCGTGGCAATGGTGGCGGCGGCGGAGGCGGGGGTGGCGGCGGTGGTCGCAAGCCCATGAACGTCCGCAACATGACCTTCGACTCCAACGGGCCGGAGGTTCGTATCCGGGGCAACGCCCATCAGGTGCTGGAAAAGTACCTGGCCATGGCGCGGGATGCGTCGTCCCAGGGCGACCGGATCATGGCCGAGAACTATTATCAGCATGCGGAGCATTATTTCCGGCTGATCAACGCCACCAACCAGAACAATCCCAACCGCGCCCAGCAGGTTCGCCCGCCCTCGCCGGCCGAGGACCAGAACCAGGCCTATTACGACGGCGAGGATGGTGAGGGCCAGGAGCAGGGCGGTCAGGAGCATCAGGACCAGGAGCAGGTCGATGAGACCCGCGCCGATGAGGCTCCCGCCGAAGAGCAGGCCCAGCCCGAGGCTCAGGCCCCCGAGGCCCGCTCGGACGAGCAGGGCGAGCAGCCGGTCCGGGAAAAGCCCCGCCGCGGCCGTGGCCGGGGCGAGCGCCGCGAGCGCCCGGAACGCGCAGCCGAGCCCCGGGACGACGAGCCCGAGCAGAAGGAAGCGGTGAACGCCTGATCACGGGCGGTTCTGCCGACAAAAAACACCCCGCGAGGCCGAGAGGCGTCGCGGGGTGTTTTGCTAGGTGGGAGAGGGCGCCCGCGCTCCCCTGGCACGGCTGTCGTGCACCGGAGCGCGGATGCTCCCGTCCGCAGTTCAGGCCGCTTCGGCCTTCACCCCGTCGATCACCAGCCCGTCCTCGCCGGCGGACACCGGCACGGTCTGGCCGTCCTTGACCCGGCCTTCCAGGATCAGCGAGGCCAGCGGGTTTTGCAGGGCGCGCTGGATCACCCGCTTCAAGGGGCGGGCGCCATAGACCGGATCGTAGCCGGCCTGGGCCAGCCAGGAGCGGGCCGCCGCGTCCAGGTCCAACTGGATGTTGCGGTCCTTCAACAGGGCGCGCAGCCGGTCCAGCTGGATGTCCACGATGCCGTCCATATGGGCCCGGGCCAGGCGGTGGAACAGGATGATCTCGTCCAGGCGGTTCAGGAATTCCGGCCGGAAGGCCTCCCGCACATAGTCCATCACCTGTTCGCGCACCTCGCCGCTGTCATGGCCTTCTTCCTGCGCGGCCAGAACGTCCGAGCCCAGGTTCGAGGTCAGCACGATGATGGTGTTGCGGAAATCCACGGTGCGGCCCTGGCCGTCGGTCAGGCGGCCGTCGTCCAGCACCTGCAAGAGCACGTTGAACACATCCGGATGGGCCTTTTCCACCTCGTCGAACAGGATCACCTGATAGGGCCGGCGGCGCACCGCCTCGGTCAGGCGGCCGCCTTCCTCATAGCCCACATAGCCGGGCGGGGCGCCGATCAGGCGGGCCACGGAATGCTTTTCCATGAATTCCGACATGTCGATGCGGACCATGGCGGTCTCGTCGTCGAACAGGAAGTCGGCCAGCGCCTTGCACAGCTCGGTCTTGCCGACGCCGGTGGGGCCCAGGAACAGGAACGAGCCGATGGGGCGGTTAGGGTCCTGCAGCCCGGCGCGGGCGCGGCGTACGGCATTGGATACGGCCACCACCGCATCGTCCTGGCCCACCACCCGGCCTTTCAGGGTGTGTTCCATGGACAGGAGCTTCTCGCGCTCGCCCTCCAGCATCTTGTCCACCGGGATGCCGGTCCACCGGCTGACCACCGTGGCCACATGCTCGTCGGTCACCGCTTCGTTCAGCATGGCATGGTCCTGGCCGTCGGCCTGGGCCAGCTTCTTTTCCAAGTCGGGGATCACGCCATATTCCAGCTCGCCGGCCCGGGCCCAGTCGGCGCGGCGCTTGGCGGCCTCCAGCTCGATGCGGGCCTGGTCCAGCTTCTCCTTGACCTTGGTGGACTGCTCCAATTCGGCCTTTTCGGCCTTCCAGCGGGCGGTCAGCTCGGCCGAGTCATGCTCAAGGTCGGCCAACTCCACCTCCAGCCGGCCCAGCCGATCGCGCGAGGCCGGGTCGGATTCCTTCTTCAAGACTTCCCACTCAATCTTCAACTACATAATGCGGCGGTCCAGCTCGTCCAGCTCCTCTGGCTTCGAGTCCACCTGCATGCGCAGGCGGCTCGCCGCCTCGTCCACCAGGTCGATGGCCTTGTCGGGCAGGAAGCGGTCGGTGATATAGCGGTTGGACAGCTGGGCGGCGGCCACCAGGGCGCTGTCGGTGATGCGCACGCCGTGATGCAGCTCGTATTTCTCCTTGATGCCGCGCAGGATCGAGATGGTGTCCTCGACCGTGGGCTGGCTGACGAACACCGGCTGGAAGCGCCGGGCCAGGGCGGCGTCCTTTTCCACATGCTTGCGATATTCGTTCAAGGTGGTG
>CAYOKN010000254.1:0-4605 GCA_964404545.1 uncultured Rhodospirillaceae bacterium | reverse complement strand
GCCCTGACCAAGCTGGACGTGCTGGACGGCCTGAAGACCCTGAAGATCTGCGTGGGCTATAAGTGCGGCTCCGAGGTCCTGCAGCACCTGCCGGCCAGCATGAAGCGCCAGGCCGAGGTGCAGCCCATCTATGAGGAGATCGACGGCTGGTCGGAAAGCACCCAGGGCGCCCGCTCCTGGGTGGACCTGCCGGCGGCGGCCATCAAATATGTGCGCCGCATCGAGGAGCTGATCGAGGCCCCGGTGGCCCTGCTGTCCACCAGCCCCGAGCGCGAGGACACCATCCTGGTGACCGATCCCTTCGCCGATTAAGGGCCCGGGATTGAACTGAAAAGAAAAGGCGGGCTGCGCAGGCCCGCCTTTTTTTTTGTCTGCCCGCGCCTACTTGCAATCCCCCAGGCGGCGGCCCTTCACCATGCTGACCATGGTCATGACTTCGCCGTCTTCCTTGGTGGTGATCTGGGTGCGGCCGGAATAGCTGTCGCCCTTGCCGGTCATCTCGCCCTTCACCAGGGTGGTGCCGCCGTTGCAGCTGATCTCGTAGCTCAGGCTGTTGCCCGACTGGGCCTGCTTCAGCACCTTGCAGTCCTGGGCCTCGGGGGCGCCGGCGGCCTTGCTGGGGTCTTCCACGTCGGCCTTGGTCAGGCACTGCTTCATGGTGGCGCCAGGCATGGGCGGCATGCCGGGGATCTCCATGGACACCGACATCTCCCACAGGCCGTCGCGCATGATCTGGGCCGAGGCGGGCAGGGCGGCGGCCAGCAGCAGCGGTGCGGCCAGAAGGGCGGGGACAAGACGGCGCATGAAAAGCTCTCCCGTTATGTTTGGCGGCAAAGCCTACACCGGCCCCGACAGAGCGGCTACCCCGTCGGATGGCCGGCTAATACCAAAGAACCAGGCGCGGGCGCCCCTGTCGTTGGATATACCAAGCCCCGGTCGAGTTCCGCTTTTCATTACGGCATGGTAATCAAGAAGGGCGAATGGGCAGGGACGAGAGGGGGGCGCAATGACCATGACGGTGGTCATCCTCGATGATGTGGCGGCCAGCCTGACCAGCATGCGTTTGCTGGTGGAGCGGATCGGCGGCTGCCGGGTGGAGCCGTTCTCCGACCCGGCCCGCTGCCTTGAATGGAGTGCCGGACACCCGGTGGACCTGGTGCTGCTGGACCATTTCATGCCCGGCATGTCGGGCCTTGAATTCTTGAACCGGTTTCGCGCCCTGCCGGGGCGGGCCGAGGTGCCGGTGGTGATGGTGACCTCGTCCGAGGATCGCACCGTGCGCTATGACGCCCTGCGGGCCGGGGCCACCGATTTCCTGACCAAGCCCGCCGACTTCGTCGAACTGACCGCCCGCATCGGCAACATGCTGGCCCTGCGCCGCAGCCAGCAGGAACTGGCCGAGCGCGCCCGCCGGCTCGAGGCCGCGTCCCGCGCCAAGTCGGCCTTCCTGGCCAATATGAGCCACGAGCTGCGCACGCCCCTGAATGCCATCATCGGCTATTGCGACATCCTGATCGAGGACGCCCAGGACCTGAACCAGCCCAGCCTGTTCGAGGATCTGGGCAAGATCCGGGGGGCGGGTAAGCATCTGCTCGGCCTGATCAACGAGATCCTGGACCTGTCCAAGATCGAGGCCGGCAAGATGGAGCTGTCGGTCGAGGCCTTCGACGTGGCCGCCGTGGTGGCGGATGTGCAGGTGGTGGTCCAGCCCCTGGCCGCCAAGGCCGGCAACCGGCTGGAGATCAGCTGCCCCCGGGATCTGGGCCGCATGGTCTCGGACCCCATGAAGCTGCGCCAGAACCTGCTGAACCTGCTGTCCAACTCCTGCAAATTCACCGAGGCCGGGCTGGTGCGGCTGGAGGTGGCGCGCGACGGCGACTGGCTGCGCTTTGCCGTGTCGGACACTGGCATCGGCATGACCGAGGAACAGCTCTCGCGGCTGTTCGGCGCCTTCGAGCAGGGTGACAGCAGCACCACCCGCCGCTTTGGGGGCACGGGCCTGGGACTGGCCATCACCCGGCATTTCTGCCAGATGTTGGGCGGCTCCATCGCGGTGACCAGCGCCCCGGGGCAGGGAGCCTGCTTCATCATGCGCCTGCCCGCCCAGTGCCCGGCTCAGGCAGCGCCCCCGGACTCCCAGGCAGCGGGCCCCGACCCCCAGGCGGTGGCCGAGCGCATGGGGCCGGCCGATATGATGGAAACCCTGACCTAGGGCGGCGGCTTTGCCGAATTCATCATCGCCGGGCTTGCCTAACGGACGATCTTGGTACGGGCGGTGGTTTCCAGGGTCTGGGCGCGCAGGCGATCCACGGTGACTTCGAGAACCTTGCGCACGAAGCTGGGAGTCTTTTCCAGATACTGGTCGAAGGCCTGGCGCGGCACCACGCGCAGGGTGGTCTGGGTCATCGCGCGGGCGGTGGCCGAGCGCTTGTTGTTGTCCACCAGCGCCATCTCGCCAAAGATCTGGCCCCGGCCCAGGACGCAGATCACCACCTGCTCGCCGCCCACCTCGTGGCTCAGCTCCACGCTGCCCTGTTCAATGATATAGGCCACGGCGCCGGGCTCGCCTTGCAGGAACACGCGGGTGCCGGGGGCGCAGATCAGCTTTTCCATGGCGCCTTTGGCCTTGGACGGCGTCCGCTTTTCCGGTGTGTTCATGGTGGATGCAGTCTGCATGGTGCTCTCCCGCCGCAGGGTCTTCATGGCCTTCCCGGGGCCATGAACAATTCAGGTCTTATCCAAGTAATATTCGGCGATCAAGTGCTAAATATTAGCAAATAAAAAGTGATTTCCCTAAATTTTTACTGATTACTATCCCTTTGATCTTTAGGGTTAATCCTGCACAAACCTTTGGTCTAGGAAGTGCGGAATCTCCTACCCTTTGGTTTGAAATGGGCGTAAAAAAATCAGGGGTAAGCATCACGGTTTGGGATGAGGAGCCATGACCGGTCACGCGGCTGTGGCCATCCGGCATCTGCGGGTGCTGGTGGTGGATGACAACAAGGTCAATCAGATGTTGCTGACCGCCCTGCTATCACGGCTGGGCCATGCGGTCGAGGTGGCCGCTGACGGGCCAGAGGCGGTGCGGCTGGCCGAGGGCGGCGGCTTTGACCTGGTGCTGATGGATCATCAGATGCCTGGCATGACCGGCTGCGAGGCGACCCGGGCGATTCATGCCCGGCCCGGCTGCGGCAGGCTGCCGGTGGTGGGCGTCACTGCCGACGGTGCGCCCGAGCAGGACCTGCGAGCCGCTGGAATGGCCGCCGTGGTGGCCAAGCCTATCCGCCGCGAGGAACTGTTGCGCGCCATCGACGCCTGCCTGACCCATCCGGCCCATGACTGGAGGCCGCTGGCGGCGCCTCCGGCGGTGTCGCCCTGCGCCTGCGGCTGCACCGGCGGAGAGCCAGAAGTGCGCGACTTCCTGGCCCGCCTGGACCGGGCGGCGCTTTAGCTCATTTACCTTTCGTCCCAGCGGGCGCGCGCCGGATTTGGCGCGCGCCGCTCGATGCCGTCAGTCCACCGCCACGCGGGCGGGCGGCGTCAGGCGCAGCAGGGCGTAACCCAGCAGGGCCGAGACGATGGAGCCCCCCAGCACACCCAGGCGGGTCGCGGCGGCCATGTCCGGCTGCGGGAAGGCCAGCGAGGCGATGAACAGGCTCATGGTGAAGCCGATGCCGGCCAGGACGGACACGCCATAGAGCTGTTTCCAGTTGGCCCCGGCGGGCAGGCTGCCCAGCCCCAGTTTGATGGCGGCGAAGGTGAACAGGAACACGCCCACCTGCTTGCCCACCAACAGGCCCAGTCCCACGCCCAGGGTCACCGGATGGGCCAGCGCGTCCAGCCCCAGCCCGGTCAGCGGCACGCCCGCATTGGCAAAGGCGAATACCGGCAGCACCAGGAAGGCCACCCAGGGATGCAGGATATGTTCCAGATGGCGCAGCGGCGAATGGCCGTGGCCGTCCTCGGCGATGGGCACGAACAGGGCCAGCACCACGCCGGCCAGGGTGGCATGCACGCCGGATTTCAGCACCGCCACCCACAGCACGATGCCCACCAGCACATAGGCCGCCACCCGGCGCACCCCGATGGCGTTCAGCACGGCCAGCGCGGCGATGGCCGCGGCGGCCACCATCAGCGAGCCCACCGACAGATTGGCGGTATAGAACAGGGCGATGATGATGATGGCGCCCAGGTCGTCGAAGATGGCCAAAGCGGTCAGGAACACCTTCAGCGCCAGCGGAATGCGCGCCCCCAGCAGGGCCAGCACGCCCAGGGCAAAGGCGATGTCGGTGGCCGCCGGGATGGCCCAGCCGGCGGTGTAGTCGGGATGGTTGCGGTTGATGACCAGATAGACCAGGGCGGGCACAACCATTCCGCCCAAGGCGGCGATCAGCGGCAGCGCCGCCTGGCGCAGGCTGGACAACTCGCCTTCCACCATCTCGCGCTTGATCTCGAGCCCCACCAGGAAGAAGAACACGGCCATCAGGCCGTCATTGATCCACAGCAGCAGCGGCTTCGCCAACTGCAGCGGGCCGATGCGCACTTCAACCGGGATTTCCAGGAAGGCGGCATAGGCGCCCGACAGCGGCGAGTTCGCCATGAGCA
>CAYOKN010000253.1:1529-4607 GCA_964404545.1 uncultured Rhodospirillaceae bacterium | reverse complement strand
AAGTGTGTATACCCCTAAAGGGTATCGTGGGTTCGAATCCCACCCCATCCGCCAAATTTTCCCATGACATCGAAGACGCAACCGACCGCCCCCCCGGACCCCCGGCGGGCAGGAGACGGCGTCAATCCCGTTCCCCCGGCGCGGCCGATGGCCTAGACTGCGGCGCATGATGGGTCGTCCGCACAAGAGCAAGCATGTCTGAGCAGCCGTTTTGGGTTTTCGGCTATGGGTCGCTGATGTGGCGGCCCGGCTTTGCCGCCGCGGAAACGCAGCCGGCGGTGCTGCAGGGCTATCACCGCAGCTTCTGCATCTATTCCACCCATTACCGCGGCACGCCGGAAAAGCCGGGGCTGGTGCTGGGCCTGGCGCCCGGCGGGTCCTGCTGCGGCCTGGCGCTGCGGGTTGCCGGGCCGGAGGTGGCGGCGGTGAAGGACTATCTGCGCGAACGCGAGCTGGTGGCCTATGCCTACCGCGAGGCCATGCTGCCCATCACCCTGCGCGACGGCCGCACCGTCGAGGCCTACAGCTTCGTGGCCGATCCGGCGCACCGGCAATATGCCGGCGACCTGGGAGTGGGACCCTCCGCCGCCATCATCATGGAAGCCATGGGCTGCGCCGGGCTGAATCGTGACTATCTGATCAATACGGTGCGCGAGCTGGAGGCCCATGGGGTGGTGGACGCCCCCCTGCATGCCCTGCTGACGGAAGTGTCCCATCGCACCGGAGAGATCGAGGCCGGGTCCGGCATTTAAGGGCGAACCCGCGCGGGTCTCTCGGCGTTGGCAGAACGAGGAGGGACCCATGAGTTATGACTATGAGATCGAAAAGACCCCTGCCCAGTGGCGCCAGGAACTGACGCCCGAGCAGTTCCGGGTCTTGCGCGAATATGGCACCGAGGCGCCCCATTCCAGTCCCCTGGCCGATGAGAAGCAGCCTGGGGTCTATCACTGCGCCGCCTGCGGCCTGGCCCTGTTCCCATCCACCACCAAATATGACAGCGGCACCGGCTGGCCCAGCTTCTGGGCGCCGGTGGGCCAGTCGGTGGGCACCAGCCTGGACCGCACCCTGTTCTTCTTTACCCGCACCGAAGTGCATTGCCGGCGCTGCGGCAGCCATCTGGGCCACGTTTTCCCTGACGGCCCCGAGCCCACCGGCATGCGCTATTGCATCAACGGCGTGGCGCTGCGCTTCGTCCCCGGCGATTATGAACTGCCCGACTGGGAAGGCGGGGTGCAGGCGGGGCATTAACCCGCCCGCAAAGAAAAGGCCGGCCCCCAACGGGAGCCGGCCTTGGATGACGCGGTGAAGCGCGATCCTTACTTCTTCAGCGCGGCCACGCCGGGCAGGTCCTTGCCCTCCAGCCATTCCAGGAAGGCGCCCCCGGCGGTGGAGATGTAGGAGAAGCCGGCATCGGCCCCGGCATTGGCCAGGGCGGCCACGGTGTCGCCGCCGCCGGCCACGGACAGCAGGCGGCCGGCCTTGGTCAGGTCGGCGGCGCGGCTGGCCACGGCGTTGGTGGCGGCGTCGAAGGGCTTGATCTCGAACGCGCCCAGCGGGCCGTTCCAGACCAGGGTCTTGCAGCCCTCGATGGCCTTGACGATCTCCTTCACCGACTCGGGGCCGGCGTCCAGGATCATCTTGTCGGCGGGCACCTTGTCCACCGGCACCACCTCGTTGGCGGCACCTTCGGCGAACTCGCCGGCCACCACCGCATCGGTGGGCAGCAGGATGGTGCAGCCCGCGTCGGCGGCGGTCTTCATCACCGTCCGGGCGGTGTCGGCCAGGTCCTTCTCGCACAGCGACTTGCCCACGTCCTTGCCCTGCGCATACAGGAAGGTGTTGGCCATGCCGCCGCCGATGATCAGGTAGTCCACCTTCTTCACCAGGTTGCCCAGGAGATCCAGCTTGGTGGACACCTTGGCGCCGCCCACCACGGCGGCCGAGGGCCGCTGCGGATTTTCCAGGGCGTTGCTCAGGGCTTCCAGCTCGACCTGCATCAGGCGGCCGGCAGCCGCCGGCAGCAGATGGGCCAGGCCTTCGGTGGAGGCATGGGCGCGGTGCGCGGTCGAGAAGGCGTCATTGACGTAGAGATCACCCAGGGCCGCCAACTGCTTGGCGAAGTCCGGGTTGTTCTTCTCCTCGCCCTCGTGGAAACGCACGTTTTCCAGCAGGGCCACGTCGCCGTCCTGCATGGCGCCGATCACGGCCTCGGCCTTGGGGCCGATGCAGTCATCGGCCCAGGCCACGGACTTGCCGCCCAGGGCAGCCTGCAGGGGCTGCACGAGAAGCTTCTGGGAATACTTCTCGTCGCGGCCCTTGGGGCGGCCGAAGTGGGTCAGGATGATGACCTTGGCGCCCTTCTTCGACAGCTCGGCGATGGTCTCGGCCGAGCGGTCGATGCGGGTGCTGTCGGTCACCTTGCCGTCCTTGGCCGGAACGTTCAGGTCAGAGCGCAGGAGAACCCGCTTTCCCTTCACGTCCAGGTCGTCGATGGTGCGGAACATCAGTCCCTCTCCGTCTTAGTGGGCGGCCACGTACTGGACGAAGCGCAGCATGTTGCAGGTGTAGCCGTACTCGTTGTCGTACCAGGCCACCACCTTGACGAAGGTGCCGTCCAGCTGGATGCCGGCATCGGCATCGAAGATGGAGGGCAGCGGGCAGCCCACGAAGTCGGTGGAGACCACCTTTTCGTCGGTGAAGCCCAGCACGCCCTTCAGCTCGCCTTCCGAAGCCTTCTTCATGGCGGCGACGATCTCTTCGTACTTGGCTTCCTTGACCAGCTCGACGGTCAGGTCGACGCAGGACACGTCCGAGGTGGGCACGCGGAAGGACATGCCGGTCAGCTTCTTGTTCAGCTCGGGCAGCACCTTGCCCACGGCCTTGGCGGCGCCGGTCGAGGACGGGATGATGTTCTCGAGGATGCCGCGGCCACCGCGCCAATCCTTGGAGGACGGGCCGTCCACGGTCTTCTGGGTGGCGGTGGCGGCATGCACGGTGGTCATCAGGCCGCGCTTCACGCCCCAGTTGTCATGCAGCACCTTGGCCACCGGGGCCAGGCAGTTGGTGGTGCAGGACGCG
>CAYOKN010000253.1:0-1442 GCA_964404545.1 uncultured Rhodospirillaceae bacterium | reverse complement strand
ACCACCTTCTTGGCGCCGGCGGCGATGTGCTTCTCGCACAGCTCCTTGGTCAGGAACAGGCCGGTGGACTCGATCACCAGGTCGGCGCCCACTTCGCCCCACTTCAGCTCGGCCGGGTCCTTGACGGCGGTCAGGCGGATCTTCTTGCCGTTCACGATCAGGTTGCTGCCCTCGACCGACACTTCGCCGTTGAAGCGGCCATGCACCGAGTCGTACTTCAGCATGTAGGCCAGATAGTCCGGCTCCAGCAGATCGTTGATGGCCACGATCTCGATCTCGGGGAAGTCCTTGGCGACGGCGCGGAACACCATGCGCCCAATGCGGCCGAACCCATTAATGCCAACGCGAACAGTCATGACTTCCTCCACCTGGGGTAAAGAATTGGGCCCCAAAAGGGCTCATCTGTTGAAGATGCCGGCCTTTGCTCGGCAGCTCGGGCCGGCTGGTGCCGGCCACGGGAAAAAGCTCCGCAGGTATTTGGCATAGACAGGCACGCGAATCCAGCCCGAAACATGCCAGCCGCCCGGAAATCAGGCAGCCGCCTGCCCAATCCCAGGGCATGCATGGTCAGACCGGCTAAACTACGGTAAGATCATGGCAATATGCCCAAGGGCAGCACTTGCTAATCAAGGGGGATGGCATGGGGCGCACCAAGATTCAGACGGTCAAGAAGCCGGTCCAGCTGAAGGATCTGGACATGAGCGCGCATATTCTGGAACGCAAGGAATATGAGCACCGCCTGGCCGAGCTTCAGTTGCAGATGCTGCGCGTGCAGCAGGCCTATTACCATGAGAAGCGCCGCGCCGTGCTGGTGTTCGAAGGCTGGGACGCCTCGGGCAAGGGCGGCACCATCCGCCGCCTGACCGAACAGCTGGACCCGCGCGGCTGCAAGGTCTGGCCCATTGCCGCCCCGCGCCCCGACGAGCAGGGCAAGCATTACCTCTGGCGCTTCTGGCAGCGCCTGCCCGAGCCCGGCACCATCGCCATCTATGACCGCTCCTGGTATGGCCGGGTTCTGGTGGAGCGGGTCGAGGGCTTTGCCGCCGAGGAGGCCTGGCAGCGGGCCTATGACGAGATCAACGAGTTCGAGCGCCTGCTGCATGACGACGGCGTTCGCTTCGTGAAGCTGTTCTTCCACATCACGCCCGAGGAGCAGTTGGAGCGCTTCGAGGAGCGGCTGAAGAACCCCTACAAGCGCTGGAAGATCACCGAAGAGGACCTGCGCAACCGCGAGCGTTGGGGTGACTATGAGTCGGCGATCCAGGACATGTTCGACCGCACCTCGACCACTTATGCCCCTTGGCATTGCATCCCGGCGAACCAGAAATGGTATGTGCGGATCAAGACCCTGGAAACCGTGGTCAAGGCCCTGGCCGAAGGCGTGAACCTGGTGCCGCCGCCCATCGACCCGGCGGTGCAGAAGGCCGCCGCCGAGCGGCTGG
>CAYOKN010000252.1:0-4616 GCA_964404545.1 uncultured Rhodospirillaceae bacterium | reverse complement strand
GTGGTGGCGGTGCTGTCGGCCTTCTTGAACAATACCCCGGTGGTGGTGATCTTCATTCCCATCCTGCAGGCCCTGGCCAACCGCGCCGGGATCAATGCCAGCCGGGTGATGATGCCCCTGTCCTTCGCCGCCATCCTGGGCGGAATGACCACGCTGATCGGCTCCTCCACCAACCTGCTGGTGTCCTCGGCCCTGATCGATTTGCAGCTGCCCGGGCTTGGCTTCTTTGAATTCTCCCTGGTGGGCGGGCTGCTGGCCGGCGCCGGCATCCTCTATCTGATGCTGGTGGCGCCCTGGCTGCTGCCTGACCGTTCCTCGTTGTCCCAGCATTTCACCGGCGGCGGCCAGCATTTCCTGGCGCAGATCATCCTGCCCGGCGACAGTCCCCTGGTGGGCGAGCGGGCGGTGGCGGGGCGCTTCAAGTCGCTGCCCGACATGACCGTGCATATGGTGCTGCGCGGCGACCGGGCGGAATATCCGCCCTTCGACGAAGTGGACCTGCAGCCCCGCGACATCCTGGTGGTGGCGGCCACGCGCCGGGCCCTGGCCGATGCTGCTGCCCGCCATCCCGGCCTGCTGCATCCGCCGGTGCCCGAGGAAGCGGGCGGCGCGGACCGGCTGGTGGAGGAGGGGGACGGCAAGGTGCGCGCCCATGACGAGGGCGAGACCCCGCTGCTGGTGGAGGCCATGGTGGGGCCCAGTTCGCGCATTGTCGGCTTCACCCTGCGCCAGGTGGGATTTCGCCAGCGCTACGGCGTGGTGGTGCTGGGCATCCAGCGCCGCAGCCGCATGCTGCGCGGCCCTTTGCGAAATATCCGGTTCGAGCCGGGTGACGTGCTGTTGCTGCAAGGCCGCTCGGCGGCGGTGGACGCGCTGCGCAATGACCGCGACCTGGTGCTGATCTCGGGCAGCGCCTCGACCCTGCCGCGCCTGCACCATGCCGGTCGCGCTGCGCTGGTGTTCCTGGGCGCCGTCGGCGCGGCAGCGCTGGGGCTGGTGCCCATCGTGGTGGCGGCCCTGGGGGCGGCGACCTTGCTGCTGGTCATGGGCACCATCAATCTGCGCCAGGCCTCGCGCGCCCTGGACCGGCGCATCATCCTGCTGGTGGCGGCGGCCCTGGGCCTGGGTGCGGCGTTGCAAGCCACCGGCGGCGCCCAGTTCCTGGCCATGAACTTCCTGAGCCTGTTCCATGGCGCCGGCACCTTGCCGGTGCTGTCGGGCTATTTCCTGATGGTGGCGGTGTTTACCAACCTGCTGTCCAACAATGCCTGCGCCGTGCTGTTCACCCCCATCGGCGTGGGGCTGGCGGTGGCGCTGGGCGTGGACCCGCATATGTTCGCCATCGCCACCGTGCTGGCCGCCAACGCCTCCTTCGCCACCCCCATCGGCTATCAGACCAACCTCCTGGTGCTGGGGCCCGGCCATTACCGGTTCAGCGACTTCCTGCGGGTGGGGCTGCCCCTGACCTTGCTGGTCTGGGTCCTGTTCACCCTGGCGGCCCCCCTGTTCTGGCAGGTTTGAAGAAAACAGGGCCGGCCCTGCGGCCGGCCCTGTGCGGACGGGGTTACTCGGCCCCGGCTTCCTGTTTCTTCTCGGCGCTGCCCGGCACCCAGCCGGTGGCCGGCTTCTTGGCCGGGATCAGCAGCGACAGGGCGATGGAGCCGCCGATCAGCAGGGCGGTGATCAGCAGGGCGATTTCGGTGGGAACCACCTTTTCCCCATAGATGCCGTTCAGGATCATCTTTCCGCCCACCACGATCAGCACCAGGCTAAGCGCGTATTTCAGGTAATGGAACTTGTCCACGATCCCCGCCAGGGCGAAGTATAGTGCCCGCAGGCCCAGGATGGCGAACACGTTGGCGGTGAAGACGATGAAGGGCTCGGTGGTGATGGCGAAGATGGCCGGGATGCTGTCCACCGCGAAGATCAGGTCCGACACCTCAATCACCACCAGCGCCAGGAACAGCGGGGTGGCATAGAGCAGGCCGTCCTTGCGGATGAAGAAGGCATGGCCGTGATAGCCGTCGGTCACCCGGATGCGGGCGCGCAGGAACTTCAGGACCTTGTTGTTCTCCATGTCCGGTTCCTGGTCGGCCGCCCACAGCATCTTCAGGCCGGTGACGATCAGGAAGCCGCCGAACACGAACACCACCCAGTGGAAGTTCTGGATCAGTTCGGTTCCCAGCCAGATCATGATGCCGCGCATCACCAGGGCGCCCAGAATGCCCCAGAACAGCACCCGGTGCTGGTATTGCGGCGGCACGGCCAGGAAGCTGAAGATCAGGACGAACACGAAGATGTTGTCCACCGACAACGACTTTTCGATCAGATAGCCGGTCAGCCACTGGGTGCCGGCTTCCGGGCCATAGAAATGGAAGACTCCGGCCGCGAAGATCATGGCCAGGATGAAATAGCCCAGTGACAACCACAGGGCTTCCTTGACCCCAACCGCCTTGTCCTTGCGGTGCAGAACGCCCAGGTCGAGGGCAAGAAGGACAAGGACGAAGGCTATGAAGCCCGCCCACATCCACAACGGAAAGTCCATCATCAACCCCTAGGATAGTGAATTCCACGGGGATGTCGGCAGGAGGGGCGGGATGCTCAAGATGCGGCTCTGCATTGACGCTTGCGCGCCGGGGCCGCAATATCGTGCCCCACATTTTTCCGGCTTTAAGGCGCGTCACTCCATCATGTCCGTCACTCCCCGCCCGTCCGTGCGGCCCGCCAATCCGAATTTCTCCTCCGGCCCCTGCGCCAAGCGGCCGGGCTGGAGCCTGGATGCCTTGTCCGGCGCCCTGGTGGGGCGCTCGCATCGGGCCAAGCCGGGCAAGGAGCGGCTGGTCGAGGCCATCGAGCGCACTCGCGCCGTGCTGGGCGTGCCGGCGGATTGGCGCATCGGTATCGTGCCGGCCTCGGACACCGGGGCGGTGGAGATGGCGCTGTGGACCATGCTGGGGGCACGCGGCGTGGACATGCTGGCCTGGGAGAGCTTCGGCGGCGAATGGGTCACCGATGTCACCAAGCAGCTGAAGCTGCCCGATGTGCGCGTGCTCAAATCCGACTACGGCACCCTGCCGGACCTGGCCCAGGTGGATTTCGCCCGCGACGTGGTCTTCACCTGGAACGGCACCACCTCGGGCGTGCGGGTGCCCGACGGCACCTGGATCCCCGATGACCGCCAGGGCCTGACCATCTGCGACGCCACCTCGGCGGCTTTTGCCATGGATCTGCCCTGGTCCAAGCTGGATGTGGTCACCTTCTCGTGGCAGAAGGTGCTGGGCGGCGAAGCGGCCCACGGCATGCTGATCCTGGGCCCGCGCGCGGTCGAACGGCTGGAGAGCTATGATCCGGGCCGTCCCCTGCCCAAGATCTTCCGCCTGACCAAGGGCGGCAAGCTGATCGAGGGCATTTTCCAGGGCGAAACCATCAACACCCCCTCCATGCTGGCGGTGGAAGACTATATCGACGCCCTGAAATGGGCTGAGTCCATCGGCGGGCTGGCGGCTCTGAAGCAGCGGTCCGAGGCCAATCTGGCGGTGGTGGAAGCCTGGGTCGAAAAGAGCGCCTGGTGCGGCTTCCTGGCCGACAGCGCGGCCGTCCGCTCCTGCACCGCCATCTGCCTGGTGGTCACGGCGCCGGCCTTCCAGGCATTGCCCGCCGATCGGCAGGCCGCTTTGGCCAAGAAAATGGTATCCTTGCTGGACAAGGAAGGGGTCGCCTTCGACCTCGGCTCATACCGCGACGCGCCGCCCGGCATCCGCATCTGGGGCGGGGCGACCGTGGAGGTGGCCGACGTGCAGGCGCTGTTGCCCTGGCTGGACTGGGCCTTTGCCCAGGTGGAAGCCGAGATGGCGGCTCAAGGCTGAAGGAAAGAGGATAGGGGCATGGTGAAGGTTCTGATCAGCGACAAGCTCTCGCCGGCGGCGGCCAAGATCTTCCAGGCGCGCGGCATCCAGGTGGATGAGCGTCCGGGCCTTACGCCCGACGAGCTGAAGGCCATCATCGGTGGCTATGACGGCCTGGCCGTGCGCAGCCATACCAAGGTCACCGCCGACCTGCTGGCGGCGGCGCCCGCCTTGAAGGTGGTGGGCCGCGCCGGGGTGGGCTCGGACAATGTGGATGTGGATGCCGCCACCGCCCGCGGCGTGGTGGTGATGAACACGCCCTTCGGCAATTCCATCACCACCGCCGAACACGCCATCGCCCTGATGTTCGCGTTGGCCCGCATGATCCCCCAGGCCTCGGCCTCGACCCATGCCGGCAAGTGGGAAAAGAACAGGTTCGTGGGCGTCGAGCTGACCGCCAAGACCTTGGGCATCGTCGGCGTGGGCAATATCGGCGCCGTGGTGGCCGACCGCGCCCTGGGCCTGAAGATGAAGGTGCTGGCCTATGACCCCTATTTGGGTGAGGAGCGGGCGCGCGAGCTGAATATCGAGAAGGTCAGTCTGGACGAGCTGTTCGCCCGGGCGGACTTCATCAGCCTGCACACCCCCCTGACCGATGCCAGCAAGGGCATGATCGACGCCCAGGCCATGGCCAAGATGAAGCCCGGCGTGCGTATCATCAACTGCGCCCGCGGCGGGCTGATCGACGCGACCGACCTCAAGGCCGCGCTG
>CAYOKN010000251.1:0-4647 GCA_964404545.1 uncultured Rhodospirillaceae bacterium | reverse complement strand
CCAAACCGTCCGGGCAGCGTCAAGGCAAGTCGTTCTGAAATAATCCTTTTTCCTGCCCGATCCAGGGTTGGCGGCGCATCGGGAGCAGCCGGGCGGGTGGTGCGAGGCACGAACGGGTGGTAGCGTGGTTATCGCTTGTTCGCGAGGGAATCGGGGGAGGGCACGCATGCAGCGAGGGATCATGGCCGCCATGTTGGCGGTTCTGGGATTGGTGCCGGCATGGGCGTCGGGGGCGGGGACGCTGCCCGACACCGGCCAGACCGATTGTTACGGAACCGGCCGTTTGGCCCAGCCTTGCGCCGGCGCCCTGGCGGGCCAGGACGGGCAGGTGCTGCGCCATCCGCCGCGCTATCGGGATGGTGGCGACGGCACCGTGACCGACCTGGTGACCGGCCTGATGTGGCAGCAGGGCTTCACTCGCGCGGTGGCCTGGCGCGATGCTCCGTCGCTGGCGGCGCAGGCCCGCACCGCCGGCCATGCGGACTGGCGGGTGCCCAGCATCAAGGAGCTTTATTCCCTGATGGACTTTTCCGGCAATACGGGCAGCGGCGGACCCAATTCCGGCCAGGTGCCCGCCGACGCCCGACCCTATCTGAACCCGGTGTTCGCCTTTGAATATCCCTCGGCGCCCCTGCGCTTCATCGACGCGCAGTATATCTCGGCCACGGCTTACAGCGGCCTGACCGGGCGCATGCCGGCCTTCTTCGGGGTCAATTTCGCCGATGGCCGCATCAAGGGCTATCCGCAGAATGGCGGCCCCGGCGGCCGGGGCTGGTATCTGCGGCTGGTGCGCGGCCCGGCCTATGGCCAGAACGACTTTCAGGACAATGGCGACGGCACCGTCACCGACCGCGCCTTCGGCCTGACCTGGCAGCAGGCGGACAGCGGCCAGGGGATGGACTGGCCGCAGGCCCTGGCCTATTGCCACGGCCTGACCCTGGGCGGCGCCGCGGACTGGCGGCTGCCCAATGCCAAGGAGCTGCAAAGCCTGGTGGATTACGGCCGCTCGCCCCAGGCCACCGGCACGGCGGCGCTGTCGCCCCTGTTGCAGGCCAGCCCCATCACCAACGAGGCCGGACGGCCCGATTTCCCGGCCTATTGGACCTCGACCACCCACTTGGACGGCCCGCAGCAGGGCGCCAATGCGGTGACCGTGCATTTCGGCGAGGCCCTGGGCATCTTCGGCCAGCAGGGGCCCGGCGGCGGCGGCATGGGCGGCCCGCCCGGCATGGGACCCCGGGGCGGTCCGCCCGGCATGGGGCCCATGGGCGGCCCCCCGGGGATGCGGGGCGGGCGCCAGGGTTCGGCTTCGGACATCGTGGATGTGCATGGCGCCGGCGCCCAGCGCTCGGACCCCAAGACCGGCAGCCGCGCCGACTATCCGCAATGGGGCCACGGACCCCAGGGCGACGTGCGCCGGGTCTTCAACCATGTGCGGTGCGTGCGGGGATAGGCGAGGCGCCGATGGTGGTGCCGCAGGAGGGATTTGAACCCACGACCTACTGATTACGAATCAGTTGCTCTACCCCTGAGCTACTGCGGCCCATGGCACCATGGCCGCCGGAACATAGGCCCTTTCCCGGCTTATTGCAAGACAGGGGGCGGCAGGGCCGGGCGTCCAGGATTCGACCATGGGCTGCCCAATTCTTGGGCACATGCCGGCGCCGGGTCGCCATGCTGCCACGCTTTGTGGCGGTTTTCGGCGTCGGCACAGCCTTTGCTAATGGATTTGCCGATGTCCCCCTTTGATCGGAGCATGATGACTTTTCCGTCCGGTCCCACCCTGGGGCAAAGCGATGACGCCCTGTTCCGGGCCATGTTCAACGATGCCGGCATCGGCATGGCGCTCATGGACCTGTCGGGCATTCCGCTGCAGATCAACGGCGCCCTGCGCGACATGCTGCGCATGCCGGTGGCCTATCTGCGCGAACCCCTGATGGATGATCCCGACCGGCCCGACCAGGACTGGCGCAGCGAGCTGGAACAGCTGCTGGTGGGCGGCTGCCACCATTATCGCACCGAGCGGCGCTTCCAACACACGGACGGCACCGAGGTGTGGGGCCGCATCACCGTTTCGGCGGTGCGTGACGAGGACGGCGATCCCCGCTTCCTGATCGGCATGGTCGAGGACATCACCGAGCACAAGGCCGCCGGGGAGGCCCTGCGCGCCGCCGAGGCCAAGTTCCGCAGCATCTTCGAGAATGCGGTGGAAGGCATCTTCCAGACCTCGCCCGACGGCCATTACCTGGCCGCCAACCCGGCGCTGGCCCGCATCTATGGCTATGACACGGTCCGGGACCTGGAGCAGGGGCTGACCGATATTTCCAGCCAGCTCTATGTGGACCCGAACCGCCGGGGCGAGTTCATGCGCGCCCTGGAGCAGCATGACGAGGTGCGCGACTTCATCAGCCAGGTCTATCGCAAGGACGGCAGCACCATCTGGATTTCGGAAAACTGCCGGGCGGTGCGCGATCCGACGGGCACGCTGCTCTATTTCGAGGGCACGGTCGAGGACATCTCGGACCGCAAGCGGTTCGAGGACCAGCTGGTGCACGATGCCCTGCACGACGCCTTGACCGGCCTGCCCAACCGCACCTTGCTGCTGGACCGCCTGACCCATGCCATGCAGCGGTCGGCCCGCACCCAGCAACGCTATGCGGTGCTGATGATCGACTGCGACCGCTTCAAGCTGATCAATGACAGCCTGGGCCACATGGTGGGCGACCAGCTGCTGATCGAACTGTCGCGCCGGGTGCAGGACTGCCTGCGGGCCTCGGACACCCTGGCCCGGCTGGGCGGCGACGAGTTCGTGGTGCTGGCCGAGGACCTGGACCAGCCTGGCGACGCCGCCGCCCTGGCCGGGCGCATCCGCCTGGCCCTGGCCGAGCCCTTCCTGCTGGACGGGCAAGAGCTGTTCGTCTCGTCCAGCATCGGAATCGCCTTGGGGTCGGGCGACTATCACGCCCCTGCCGACCTGCTGCGCGACGCCGACACCGCCATGTATGCCGCCAAGAAGGCGGGCCGCAATGCCCATATCGTGTTCGAGCCGGGCATGCATCTAAACGCGGTCAGCCAGCTGCAGGTGGAAAACGACCTGCGCCGTGCACTGGAGCGTGATGAGCTGATGCTGCATTACCAGCCCATCATGGATCTGCGCAGCGGCAAGCTGGCCGGCTTCGAGGCGCTGTTGCGCTGGCAGCACCCCACCCGGGGGCTGGTGCCGCCCGACCAGTTCATCCCCATCGCCGAGGAAACCGGCCTGATCAACCCCATCGGCAGCTGGGTGCTGGCCAGCGCCTGCCGCCAGCTCTATTTGTGGCAGGGCCGTAACGAGGCGGCGCGGGGTTTGTTCATGTCGGTGAACCTGTCGCCGGTGCAGATCCGCCACCCCGACATCGTCGAGGCCATTGCCGAATCGGTGTCGCTGACCGGCCTGGACCCGCGCTTCGTCAAGCTGGAGATTACCGAATCGGGCATCATGGAGAACCCCATGGCCATGAAGGGCAAGCTTGCCGCCCTGCGCGCCATGGGTTTCCGGCTGGCCATCGACGATTTCGGCACCGGCTATTCCTCGCTGGCACATCTGCACCGCTTCCCCATCGATACCTTGAAGGTGGATCGCAGCTTCATCGCCCCCATGTTGGGCGGCGGCGAGCATCTGGAGATCGTGCGCACCATCGTGATGTTGGGCCAGACCCTGAAGATGGCCGTGGTGGCCGAAGGCGTGGAAACCGCCGAGCATGCCGCCATGTTGAAGGCCCTGGGCTGTACCTATGGCCAGGGATGGCTTTGGTCGCGCCCGCTGGAGGCCACCGCCGCCGAGGCGTTGATCTGACCCGCCCGCCAGGGCGCTTGCCAAATCCTTGAGCACTCGGCAGGCTTGGCCCGGTCTGTTGGATGGGGAATTACTTGCAGCTTCAGGGCATCGACCTTCTGGCGGTGATCGCCGTGCTCATGCTGGCGCTATTGGGCCTGGCCACCTGGGCCGTGGCGCAGATGGGCCGCATTCGCCGCCAGGAAGAGGCGCTGGCCCGGCAGGAGCGCGAGACCCAGCGCCTGCTGGAGATCCTGCTGGCCGCACCCGACGGCTTCTATCGCTGGAATTCCGACGGCAGCGAGCAATGCTCGCGCCGGCTGGCCGTGCTGCTGGGGCTTTATTCCGGGATCGACAGCAGCTGGGCCGACGTCGAGGAAGCCTTTGGCATTGCCGAGGCCAGCCGGCTTGAAATGGCGGTGGCCGGCCTGCGCGAGGACGGCACCGGCTTCGAGATGGAGTTGGAGCTGCGCGAGACCGGGCGCCGGGTGCTGGCCTATGGCACCCGCGCCACCGACGGCGACGGCCTGGCCCTGTCCGATGTGGTGTGGATGCGCGACGTCACCGACGCCGCCGCCACCACCGAGCGGTTGAGCCAGGAGCTGGGCGACCTGGTGGCCCAGCGCGACCGGCTGCAGGCGCTGCTGGATGCCCTGCCGCTGCCGGTTTGGCTGCGCGACGACGACCTGTCGCTGATCCATTGCAATCGCGCCTATGCCGGCGCCGCCGGCATTCCGGACACCGATACGGCGGTGGATCAGGGGGTCGAGCTGGTACCCGGCAACATGGTGCGCGAGGCCCGCGCCCTGGCCGCCCGCGCCCGCGCCGCCGGC
>CAYOKN010000250.1:0-4665 GCA_964404545.1 uncultured Rhodospirillaceae bacterium | reverse complement strand
TGACCGTGCTGGAGTACTTCAACTCCACCCACGGCGCCCGTAAGGGTCTGGCCGATACCGCGCTGAAGACCGCCAACTCGGGTTACCTGACCCGCCGTCTGGTGGACGTGGCGCAGGACGCCATCATCACCGAGGACGATTGCGGTACCGATCACGGCATCACCGTGACCCCGGTGGTCGAGGGCGGCGAGACCATCGCCACCCTGGGCGACCGCATCCTGGGCCGTACCGCGTCCCGCGACGTGATCCATCCGCTGACCAACGAGATCGTCTGCGCCTCGGGCGAGATGATCGACGAGGAAATGGTGGAGAAGATCGAGGCCGCCGGCATCGAGGTTGTCATGATCCGCTCGGTGCTGACCTGCGAGACCAAGGTCGGCATTTGCGGCAAGTGCTATGGCCGCGACCTGGCCCGCGGCACCAAGGTGAATGTGGGCGAAGCCGTCGGCGTAATCGCGGCCCAGTCCATCGGCGAGCCTGGCACCCAGCTGACCATGCGTACCTTCCACATCGGCGGTGCGGCGCAGCGTGGTGCCGAGCAGTCGGCCATCGAGTCCACCATCGATAACGGCACCGTCCAGGTGATCAACCGCAATGTGGTGACCAACTCGCAGGGCCAGCTGGTGGTCATGAGCCGCAACTGCGAAGTGGCCCTGTTCGACGAGAACGGCCGCGAGAAGGCCCGCCACCGCGTCCCCTACGGCGCCAAGCTCCTGGCCGACCATGGCGCCAAGGTGTCCAAGGGCTCGAAGCTGGCCGAGTGGGACCCCTGCACCCTGCCGATCATCACCGAGCGGGAAGGTGTGGCCCACTATGTGGACCTGGTGGAAGGCCTGTCCGTCCGCGAGGTGGTCGACGAGGCCACCGGCATCGCCTCCAAGGTGGTGGTGGATTGGAAGCAGCAGCCGCGCGGCTCCGATCTGCGTCCCCGCGTCACCCTGCGCGACGAAAAGGGCGAGGTCATCCAACTGGCCAATGGCCTGGAGGCCCGCTACTACATGTCGGTGGATGCCATTCTGTCCGTGGAGAACGGCCAGAAGGTGCATGCTGGTGACGTGCTGGCCCGTATCCCGCGCGAAGGCTCGAAGACCCGCGACATCACCGGTGGTCTGCCGCGCGTCGCCGAGTTGTTTGAAGCCCGCAAGCCCAAGGATCACGCCATCATCGCCGAAATCGACGGCCGCGTGGAATTCGGCAAGGACTACAAGTCCAAGCGCCGCATCCTGGTGGTCCCCGAGGACGGCGATCCGATGGAATACCTGATCCCCAAGGGTAAGCACGTGTCGGTGCAGGAAGGCGACTACGTCCGTCGCGGCGACAGCCTGATGGACGGCAATCCGGTGCCCCACGACATTCTGCGCGTCATGGGCGTGGAAGCCCTGGCCCAGTACCTGATCAACGAAATCCAAGAGGTCTATCGTCTGCAAGGCGTGAAGATCAACGACAAGCACATCGAGGTGATCGTTCGCCAGATGCTGCAGAAGGTCGAGGTCGAGGATCCGGGCGACACCACCTTGCTGGTGGGCGAGCAGATCGATCGCTCGGAGTACGAGATGGAGAACGAGAAGGCCATCGCCGAAGGCGGTCGTCCGGCCCGGGGCACCCCGGTGCTGCAGGGCATCACCAAGGCGAGCCTGCAGACCAACTCGTTCATCTCGGCGGCGTCGTTCCAGGAAACCACCCGCGTCCTGACCGAAGCGTCGGTCTCGGGCAAGGTGGATACCCTGAACGGCCTGAAGGAGAACGTGATCGTGGGTCGTCTGATCCCCGCCGGTACCGGCGCGGTGATGAACCGCCTGCGCGAGATCGCGGCCAACCGCGATCGCGAGTTGCAGGAGGTGGGCGGCGAGATGCCCGCTCTGCCCCAGGGTGACGTTCCGCCCTCCGCGGCCGAATAAGCCCAAGGCCTGAAACGAAGACCCCCGCACCATCCGGTGCGGGGGTTTTTCTTTTGTGGATGTGCCGTCCTGGGCCCGGCATGGACCCGGCCGTCCAGTCCCTGGCTACAGCCAGCGCAGCGCCCGGGCCAAGGCGAGTCCGCCGCCGGCGAGGAAGGCCAGGCCGGCCAGGATGGCGCCGGCGCCGCGCGATTCTTCCAGGATGAAGGCTTCTGCCGGATCGGCGGGATTGACCCGCACCATCACCTCGGCCCCGGGGCGGTAGTCCTCCAGCCTTTCCTCGGCCGAGGTCCGGCTGGATTCATGCGGCGTGGGCCCGGGGGCCAGGCGGGTGCCTTCAAGGCGGGTGCCCTGGACTTCATAGGCATAGCGGATGGTGGGTTCATAACTGACCAGCGGCGGGTTGTTCTCGCGGATGGTGCGGTGTTCGAGCACACCGGTCTCCAGGATCTGCCCGGCCACCAACGGCCAGCGCCGCGCCTCGTCGGCACGCATCTGGCTGAACCAGTTCCAGGCCAGCAGGCCCACGCCCACGGCCATGGCGCCCACGCCGATGGCCAGCATTCCCTTGTCCATGCGCCGCTCCCTGCCGGTCGTCTTGGCCAACAGTATGCCCCAATTCTCCCGGTTCGGCCAAAGCGCCGGGGATTCTGCGATGAATACAATCGCAGGTGGTGTTTTCGGCGAAAAACTCCAATGATCCAAGTCACGGCCCGCGATGGCGGAGCGTCGTTGCAACAAAAGGTTGCGCGGCGGGGGTCGTATGGCGGGGAAAGAAAAGGGGGGTGCCACGGCGCGTTCGGCGGCGGTGGCGGAGGAGGCGGCGCTCCTGCGGGCTTTGGCCACGGGCAGCGAGTCGGCATTCCAGGATGTCTGGGCCCGGTATGGGGATTACCTGCTGCGGGTCTGCCTTGCGGTCATGCGGAATCCCCATGATGCGGAAGAGGTGCATAACCTGGTGGCCGTCGCGGCTTGGCAGAAGCTGCCCCAGCATGCGCCGGCCATCGAGAATCTGAAGGCCTGGCTGGGGCGCCTTGCGCGAAATCTGTGCCTGGACGAACAGCGCCGCCGGCAGCGGCGTGAGGCGCTGTTCGCCAGCCTGGAGGTGGTATTCCCCGATCCGGCCTTGGTGCGGGACGAGGCCATGTTGACTCCGGAAAGCCAGTTGCTGGCCGCCGAGCTGAATGGGGTGGCCGAGCGGGCGCTGCAGGGATTGCCGTTGACCTTGCGGGAAACCGCCGCCCTGTGTTTCGTCGAGGCGCTGGACTATGGCGCCATCTGCGACCGGCTGGGAATCCAGCGCGCCAATGCCCGCAAGCGGATCGAAAAAGCCCGCCGCCATCTCCAGGCCGAGTTGGCCCGCTATGCGGGAGAGGATGTCTGCGCCAAAGGGGCAGGGCAGGGACAGCAATAATTCTTTAATTAGGATTATTCTAAAACGGCTCTGGACAGGTGGGCGCGCGCGGGCTAGCGTTGTCCCTGGCTCTCGCCAATCTCTCCTCCCCGCGCCGGGACATCCCCATCCCCCCCCAAAGTCCCGGCGCGGGACCCCATCCCAAAAGGTCCCGGCGCGGGACCCCATCCCCAAAAGCCCCTCCAACGCCGGGCGCCGCCGCCGCTGGCGTGGCCCACGCGCGAATGCTCGCGCGTGCGGGACATCTATAACGAGTCATTTCCTTGGCTTTTCCACAGATTCGCTTGACGGGGCTAGGCGCCGTCACTAATATCCGGGCCTCTTCGGGGAAGAGGTGTGCGGCGCTATGCCAGGACGCCTTCTGGCCCCGGATCAACGGACCAAAAACACACGCCGAACGGGTCGGCGGCAGAAAACCACCCGGCTGAGAACCCCGGAAGCTCCGCCAAGGGCCTCCGCTGGGCGCTTTTCATCGTTGTGCCAGAGTTTGCGCGAAGGGAATGAGTGTATGCCGACTATCAACCAGTTGATCCGCAAGCCGCGCGAGCCGATTGCGGCGCGGAATAAGGTTCCGGCTCTGCAGGCCTGCCCGCAGAAGCGTGGCGTCTGCACCCGCGTTTATACCACCACTCCGAAGAAGCCGAACTCGGCGCTTCGTAAGGTCGCGCGCGTGCGTCTGACCAACGGTTTCGAGGTCACCAGCTACATTCCCGGTGAAGGCCATAACCTTCAGGAGCACTCGGTGGTCATGATCCGCGGCGGCCGCGTGAAGGACCTTCCCGGTGTCCGCTACCACATCATTCGCGGCACTCTGGATACCCAGGGCGTCAAGGATCGTAAGCAGCGCCGTTCCAAGTATGGCGCCAAGCGTCCGAAGTAAGGATCAGAACCCATGTCTCGTCGTCACGCCGCCGAAAAGCGCGAAGTTCTGCCCGACGCCAAGTATGGCGATATCGTGCTGACCAAGTTCATGAACAGCCTGATGTATGACGGCAAGAAGTCCGTCGCCGAGGCCATCGTCTATGGCGCCCTGGAGACCCTGGAGCGCAAGACCGGCCAGGATCCGCTGCAGGCGTTCCATGCCGCCATCGACAATGTGAAGCCGGCCGTGGAAGTGCGCTCCCGCCGCGTCGGCGGCGCCACCTATCAGGTGCCCGTCGAAGTGCGCACCGAGCGTCGTCAGGCTCTGGCCATCCGCTGGCTGATCTCCAACGCCCGCAAGCGTTCGGAGACCACCATGATCGACCGCCTGTCGGGCGAGCTGCTGGACGCCGCCAACAATCGTGGCGCGGCCGTGAAGAAGCGTGAGGACACGCACCGCATGGCGGAAGCCAACAAGGCCTTCTCGCACTA
>CAYOKN010000249.1:0-4666 GCA_964404545.1 uncultured Rhodospirillaceae bacterium | reverse complement strand
TTGGTCTCGCTGGCTGCCGCCGCCGAGGCACTGGCCGCCGCCGCCGTCTGCAGCGTGTCCGGGTCGTGGTCGCTGTTCACCAGGCTGGCCCCGTCCGGCGCCCATTTCAGGGTCCGGCCGGCCGTCGGCTCGGGCAGGGTCAGGGTGGCGGTGCTGGCGCTGGTGGGGCTGCGGCGCACCGCCCGCCCCTGCTCTTCCTGGATCTGCTGGGCATGGGCCACCAGACGGTCCAGCTCGTCATTGATGACCTTGGCGCGGAAGGCGCCGCCTTCCTGGAAGTCGCTGGTGCGCTGGATCACCAACTGGCGCTGCAGGGTGACGCGCGTGCCGGCGGCCGGGGCGGCGGTGAAGGTGACGGTGCCGCCCTCGCTCTGGCCGGCGCCAGACACGGCAAAGCCCGAGGCCTGCAGGCTGTCATTCAGCCAGACCTGCAGATTGGCCGCCTCGAAGATGGGGAACGGGTACGGAAAGGCGGTCTGCGCGCCGTCGGCCAGGTACTGGATGCGCGGGCTGGTGTTGCCGATCTGGATGTGATCGTCGGGCATGGGGTCAGTTCTCCAGGTCGATGGCGGCGGTCAGGTCGGGCAAGCGGTCGGGCAGCGCCTGGCCCGGGCGCCAGTACCAGGACTGGCGATAATCGCGCATGGCATTGCGCTCCATGCGGGCGAAGGCCCGGGGCGCCTCGTCGTCGGCCATCAGCTTCAGCTGGGCCCAGAACAGCCGGTCGGTGGCGGTCTTGGCGTACCAGAGGTTGGACCCTGGGGTGTAGCGCTGCAGGAACGAAATCACGTCGGTGGCGGTGCGGCTGTTCTTGCCCTCGGCCTCGGCCATGGCGTTGCGGGTGGTCACGTTGATCACGTCGGACACCAGGCCATAGCCGGTGCCGGCCAGGGTTGCGGCCAGGTCCTTGTCGGTGCGCGACAGGGCCGCGCCGAAGAAATCGCCGAAAATGCCCAGGCCGCCGCCCTGCAGCACCGCCTGGCCCCAGAACCGGGCATCGGTCATGTCGCGCGGGTCCTTGCCGCTGGCCAGTTGCTTGGATTGCAGGGCGAAGGCGCCCAGAACCGACATGCTGGCGAACAGGCTGCCGGCATAGGCCACGCCCTTGGGCAGGCCGAAGGCCCCCTTGCCGCCTGCATAGGCGGCGCGATAGCCATGGGTCAGCATGACGGTGACCGGATAGCTGCGATACATGGCCACCGTGCGCCAGATCTCGCCGATCAGGGTATTGCCCTTGGTGCCAAAATTCATGGTGGCGCGCACCCTGGCATCGGGCTGGGGCACCGCATAGTCGGTTTCCTGCAGGATCAGCGCCTGCAGCTTCACCCCGGCTTCCTGGGTCAGCGCATCCGGATGGGCCATGGCCGCCATGGGGTCCAGGAACTTGACCCCGCCTTCGGTGGTGACGGCATAGGACCGCAGGCGGTTCCATTGATGAGTGTCCAACCCCGCCCGCTCCAGGGCGGCACGGGTGGGATCGTCCAGCTCGGTCCAGAACCGGCCGGACAATTCGCCAAGATTGGATATAAATTCCAGGCCAAACGCTTTACGAAGCCCATCGGTATGGGCCGTCAACCCTGAAACATCGAACACGGTCGTGGCCAATCGCCCCGTGAACCCCCTTCCCATATCCTCATCGACCACTCGGCTGTTTCGCATGGCAGCCAGGGTCGCCGACGTAACCAGGCCGAACCGCTTTGCAAGTTGCCGATCTGCGGGATTTGCCGGGTTAAGCTGTTTCAGGTAGTTCTCCATGATATTCGTCATGGAGAGGCCATTAAATCCTGAGGTTTCTCGCACAGTGGCCAGATCAGATACTGCTGAGAGAAGAGCGCTACCCATTTGCGACGAGCGCAGCAGATTGCGGGTGCCCTGCAGGGCGGCATAGACATAGCGCCGCCAGCCGGTGGCGATGTCCTGATTGCCCACGATCTCGGCATAGGTGCGCTCGATGATCCGGCCGGCGTCCTGGTGCCCCGCCTCCTTCGCCAGGCTGTCGCGCATGAAGCGGGCCATGGCAGCCGGGTTCGGCCCCAGAACCTCCAGCAAGGCAATGTCCCGGCTGCGGCCCTGCAGGTGGCCGGCGAAGGTGGAATAGACGCTGCCGGCACCATATTCCTGGTGATAGGCCAGCCAGGCATCGCCATTGGGGAAATGCAGCACCCGGTGTTCGTCCACGCCCTTGTTGGCCAGCTTCTTGCCCTGGCCGGCCGCACCTGGCTGCAGCTTGTTCAGGCCGCCGGTGGACAGGGTGGCATAGGCCTGGCGCAGCACCTCGTCCCGCCCCAGGCCGGCCAGGGGCACGCCGTCCTCGTCGAACACCAGCACACCCTGGTCATCCACGAACTGGCGCCATTTTTCATAGCCGGCCTGGCGGATGCGCAGCATGTCGTGGGATTGGGGCAGGCGCCAATCCTCGCGCTGGGCGATGTCGCCACCGGCGCGGTTGAAACGGGCCAGCATTTCATCCGATCCCTGGGCCCAGGCCTTGGCCGCCGCCTTGGCCTGCGGGTTGCCGGTGTCCTCGCCGAAGATCTCGCGCACCACGTCGCGCAGGCCCGGCTGGTCCTCGACCCAGCCGCCGGGGCCTTTGGGCGCGTACTGGTCGAACAGATCCAGCATGCGGCTGTTGTAGAACGAGGTGATGGCGCTGGCCCGGTATTCCACATTGGTGTGGCGGGCCTTGCCCGTGTAGTCCTTGGTCAGGAAGGACAGATAGCCCTCCTTCAGCCCGGCCGGATGCGCCTTGGCAGCGGCGGTGATCTCGGCGGTGCGCTGGATCTGTTTGGCCGCCAGCACGCGGGCGCGCTTGGCCTTGGCCTTCTGCTCGGCGATGGCCTCGGCCGCCGCCTTGCGCTGGGCCTCGGACAGGGACATGGCCTGCTGATAGGCCTGGGCCTTGCGCTCCACCTGGGCCAGCACCTTGTCGGCGCTGTCCTGGTCCAGCTGCTTGTCGGCCACCAGGGCGGCCAGGCAGGCCTTGATGTCGCTCATCGCACCCCCGCAACGCAGATCTCGGCGGCGTCCCAGACGTCCACCTGGTGGTCCATCTCATCCATCAGCACCCGCGCCGTGGTGGTCCGGCCGAAGCCGTCGTCATCCATGCCCAGGGCCGGCACGGCGAAGTCGTCGGCCTCGAAGAACAACCCGCGCGCCTGGGACACCGCCAGCTCGTCCTCGGGCAGCGGGTCCAGGTCGAAGGGGATGGACTCCTCGGCTCGCACCGCCTCGGTGTACAGCGCCTCGATCTCGGCATAGGTCTTGCCGTGCGGGTCGATGCCATAGCGGTCCAGCTCGTCCATGCGGGACTGCCACTGGTCCCATTCCCAGGCCAGGTCGTCATCGTCGGGGCGAACCCGGTTCGCGCCACCGTTCAACTCGTCGGCCAGGGCGGCGCGCAGCGTGTCCATGTCGGGCCGGTCCTGGAATTCGGGAAAGAACCCCTCCTCCCACGCCGCGCGGGCGGCATCGTCCAGGTTTCGGCCACCCTTGGACAACAGGCCCGGCATGCGCTTGTTGTCGATGCCCATATGCGCCAGCCAACCGTCGGCATCGTTGATGCCGCCCGACCGCTTCAGCCAGGCGGCCATGGTTTCGGGCTTGCGTGCGGGCGGTTTCAGCTCGGGCGGGAGGGGTAGCTTTTTTCCGGGCGCAGGGGATGCTATATTTTCCGGTGCCGGTGCGGTCCGGCCCCCGTTCGGCTGATCCGAAGGCCCACGGGCGGTATCCATGGCAGGGGTGCTAATTCTGCCATGGGACCCGGGTCCGCCCGGCGCCCGTTTGGGTGACGGCGGCTCCCGCCGATCCGGACCGTTGGTTCCAACCTTGACCAGGTATTCCCGCCGATCCGCGCTTGCGCGGGACAGGACGTATTTGACCTGACGGCCATCCGGGCGATCAATGATCCATATCCTGTGAAAGCGATCGGCTTCCGGCGCACTCTCGGTGCGAGGTTCGTATGCGCGGATGATGTCCGGAAAGTCCACCACATCAGCCTTGGTAATCTGGCGCTCCAGGGGGCGGCGGCTGCCTTCTCCATCCCGAAAAATGAACTTCACAAACCCCATGCCGCGACCGGTGATCCGGATTTCTCCGTCGCGCTCTACAGCAGAACCCCGCTGCACATAATAGTTTTCGATGTCCGAGGGGTGGAGTGTCACCAAGGGATCATCAGCCGGGCCAATAGGCTCGCCCAGGACCTGGTCATAGGCTTGAGCCAGCTCCTGCATTTCCCGGGTGACCGGGGTCACGTCAACGGGACGCCCGGCCAGAATTGCGTCCACCGCTTGATGATAGGCTTTGGCGTGAACCGCATCACCCTCTGCAGAAACTCCGAATGGCGCTTCCGCCAGGCGGGCCTCCTGCGCCTCCAGCACCGCTTCGGCGGCGCGGGTCTCGGGCGTCTCGGCCACCAACCCCTTGGCCTTGGCGCCGCGCCAGGCCTTCAGCACCTGGGCGCCGGTTTCCAGGGCGCCGCCGAACAGGGCGCCGCCGGCGGCGGCAAAGGCCAGGTTCTCGGCCGCATCGCCGGCGCCATAGTCCAGGCCCAGGCGGCGGTTGTAATCCAGCACCTGGCCCTGGATGGCGCCTTCGGCGGCCAGGCCCACGGCGCCCTCGGCCGCCGCCGACTTGCCGATCTGCGCCAGGCGCCCGGCCAGGGTGGTGG
>CAYOKN010000248.1:0-4667 GCA_964404545.1 uncultured Rhodospirillaceae bacterium | reverse complement strand
GCCCACACCGGCTTCACCCTGGCGGTGGCGGGCGAGGAATTCGGCTTGATCCTGTGCCTGCTGATCGTGGGCATCTTCACCTTCATCGTGCTGCGCGGCTTTGCCCGCATGCTGCAGGAAGAGAACCTGTTCGTGCTGCTGGCCACCGCCGGCCTGCTGGTGCAGTTCGGCCTGCAGGCGCTGATCAACATGGCCTCGACCCTGCATCTGATGCCCACCAAGGGCATGACCTTGCCGTTCATCTCCTATGGCGGCTCGTCCATGTTGGCCCTGGGCCTCGGCATGGGCATGGTGCTGGCCTTCACCCGCAAGCGTTACGGCACCGGAGGGCTGGACTGATGGGCCCCAAGCTGATCGTCCTGGCCGCCGGCGGCACCGGCGGCCATGTGTTCCCCGCCGAGGCGCTGGCCTCGGAACTGCTGGCGCGCGGCCACCGGCTGGCGCTGGTGACCGACAAGCGCGGCACCCAATATGGCGGCACCCTGGGCAGCCTGGAGACCCACCGCATCGCCGCCGGCGGCCTGGCCGGGCGCGGCCTGGTGGCGCGGGCCAAGGCGGTGCTGGAACTGGGCCTGGGCACCTTCCAGGCCATCGGCCTGCTGGGCCGGCTGTCGCCCGCCGCCGTGGTGGGCTTCGGCGGCTATGCCTCGGTGCCCACCCTGGTGGCCGCCAGCCGCAACCGTATTCCCACCCTGATCCACGAGCAGAACGCCGTGCTGGGCCGCGCCAACCGCCTGCTGGCGCGCCGGGTCTCGCGCATCGCCACCTGCTATCCCCAGGTGGCCTTCGTCAAGCCCGACTGGACGGCCAAGACCGTGCTGACCGGCCTGCCCGTGCGCCCGGCCATCCAGGACGCAGTCAGCCCCTACCAGGCCCCGGCCGAGGGCGGCGAAATCCGCATCCTGGTGATGGGCGGCAGCCAGGGTGCCCGCATCTTCTCGGAGGTGCTCCCCGACGCGATCAGCCGCCTGCCCGAGGACTTCCGCGCCCGCTTGCGGCTGTCCCAGCAGGTGCGGCCCGAGGACTATGCCGGGGTCAAGGACGCCTATGACCGCATGGGCCTGCCGGTGGACCTGCAGAGCTTCTTCAAGGACGTGCCGGCCCGCCTGGGCGCCGCCCATCTGCTGATCGCCCGCTCGGGCGCCTCGACCATGGGCGAGCTGACCGTCATGGGCCGACCGGCCATCCTGGTGCCCTATCCCCATGCCATCGACGACCACCAGACCGCCAATGCCCGCGCCCTGGACGCCGCCGGCGGCGCCTGGCTGATACCCCAGACCGCCTTCACCGCCCAGGCTCTGGCCGACCGGCTGCAATCGCTGTTCGCCCTGCCGGCCAGCCTGGACAAGGCCGCGGCCTGTGCCCTGGCCGCCGCCGTGCCGGACGCCGCCCGTCGTCTGGCCGACGCCGTCGAAGCCCTTATCTCCAGCGAGGTTTCCCAATGAGAGCGATGCCGCTGACCATCGGCACCATCCACTTCGTCGGCATCGGCGGCATCGGCATGTCCGGCATCGCCGAAATCCTGCACAATCTGGGCTATTCGGTGCAGGGCTCTGACATCGCCGAAAGCGCCAACGTCAAGCGCCTGCGCGACAAGGGCATCCAAGTGACCGTGGGCCACAAGGCCGAGAACCTGGGCGAGGCCCAGGTGGTGGTGATCTCGTCCGCCGTGAAGGCCGACAATCCGGAAGTCACCAGCGCCCGCGCCCGCCTGATCCCGGTGGTGCGCCGCGCCGAGATGCTGGCCGAGCTGATGCGGCTGAAATGGTCCATCGCCATCGGCGGCACCCACGGCAAAACCACCACCACCAGCATGGTGGCCGCCATGCTGGACGCCGCCGGCATGGACCCCACCGTCATCAATGGCGGCATCATCAATGCCTATGGCACCAATGCCCGCCTGGGCTCGGGCGAGTGGCTGGTGGCCGAGGCCGACGAGTCCGACGGCACCTTCCTGAAGCTGCCCGCCACCATCGCCGTGGTCACCAACATCGACCCCGAGCATATGGACTTCTACGGCTCCTATGACCGCATCAAGGATGCCTTCCGCACCTTCGTCGAGAACATCCCGTTCTATGGCTTCGCCGCCCTGTGCATCGACCATCCGGCGGTGCAGGCGCTGATCCCGCAGGTGCCCGACCGCAAGATCATCGCCTATGGCATGAGCCCGCAGGCCGACGTGCGCGGCGTCAATGTGCAGATCGGCCTGGGCGGCGCCCGCTTCGACGTGGTCATCACCGACCGCTTCACCGGCGCCACCCGCACCGTCACCGACCTGCGCCTGCCCATGTATGGCGAGCACAATGTCTCGAACGCCCTGGCCGCCGTGGCGGTGGCCGCCGAAATGGGCATCGGCGACGAGGTCATGCGCACCGCCCTGGCCACCTTCTCGGGCGTCAAGCGCCGCTTCACCAAGACCGGCGAGGCCCGCGGCATCACCGTGATCGACGATTACGGCCACCATCCGGTGGAAATCTCGGCGGTGCTGAAGGCCGCCCGCTCGGCCACCACCGGCAATGTGGTCGCCGTGGTGCAGCCCCACCGCTTCAGCCGCCTGCAGAGCCTGTTCGACGAGTTCTGCACCTGCTTCAACGACGCCGACACCGTGGTGGTGGCGGATGTCTATGCCGCCGGCGAACAGCCCATCGAGGGCGTGGACCGCGACGCCCTGGTCAAGGGCCTGCAGGAGCACGGCCACCGCCGGGTGCTGGCCCTGTCGGCGCCGGAAGCCCTGCCGCAGCTGGTGCACGACATCGCGCGCTCGGGCGACCTGGTGGTCTGCCTGGGGGCCGGCAACATCACCGCCTGGGCCCATGCCCTGCCCGGCCAGCTGGACGCCATCGCCACCCAGGAGGCCGCCAAGGCATGACCCCCGCCCGCGCCGCCCTGTCCCCGGATCACCTGATCCACCGCCTGCCGGCGGTGCGCGGGCGGCTGACCGCCGACGCGCCGCTGGCCGGGGTGACCTGGTTCCGCGTGGGCGGCCCCGCCGAGGTGCTGTTCAAGCCCGCCGACGTCAAGGACCTGGCCGCTTTCCTGGCCGGCAAGCCGGCGGATGTGCCGGTCACGGTGATCGGCGTGGGCTCGAACCTTTTGGTGCGGGACGGCGGCGTGCCCGGCGTGGTGATCCGCCTGGGCAAGGGCTTCGTCGAGATCGAGCCCGAGGGCGAGGACCTGATCTGCGGCTCGGGCGCCTTGGACCTGAACGTGGCGCTGACCGCCGCCCAGGCCGGCATCGGCGGGCTGGAATTCCTGTCCGGCGTGCCCGGCACCATCGGCGGCGCCCTGCGCATGAATGCCGGCGCCTATGGCCGCGAGATGCAGGATGTGCTGGTCTCGGCCGAGGCGCTGGACGCGCGCGGCCAACCGCAGCGCCTGAGCCACGAGCAGATGGGCTTTTCCTATCGCCACTGCGCCGTGCCCGAGGACTGGATCTTCACCCGCGCCGTGCTGCGCGGCCGGCCCAGCAGCCAGGCCGAGGTGGCCGCCCGCATGGACGAGATCAAGGCCGCCCGCGAGGCCAGCCAGCCGCTGCGCACCGCCACCGGCGGCTCCACCTTCGCCAATCCGCCGGGCCACAAGGCCTGGCAGCTCATCGACCAGGCCGGTTGCCGGGGGCTGCGCATCGGCGGCGCCCAGGTGTCCGAAAAGCACTGCAATTTCCTGATCAACACCGGCGACGCCACGGCGGCGGACCTGGAAACCCTGGGCGAAACCGTGCGCCGCCGGGTTTTCGAGACTTCAGGCATCGACCTGAAGTGGGAAATCCGCCGCATCGGCGTGCCCGCCAGCAAGGAGACCAACCCATGAGCAAGCGCGTCGTCGTCCTGATGGGGGGCTGGTCCGCCGAGCGCGAGGTGTCGCTGAATTCCGGCGCTGCCGCCGTCAAGGCGCTGACCCAGGCCGGCTATGTGGTCACCCCCATCGATGTGCAGCGGGACTTCGCCCAGGTGCTGGCCCGCCTGGACCCCAAGCCCGACGTGATCTTCAACGCCCTGCACGGGCGCTACGGCGAGGATGGCTGCATCCAGGGCATGCTGGATGTGCTGGGCATCCCCTACACCCATTCCGGCGTGCTGGCCTCGGCCCTGGCCATGGACAAGGCCATGGCGCGCAAGGTGTTCGCCTGCTCGGGCATCCCGGTGGCCGAGGGCAAGGTGGTGACCCGCGAGGAGCTGATGGCCGGCGATCCCATGGCCCGCCCCTATGTGGTCAAGCCGCTGAACGAAGGCTCGTCGGTGGGCGTGTTCATCGTGCAGAAGGGCGATGTCGGCAATCCCTGGGGCGACACCTGGACCTTTGGCGAGCAGGTGCTGGTGGAGGAGTTCATCCCCGGCCGCGAGCTGACCGTGGCGGTGATGGGCGACAAGGCCCTGGGCTGCCTGGAGATCACTTCCGAGCGCGGCTTCTACGACTACACCGCCAAATATGCCCCCGGCGGCTCCAAGCACATCATGCCGGCGCCGCTGCCGGCGGACATCTACCAGAAATGCTGCGACCTGGCCCTGGCCGCCCACAAGGCGCTGGGCTGCCGCGGCGTGTCGCGCTCGGACATCCGCTATGACGAGGCCAAGGGCCGGCTGGTGATGCTGGAGGTCAACACCCAGCCGGGCATGACCGCCACCTCGCTGGTGCCGGACATCGCCTCCTATTGCGGCATTTCCTTC
>CAYOKN010000247.1:1160-4716 GCA_964404545.1 uncultured Rhodospirillaceae bacterium | reverse complement strand
CGGGAATGGCAGCCCGGCGGCAAATGCCGCGATGACGGCCTGGATGCGGTGTCGGGCTGCCTGCTGGCGGAACCCGTCCGCCTGTCCCGCCCCGCCCCCGCCCGGCCCCGCCCGGACTGGCGCCCCGGCGGCGGCAGCTGGACCGCCAAGACCGAGTTCCGGGTGTGACCGTCCGCCCAAAAGCCGGCTCACGCCTTCTTTGTTCTGTATCTGTTCGGAGATGACGCATGCAACCCCATTGGACCCTGGACCTGATGTGGTGGGTAACCGCCGTGGAGCTGCCCGCCCTGGCCGGGCTGTTCTGGCTGATCTGGCGCGGCCGGCAGGAGGCCGACGCCGAAACCGAGGACCTGCGGCGCGGGCTGGAGGCGGGCCTGTCCGCCGCCCGCGAGCAACTGGCCGCCTACAAGCTGGAGGTGGCCAAAAGCTATGCTTCGCTGTCCGCCCTCAAGGATGTGGAGCGCCGGCTGACCGAGCATCTGGTCCGCATCGAAAGCAAACTGGATGTGGTGGGGGGCGGCAATGACCGGCGTTGACCTGGCCGACCCGGTGGAGGTGTTGGCCCGCACCCTGTGGGGCGAGGCGCGCGGCGAAAACGTGCGCGGCAAGGAGGCGGTGGCGGCGGTGGTGCTGAACCGCGCCGCCCGGCCCCGCTGGTGGGGCCGCGACGTGGTTTCGGTCTGCCTGAAGCCCTGGCAGTTCTCGTGCTGGAACCTGACCGACCCCAACCGCCCCAAGCTGCTGGCGGTGACCGACCAGGACGCCGCCTTCCGCTCCTGCCGCCGCATCGCTGCAAGGGCGGTGGCCGGCACCCTGGCCGACCCCACCGGCGGCGCCACCCACTACCACACCAAGGCGATCAACCCACCCTGGGCCCAGGGCCGCGCCCCCTCGGCCGAGATCGGCCAGCATCTGTTCTATAACGACGTGGAGTGACCGCCATGCTGCCTGCCCTGCTGGCCGGCGTGGGCCTGCCCCTGCTGCTGAAAGCGGCGGGGGCCGCCCTGTCCGGCCTGGATCATCCCGCCAGCCGGGCCGCCGCCGAAGCGGTGGCCCAGGTTTCGAACGCCATCGATGCCAAGCAGATCGGACCCGAGCAGGTCCACGAGGCCAACCGCCATCTGGAACGGCTGGCCGAACTGGACAGCGCCGAGACCCGCGCGGTGATCGCCCAGGTGAACACCACCGCCCGCGCCGAACTGGCCACCGAGGATGCCTATGTGCGCCGCTGGCGCCCCACCTTCGGCTATGCCGTGGCCCTGACCTGGACCGCCACCATGGCCGCCCTGTCCTGGGCCATCGTCACCGAACCCGCCCAGGCCCCGGCCATCATCGCCGCCCTGGTGAACACCGCCCCCATCTGGGGCATCGCCCTGGCGGTGCTGGGCGTGTCGGTGGTCAAGCGCAGCCAGGACAAGGCGCTGCGCTAGCCCGCGTCCCGCCCCCGGAAGCCCATGGCCACCACATAGCTTTCCGCCGAGCCCTTGCGCGAGGCGTCGGGCTTGGCGTGCTTGACGGTGGTGAACAGCTTCTTGAGATCGGCCAGCAGGGTGTGCTGGGTGCCGCCCTGGAACACCTTGGCGATGAAGGTGCCGCCGGGCACCAGCACTTCCTCGGCGAAGGCCAGGGCAACTTCCACCAAGCCGATAATGCGCAAATGGTCGGTGGAGGGATGGCCCGTGGTGGGGGCGGCCATGTCCGACATGACCACATCGGCGGGGCCGCCCAGGGCCTGCTTCAGCAGGTCGGGGGCGCGGTCGTCCAGGAAATCCAGCTGCAGATGGGCGGCGCCGGGCACCGGCACCCATTCCAGATAGTCGATGCCCACCACATGGCCGCCCTTGGGCTGGCCGGCCTTGACCCGCTCGACCGCCACCTGGCACCAGCCGCCGGGGGCGGCGCCCAGGTCCACCACCCGCTGGCCGGGCTTCAGGAAATGGAACTTGTCGTCCAGCTGCACCAGCTTGAAGGCGGCGCGCGAGCGATAGCCCAGACGCTTGGCCTCGATCACATAGGGGTCGTTCAGCTGGCGCTGCAGCCACAGGGTCGAGGACAGCTTGCGTCCCTTGGCCGTGCGCACCCGCTGCTGCATCATGCGCGCGCCGCTGCCGCTTCCGCCGCTGCCGCCGCCGCGCCCGGAAGTATTCTTGCGTCCGCCGCTTTTTTGGGTCATTCCGCTGCTACTGCTTCTCTGGGGGATCGAAATCGCCGGGGCTCGCCGGCGCCGCGCATCATACCCAGCAGAACGCCTTCACGCACCCCCCGGTCCGCGACAGTCAGCCGGCCAGCCGGAAAAACCCGGCAGATGGCTTCCAGGATGGCACAGCCGGCCACCACAAGATCGGCTCGCTCGGCGCCGATGCAGGGATGCTGGCCCCGGCCCGACGGCGGGGTTTCCGCCAGTTGGCGGCTGACGGCGCGGATGTCCGAGAACTCCATCACCAGCCCATCCACCTGCGAGCGGTCATAGCGGCGCAGATTCAGATGCACGCCGGCCAGGGTGGTCACGGTACCGCTGGTGCCCAGCATCTGGGCGCGGCGGGCGCGGCAATGACCGCCCAGCCCCAGGCCCTTTTCGAACTGGCGCAGCTGCGCCTCGAGCTCTGCCACCACGGCGCCATAGCCCTTGGCGGTGGCCAGACGCTCGGGCTCACGCTCGGCCAGGGTGACCACGCCCAGCGGCAGACTTTCCATGGCCACCAGCTGCTGCCGGCCGCCGGTGTTCTTGACCCAGATCAGTTCAGTGGAGCCGCCGCCGATGTCGAACACCAGCGCATGGGGCAGCGAGCGGTCCAGCAGCGACGAGCAGCCGGCCAGGGCCAGGCCCGCCTCTTCCTCGGCACTGATGATGTCCAGCTTCAGGCCGGTCTCGGCCAGCACCCGTTCGGCGAAGTGGGCGCCATTGGCGGCGCGCCGGCAAGCCTCGGTGGCCACGCAGCGCATCTGCGCCACCGTGCGCCGGGCCATGCGGTCGGCGCACAGGCGCAGGGCCTCGATGGTGCGGTCCATGGCATCCATGGACAGCCGGCCCGACACCGCCACGCCCTCGCCCAGCCGGGTAGGCCGCGAGAAGGCATCGACCACGCGGAATCCGCGCCCATGGGGGCGCGCCACGAGCATCCGGCAATTGTTGGTCCCGAGATCCAGGGCGGCATAGAGCAGATCACGCGGCGCCTGGGTCATCCCGACGGAGCCCCGCGCCCTCATCTCCTCGGCCGGCGCCCGGTCCAGGGTGGATGCAAACTCCAACACCAGCGGCTCCCGACAGGCCCGCCCGCGCACCAGACCGGCACCGGGCGGATTCAACCTTTCGGCTAATGTAAATGACCCATGGACTCTGCGGAAGCCAAAACTGCCGGCCTAAGCCTCTCCGCAGGGAGGGGTAAAAAATCTCTACACAAACCCAAAACTGTGTGTTAGAAGGGCCGCCTTCCAACGCCACGAGGCTTTCAACGCCCCGCTCCGGCGTCGCTTGGGGGATAGTTTAGCGGTAGAACATCGGACTCTGACTCCGAGAGCCCTGGTTCGAATCCAGGTCCCCCAGCCACCGCATTTT
>CAYOKN010000247.1:0-1060 GCA_964404545.1 uncultured Rhodospirillaceae bacterium | reverse complement strand
TCGATACCGCGCTGGTGGCGCTGACCAAGCAGAAGCAGGAGTCCCAGGCGCTGGTGGCGCGGGGCTTTGCGGCGCTGGCGCCAGGCGGGATGCTGGTGGTGGCCGGGACCAAGGACACTGGCGCCGGCAGTCTCGAGAAGGATCTGAAGAAGGCCCTGGGGGCGGTCACCGCCCTGTCCAAGCATCATTGCCGCATCCTGCTGGCCCGGCGCCCGGACGACGGGGCGCTGCCGCCCGTGATGGAGGAGTGGCAGGCGCAGGCGGGCTTGCGGGCGGTGCAGGGGACCGGCTGGCTGGCGCAGCCCGGGGTTTATGGCTGGGGCAAGGTCGATGCCGGTTCGGCGCTGCTGGCCGAACAGATGGATGGGCGCATCGGCGGGCGGGTGGCCGACCTGGGGGCCGGCTGGGGCTATCTGAGCCTGCAGGCCTTGGCCCGCTGCCCGGCCATTGCGGCGCTGGACCTGTTGGAGGCGGAAGGGCTGGCGGTGGAGGCCGCCCAGGCCAATCTGGCGGGGGAGGCGCGCGCCCGCGTGCTGTGGGCCGACGTGCCCAGCGAGACGCCGGCCCGGTCCTATGACTGGGTTCTGATGAACCCGCCCTTTCATGCGGGCAAGGCCAGCGACGTGGAGTTGGGCCGCGCCTTCATCGCGGCGGCAGCGCGGGGGCTGGTGCGCGGCGGACGGCTTTTGATGGTGGCGAACCGTCATCTGCCCTATGAAAGCACCCTGTCCGAGCTGTTCGCCCGCCACCGTCCGGTGGCCGAGACGGCGCAGTTCAAGGTGATCGAGGCGCAAGGGGTGAAGGCATGAGACTGGCGCGACTGGTGGCAAATCTGGGCTATGGCAGCCAGAAGGAGGTCCGCGCCCTGCTGCGCGACGGCCGCATCACCGCCCGCGACGGCCGGCCGCTGGACCCTGCCAGCCAGGTGGAGCACGGCGACATCCTGATCGACGGCGAGCCCCTGGACCCGCCGGCGGGCGTGGTGATCATGCTGAACAAGCCCGAGGGCTATATCTGCTCCACCAATGACGCGGGCAAGCTGGTCTATGCCCTGCTGCCC
>CAYOKN010000246.1:0-4742 GCA_964404545.1 uncultured Rhodospirillaceae bacterium | reverse complement strand
AGGCTGGTCTTGGATTCGGAGGCGCGCCGGCAGGCCCGGCGCGCCGTCCGGCCCCGTCCCCCTAAGCTTGTCACCGGGCTTGGGGGTTCTTATTCTTAGGGCCTGTATCGAGACAGAGGATCGCCCCATGGCCGAACACCATACCAAGGTTCTCATCCTGGGCTCCGGCCCCGCCGGCTGCACCGCCGCCATCTATGCCGCCCGCGCCAATCTGGAGCCCATCCTGGTGGCCGGCCTGCAGCCCGGCGGCCAGCTGACCATCACCACCGAGGTCGAGAACTTTCCCGGGTTCGCCGAGGCCATCCAGGGCCCCTGGCTGATGGAGCAGATGCAGGCCCAGGCCGAGCATGTGGGCACCAAATTCTTCCACGACACCATTGTGTCCGTGGACCTGTCCAAGCGCCCCTTCGTGGCCACGGGCGACTCGGGCGATACCTATGTGGGCGAGACCCTGATCATCTGCACCGGCGCCTCGGCGCGCTGGCTGGGCCTGCCCTCCGAGCAGAAGTTCCAGGGCTTCGGCGTCTCCGCCTGCGCCACCTGCGACGGCTTCTTCTTCCGGGGCAAGGAAGTGGCGGTGATCGGCGGCGGCAATTCGGCGGTGGAAGAGGCCATCTACCTGACCAACCACGCCACCAAGGTGACCCTGGTGCATCGCCGCGACAGCTTGCGCGCCGAAAAGATCGCGCAGGACCGGCTGTTCGCCAATCCCAAGGTCGAGGTGGTCTGGGACAGCGTGGTGGACGAGATCGTGGGCGACAGCAACCCGCCCGGCGTGACCGGCGTGCGCCTCAAGAACGTCAAGTCCGGCGAGGTCTCCACCCTGAAGGTGGACGGCGTGTTCGTGGCCATCGGCCACAACCCCAATACCGAGCTGTTCAAGGATCAGCTGGAGATGGACGACGAGAACTACATCGTCACCAAGCCCGGCACCACCAGCACCAATATCCCCGGCGTGTTCGCCGCCGGCGACGTGCAGGACAAGATCTACCGTCAGGCGGTGACCGCCGCCGGCACCGGCTGCATGGCCGCGCTGGAGGCCGACCGCTTCCTCGCGCACCATGGACAGGCGCAGCCGGTCGCGGCAGAATAAGCCGCCAATAGGGACAAGGCCAGGGCGGCGGGGTTAACGGGGGAGCCCCGCTCCAAATGGGCCGCAGGGGGGACTGATGGACTGGGACAAACTGCGCGTCTTCCATGCCGTGGCCGAGGCTGGAAGCTTCACCCATGCGGGTGAAACCCTGAATCTGAGCCAGTCGGCGGTTTCCCGCCAGATCAGCGCGTTGGAAGAAAGCCTGAACGTCCCGCTGTTCCACCGGCATGCCCGCGGCCTGATCCTGACCGAGCAGGGCGAGCTGCTGTTCTCGACCGCGCGCGAGGTGTTCAGCAAGCTGGCCATGGCCGAAGCGCAGATCTCGGAGTCCAAGGACCGGCCGCAAGGCCCCCTGAAGGTCACCACCACGGTGGCCTTCGGCACCCTGTGGCTGACCCCGCGCATGCGCGAATTCCTGGACCTCTATCCCGACATCCAGCTGACCATCCTGTTGAATGACGGCGAGCTGGACCTGGCCATGCGCGAGGCCGACGTGGCCATCCGCATGATGCCGCCGCGCCAGCCCGACCTGATCCAGCGCCATCTGATGGTGCTGCATTACAATGTGTACGCCTCGCCCGACTATCTGAAGAAGTACGGCATGCCCAAGTCCGCCGAGGACTTGGACAACCACCGCATCATTACCTATGGCGAGGACCAGAAGCCGCCGGTCATCAACATGAACTGGCTGCTGGAAGCCGGCGCCCGGCCCGAGCGGCCGCGCAAGCCGGTGCTGAAGGTGAACAACATCTACGGCATATTCCGCGCCGTGCAGTCCGGCGTGGGCATCGCCGCCCTGCCCGATTATTTCAGCCGCGAAGCCAGCGATCTGGTGGAAATCCTGCCCGAGCTGCGCGGCGCGTCCTATGACGCCTATTTCGTCTATCCCGAAGAACTGCGCCACTCCAAGCGCATCGCCGTGTTCCGCGACTTCCTGATCCAGAAGATCAACGGCCAGGCCTGACCCCACCGGCCAAACTACTGGCAGCCCCACTGGTAAGACCAAATAAGGCAGTTATGCAGCTTTTGCATGACGGTTTTGTTTAATTACAGGTGGTCCAGACCCCCGCCCTAACCTATACCTTTTGGCAGGCGATGTTGCACAGCAACAACGCCCCGGAATTCGTCGAAGCTCCTTCGGCATCCCGGTTCGGGCGCATGCCCGATCTCAGGGTCTTCGGACCCTTCGTCTCCCAGACGTGAAGCCTCCCTGTTTGACTTTACCCCCGGCCCAGTGCCGGGGGTTTCTTTTTCAATGGGCTAGCTGCCCCATGCGCCAGATTTTGAATAGAGTGCAAGCACTGCCGTCTCTGTCGGCTTCGCTCTTCCATTGATTGTGCAGCGAGGCGGCCCAGTGCCCGGGCGACATCCTTGGCTTGCTGGCTGAGCAGTGTTGCCAGTAGGCTATGGCGATTGAAGAAGGGGGGCTCCAATGATTGGGGCTGCGTCGGCCTATTATGTCCGCGTGATCGTCAGTCTGCCGATGGTGGTGATGCTGGCGGCGGCCACCCTGGGCGCCAGTGTGTGGAGCTTCATACTGGGCGGCGCATTGCTATTTTCGGGAACTCCCGAGCCGATACCGTTCTTCCTGTATGGCGGACTGGCGCTGGCCGCGCTGACCGTCCCGATGCTGATCGCCTTCATTCTGCGGCTTGTCAATCGAGGCCGCACCTACGTCCTCGTCATCCAATTGATCCTAGCCCCGGTGAACCTGATGTTCTGGGCACCGTTCGTGGCAATTTTGATCCCGCAGCTTTGACCCGTGCGACGGGAAAGGTGGAAAATATCCATGAGTATCCGGTCAGGTTCCTCCTTTCTGCTGCGGCTGGTCGGCTTCGCCACGGTGTTGTTCGGGCTGGGATTCGCTGGAGCGACGCTGATGGTCGAATCCGGCGAGCTTCAAGTGCTGTTTGGGCTCTTTGCCCTGGGTGGCCTGCTCGTCGCACTCGCCGGGGGACTGCTGATGGCCATCGGCGCCTTGTTGGGACGCAAGAGGGCGGCGGGATCTGTTCCAGCGCTCACTCCCGTGGAGCAGCAGCGTCTCGATGCCGAAGAGTTCCTAGCTTCCCGCCAGGACGGGTCGGATTAGGCCACCAGTCCGCCCCAGACGTGAAGCCTCCCTGTTTGACTTTACCCCCGGCCCAGTGCCGGGGGTTTCTTTTTCTGCCCCCCTCCTTCGACGGAAGACTTCCTCCCTCCGGCGGTTTGAACCGGGGTTCACATACCTCCATATTGTCATAAGCCTTTGGGACAAGGGCGTCCTATGCTCGCCTGGTCCTTTCCCGCGCGGCCCGCGATGGGGTCCGCGCCTTCGGTTTGATGCAGGTGCCCCATGAATCAGATGTCCGTTCCCGCTGCTGCCCGCGATGCCTGGCGGTCCTTCACCGGGGAGGTCTGGCGCCAGCGGGTGGATGTGGCCGGCTTCATCCGGGCCAATGTGCGGCCCTATGAGGGCGATGCGGGCTTCCTGGTGGGGGCCACCGCGCGCACCAAGGCGCTGTGGACCAAGGTGTCCGAGCTGATCAAGGCCGAGCGGGCCGCCGGCGGGGTGCTGGATGTGGCGGCCGACCGGCCCTCGACCATCACGGCGCATGGGCCGGGCTATGTGGACCGCGCCGCCGAAATCATCGTGGGCTTGCAGACCGATGCGCCCCTGAAACGGGCCATCATGCCCAATGGCGGCCTGCGCATGGTGGAGGCGGGCCTGAAGGCCTATGGGTTCGAGCTGAGCCCCATGGTGCGCGAGGTCTGGAGCAAATACCGCAAGAGCCATAACCAGGGTGTATTCGACACCTACAGCCCCGAGATCCGCGCGGCGCGCAAGTCGGGCATTATCACCGGCCTGCCCGATGCCTATGGCCGGGGCCGCATCATCGGCGACTATCGCCGGGTGGCGCTGTATGGCGTGGATGCCTTGCGCGCCGACAAGGAGCGGGACTATGCCGAGCTGGATGACGCCGTCTTCACCGACGAGGTGCTACGCCTGCGCGAGGAGCTGACCGAGCAGTGGCGTGCCCTGGATGAATTGAAGCAGATGGCCGCGGCCTATGGCTTCGACATCGGACGCCCCGCCGCCGATGCCCGCGAGGCGGTGCAGTGGACCTATTTCGCCTATCTTGGCGCGGTCAAGGAGCAGAACGGCGCCGCCATGTCGCTGGGCCGCATCTCCACCTTCCTGGACATCTATATCCAGCGCGACCTGGACGAAGGCCGCCTGACCGAGGAGCAGGCGCAGGAGCTGATCGACGACCTGGTGATCAAGCTGCGCATGGTGCGCTTCCTGCGCACCCCCGACTATGACGCCCTGTTCTCGGGCGACCCCACCTGGGTCACCGAATGCCTGGGCGGCATGGCCGAGGACGGCCGCACCCTGGTCAGCAAGACCAGCTTCCGCTTCCTGCAGACCCTCTATACCCTGGGTCCGGCGCCCGAACCCAATCTGACCGTGCTGTGGAGCACCCGCCTGCCCCAGGGTTTCAAGGAGTTCTGCGCCAAGGTCTCGGCCGATTGCAGTGCCATCCAGTACGAGAATGACGACCTGATGCGGCCCCATTGGGGCGATGACTACGCCATCGCCTGCTGCGTCTCGGCCATGCGCATCGGCAAGCAGCTGCAGTTCTTCGGCGCCCGCGCCAACCTGGCCAAGGCC
>CAYOKN010000245.1:0-4746 GCA_964404545.1 uncultured Rhodospirillaceae bacterium | reverse complement strand
GGCCGGCGCCGCCGGAGCGGCCGGCGCGGCGGCCTGGGCCTGGGCGGCCGACAAGTCCAGCAGGGCGGCAGCGGGCGCCGGGGTGGCGGGGGTGGTCACGGCTTCGGTCATTGGGTCATGTCTCCTGTCAGATGCCGGCCTGGCCGGCCTTGATTTTCTTGTCCATCAGGCGGACCAGGCGGCGCTGGCCCTCCAGGTCGCGCAGCTCGGCCTCGGTCGCCCCCGGGGGCAATTCGCGGTCGATGGTGTGGGCGCGCAGCCAGTCCAGCACCGCCTGCCCCGCCGGGTTGGCAAAGGCGGCGGCGAACTGGCCGTTGATTTTGGTGGGGTCGTCAGACATCCGAGCCACCCGGCGGCGCGGTCAGTTGGTCGCCCATGTTGCGGCCGGCGGCGGTGGCCATGGCGGCCAGGCCCTGATTGCCGATCTCGGCCATGGCCGCCTGCTGCTGGGCCTGCTGTTGTTGCTGGGCGGCGGACACCATCTGGCTGGCCTCGATCAGCAGCCGGGTGGGGAAGCCGTTATATTCCAGGAACCAGCGGGCAAAGGCGGTGGGGTCCACCACCTGGCCCACGGCCTCGGGCATCAGGGCCAGCAGCTTGGCCAGGGCCTGCAGGGCGCGTTCGGCGTCGGCCATGTCCTGCAGCCGGATCAGCGGATTGACCGGCACGGGGGTGATGTCCTGGCCATCATGGGACCAGGGCTCGATGGCATAGGGGCTGCCGGCCATGGCCGGGCTCATCAGGATGTCCAGGGCGCGCAGCACCAGGGGCTGGTCCAGCTCCTGCAGCAAGCGCAGGTTCACCGGCACCTCGACCGCCTCCTGCTGGCGCTCGCGGCTGGTCCATTCATAGGCCGTGCGCCGGGTGGTGTCGTCGGAGCCTGGCAGGGTCGGGCCTTCGATGGTTTCGCGGATGTTCTGGCGCAGATCGGCCAGGATGATCTGCGAGACATCGAAGCGGGCGCCGGTGTTCAGGGGCGTCAGCCCGGCCGAGCCCACCGCCTTGGGGATGATGGTGCCGGGCACCAGCTTGACATTGGCCGGGTTGAGCACGCCGTCATCATCGGCCTGCCAGATGCCGGTGACGGCGATGCTGGCATTCTTCAGGGTCAGTTCCACCACCTTGTTGGCGGTCTTGATATCGGGCAGCACATCCAGCACCGGGCCGCGCCCCATGGTCTCGCCCGGGGCCTTGTCCATGCGGAACACCAGCCAGGGCGCCCGCCGATAGCCGCGCTCGAGCAGCCGGCGGGCCTTGGCCTCCCACCAGACGGTGTAGCGGTAGGTGCCGTCGGGCTGACGCTCGCAGCATTCCACCAGCGCCACCTTGGTCTCGGGGGCCTCGGCCAGCATCTTGGCCAGATCCTCGTCACGCAGGCCGCCCTTGTCGTCGGCCGCCTCGGGCCACAGGCGGGCCAGGTCGCGCAGGCGAACCTCGCGGCGGCGATAGACGTCCTCGACCTTGCCCGACGGCCCCTCGCGCGGGATCAGGTCGCGCACCGGCACCGCCTCGAACCGCAAGGGATCGTCCAGGGTGCCGGGCTGCAGCAGGATGGCGCCGATGGAGATCTGCACATCGGCCAGCGCCGGCGCGATTTCCGTGTGGAAGTTGGACCGCTCGATGGCCGAGTGGAACCGCCGGCGGGCGGTTTCCTCGTACTGGCGCCAGGCCGTGGCCCGGTCCTGGGGCAGCGCGGTCAGGTCGATGTCGCCCGAGGGGGCGAAGCTCATCCACTCGCGGAAGGGCGGGAACAGCGCACCGTGCATGCGGGCGCGGCGGCGCTTGACCGCCACCACGGCGGTGCTGTCGAACAGCTGCGCCGTGCGGGACTCGCCCTGGGTGGTCCTGGCCGCGTTGGGATTGGGATCATGGTTGGGGACCGCGAACCGATAGGCCTCGGTCAGGATGCCGTCCCACTCGCGGCGTTCGGCCTCGGCGGCCTTGAACCGCTCCAGTTCGGGCGGCAGGGTCGCCCCGGTGGCTGCGGCCATGGCCTAAGCCCCCAGCTTGTCGGACGGCTGGCTTTCCGGGTTAAAGGCCAGCAGCGCCGACCGGCCCAGCGCACCGGCGCGCTTGGCCCGCAAGGTGGCCTGGTTCTTGGCCTCCAGCTTGGCCTTTTCGGCTTCGGCGTCGGCGCGGGCCTTGTCGGCGGCGCTGGTGTCGGGCTTCGGCGGGGACGAGAAGAAACCACCCATGTCAGGTCTCCTGGGCTTTGAGGGAACGATAGAGCGCATAGGGCGTCAGGGCGGGCGACTGGTGGCCCAGCAGGTGCTTGATGCAGCTGACGCAGGTCAGTGGGCCGCGCGGGCGGAACTGGGTCCGCCGCCGCGCCCGGGCGCGCACCAGGTGCACGGTGCCCTGCCCCGCCGCCACGGTCAGGCCATGGACCCATTCCTGCGCCAGCCAGACCTGGCCATCGGGCGCCGGCAGTGCCTGGTCGGCGCGTAGATCCAGGATGTCGAGCCCGCCGCCGCCGGGATTGGCCACGATCCAGCCGGCAAAGGCCTCGGCCGGGCGAATGGCGAAGCAGTGGCGGAAGCCGGGGCGCAGCAGACGCAGGCCGGCATAGAGGGCGCGGGCCGACCAGGCGGCCGACGGAGGCAAGGGCTCCAGGTCCGAGAAAACGATGGTCCAGGTGGTCTCGGCGGTCATGGCGGTCACCACACGCTGAAGCCGGTGGCGGCCATGACCGGCTGGCCGGCCTTGGCGCGGTCGCGCGAGCGGCCCAACACCTCATGGGCCTCGCCGCCGCCCAGGAGAGCGTATTGCAGGCCTTCCATCACATGGCTGAATTCGTTCTTCTCGGGCTTGTCCTCGTAGCGGATGCCGCCCGCCACGGCCACGCGGCGCAGGCGATAGCCGGAATTGAACGCCTTGCGCAGGATCTTGCAGCGGGGCGACAGCAGCAGGCCAGGCTGGCCATCGTCGAGGGTGCGGGTCAGCGGCACCCGCACCGCCTCGATGCGCAGAGTGGGTGCATTGTTGCCCGGTGCCGGCCGCCATGCGAACCCGGTTCGCGCACCCATGGTGGCCATCCAGGTGCTTTCGTCCGACTGGGCCTTGCCGGCGCCGGCGGGGTCGCCCCAGGCGGTGATGGCGCGGAAGCCGGGATAGCGCTGGGCCAGCAGGCTGTTCAGCGCCTCGGCATAGCGGGTGGCGCCCATGCCGGTGGCCACCAGCTCGTCCAGGATGCGCCACTGGCCGAACGGGGTCATCTGGCAGATGGCCAGGCCGGGGGTGAGGCCGGCGTCCGAGCCGATCACCAGGGGCACGCCGGGGACGGGCTCCAGATCCTGGCTGGCCACATGGCGGCTGTCATTGTACTCGGGATAGACCGGCTTGCCGTCGCGGGCATAGCCCCACTCGTTCATGATGAACCGGCGCACCCACCAATCGGGGTTCGAGTTCATCTGGCCCTGGTAATAGCCGGGCGGCAGATTGGCGATGTTCTCGGCATCCGGCCTCAGCCCAGACGGCTGGCGGAAGAAGCTTTCGCCGGGCTTGGGGTTCTCCACGAAGCGTTCGTAGAGGTAGTTGTCGGTGTCGGGCGCGTTGAAGGACAACGAGACCGAATAGCTGCTGGGGCCGCCCAGGGCCTTGGACGGATAGCGGCCCACGCGAGACAGGACGTAGGTCAGCACATCGGGCGTGACCAAATCGGCCTCGTCGATATGGGCGTCTGTCCCCTCCCAGCCGCGCATGGCGTCTTCCACCGACTGGTCGCCCAGCGCAATGAACTCGAACAGCGCATCCATCTGGGTCTGATCGGGCAGCTTGAGGCGCAGGTGATGGCGGATCGGCACCTCGCCGCGCCAGGCGCCGAATTCCTTGGGCACCCAGCTGTGCCAGGACGGGATGGTGGTCTTCTGCAGGTTCGGGTAGGTGTCGCGGATGATGGCGGCCTTGTAGTAGCGCACGCCGTCGGCGCTTGGGCGCTGCATGGCGGCCCGCCGCACCAGACGGTTCAGCGCCGCCGAGGTCTTGCCGCCGCCGATGGGGCCCTTGATCGCCACCACCAGGGCATCGCAGGAATAGAACTGGTAGGCCACAGGGCCCGGGGGGACGTAGGTCCGCATCAGCCCTTACCCTCCCCGGCCTGGCTACCCGTACCCTCGCCCCGACCCTGCCCCCCGGCTTCGGTCGTACCGCGCCCCACGGCCGGCTCGGAAATTTCCACCTCTGTCCGGCGGGGGGGATGAGGCAGACAAGGGATCGCGGTGGGGGCGTGCCCCCCCTGGTCGGCCGCCGAGACCCCCGGGGGGGTGGCGCGGGTTCGATCTTCAATCGAATGCTCGGCGGGCCGAGAGGCGCGGATTTCCTGGGTTTCCGAGGCCTCGTCCAACTCGGCGCGTCCAACCGGCAGCGGCTGCGCGTCGATAAGCCATTGATTTCCAACGCTTTCGCCCGACCCCGGCAGCATGCCCGGCAGCACCAGGTTGAGGACCGGCAACGAGCCGTCCACCTGCACCTCCACCGGCATCTTGCCGTGCAGGTACGGCGCCAGCTCGGCCGCCGCCCGCTGCTGGATCTCGAACGCCTTGACCTTGTCGCAGCCCAGCTCGGCCGCCAGCACGTCCACCGGCCGGCTGTAGGTCTCTGCCAGGGCCTCCAGCGGCGACGGGTATTTGCGCAGCAGGTAGGTGCGCCACTGCTCGGTCGAGCGATTGCGCGAGCCCGCCGGCCGCCCAGGCCCGCGCCGTGGCGCCCGCAGCGCCTGGGCCAGGCCGACCGGATCGGCGGGCAGGT
>CAYOKN010000244.1:0-4778 GCA_964404545.1 uncultured Rhodospirillaceae bacterium | reverse complement strand
GGGGAACACGCACACTCATGGACAGCATAGTGAATTCCCCGCCATTTGCTCACGCTGGCGTACTGGGCGACCAGGCACTATGGCGCCAAGGGCCCAAGCTGCCGTGGCAAGTGTTTGGTTGGTGATCAACCCGATGAAGGACGGCCTCCCGACTCGGGAGGGCCGCAGCCGGGATCAGGGGCGCTCGGCCAGGATGGGCATGCCCAGGAGCGGCCACAAGGTGGTGATTGCCATGCCCACCACCGCCAACAGGATGACGCTGAGCAACAAGCCGTGGCGGAAGAACTCGCCGGTGGAGAACTGCCTGGAATCGTAGGCGATGGCGTTGGGCGCGGCGCCGATGAGCAGCAGGAAAGGCATTCCGGAAGTGACGAGAGAGGCATACATCACCACGTCCGGGGCCACGCCCAGATAGTTGGCGATGACCAGGGCCACCGGCAGGACGATGGCGATGGCCGCCACGTTCATGATGAAGTTGGTTAGCAGTAGGACGAAAGCGGCGATGCCCATGATGAAGACGAACCAGTGCGCCTCCCTGAGCAGGGCCAGCCACTGCACTGCCATCCATTCCGCCGCGCCGGTCTGCCACAGGCAGAAGCCAATGCTCATGGCGCCGGAGAACAGCAGGATGATGTTCCAGGGGATCTCCTCCAGATTCTTCACCGTGAGGATGCCGAGGATGAAAAACAGCAGGGTGGAGATGAGCATCAGCGCGGCCCGGTCGATGGGCTTGAGGAAGGGGACCACACCCTTGAGGGAGATCAGCAGCACCACGCCCAGGACGATGGCAAGCACCAACTTTTCCTGACTGGTCATGGGCCCCAGGCCGTCGGCCAGGCGTTGCACCGTGTTCCGGAGACCGGGGATCGCGTCCTTTTCCGGTTTCAGGAAGACGATGAGATAGAGCCAGACGGCGAACACCATCAGCCAGCCGATGAGGAACATGTAGCTGGTCAGCTCGAAAAAGCCGATCTCGTTGCCGGTGAATTCCTTGTACATGCCCGCCGCCGCCGGACCGCGGGCAGCACCCAGGAAGGTGATGATGGAGCCGGCGCCGGCGGCGTAGGCCATGCCGATGAACAGGCTCTTGCCGAAATTGGTCTGCTTCTCGCCCTCGCCATAGAGGGCGTAGATGGCCAGCAGGATGGGGAACATGGTGGCGGCCACGGCGGTGTGCGCCATCAGGTGGGCCAGCGCGGCGGTGACCACCAGGCAGCCCAACAGGATCATGCGGGTGTTCTCCCCCGCCACCGCCAGCATCTTGTAGGCGATGCGACGGGTGAGTCCCGACTGGGTGAAGGCCAGGCCGATGACGATGGAACCGAAGATGAACAGCACCGAAGGATCCATGAAATCGCGGAAGGCCTCTTTCGCCGGACGGATCAGGAACAGGGCCTGGAAGACGCCGATGGCGATGGCGGTGATGCCGATGGGGATGACCTCGAAGACCCACCAGATGCAGGCCAGGAGGAACAGGCCGATGGCGGCCTTGCCCTGGGGCGAGAGGGCGAAGCGCTTGCCGGCTGGGTCCATGGCGTCCGGCCAGGCCGGCATGAAATAGACCGCCAAAAACACACCCAGACCGGCGAGCAGAATGGCGAGCTTCTTCCAGTCGTAGGCGGGGCCCGCCGACTCGATGCGGGGAAAAGCGGAGTCAGCCACGCAGCACCTCCATCGCGGCCTGGTTGAAGACATCGACGATGCGCACCACGCCGGCGACCACGTCCCCCTCCAGCACCGGCAGCATGTGCACGTGGTGGGCGATCATCAGGTAGGCGGCCAGCGTGATGGGATCCCCGCCGCGCACGGTGTGTTGCACCGGGCTCATGTGCGCGGCGACGGTGACTTCGCCCATCTGCCGGCACTGGGCGGCGAAGGAATCCTGCCAGAGCAGGGACAGGGAGGTTCCCACGGTGTGGGTGTCGGTGCCGTCGGCGACATGCTGGGACAAGGTGGCCCGGATGTAATCGGGCATCAGGGCGCGCAGGAGGTCGACCAGGCTGAGGATGCCCACCACCCTGCTCTCGCCGCCGAACACCAGCATGTGCCGATAGCGCCAGCCGCCGGAGGTGTGCTGGCGATGCAGCATGGCATACGCATCCTTCAGCGAGGCATCGTGGGCGATGCGGGGAAATTCGGCGATGGGGACCAGGATGTCGCGCACGCGGTCGGTGATCATGACGGGGTCTCCTTGCGGGATCGATTGCACCGGGCAAACGGCGGCTGATACAGGATATCACTCTCCGGATAGCAGGAGCACGCACGCTCGAGGGTGGAGAAAGACTGCCTGGCTGGATCGGTGGTAAGGTGAAGCCTCCCTTGCCGGAGGACAACAGCGATGTCGGATCTGCGCGCACTGGTGGTGGACGATTCCAAGGTCGGCCGCCTCACCATGCAGAGAAAACTGGAAGCCATGGGCCTGCACGTGGACCTCGCCGAGTCCGGCCCGCAGGCCCTGGACTGGCTCAGCCGGCAGCAGCCCGACCTGATCTTCCTGGACCACATGATGCCGGACATGGACGGCTTCGAGGTCACCCGGCGCATCAAGACCGACCCGGCGCTGCGCGATATCCCGGTGATCCTCGTCAGCGGCAACGACGAGGCCGGTTTCAGGGAGATGGCGCGGCAGGCCGGCGCCCTCGATGCCATGGCCAAACCGCCCGCCACCGAGGCGCTGGAATCCCTGCTCGCCGGCCTGTCGACGCGTGCCGCTGAGGCCGCCACGGCAAGCCCGGCAACCGCGCCGGCGGTGCCCCGCGAGGGGATCCGGGGGATGGTGGAAGATGCGCTTACCGCATTGTGGACCGAGTTCGACCAGCGTCTCGCCCGCCAGGCGGCTGCCCTGGACGCAGTGAACGAGCGTCTCGCGGCGCTGGCGGCCCACCCCGTCGTCGATCCCGCGGCGCTCGCCGGCCAACTGGAACGGGGCCTCGCTGCCGGGCTCGCCGCGCAGCAGGCCCGCACCGACGCGCAGAGCGCGGAATTCGAGAACGCACGCCAGGCGATCCTCGTCAGGCTGGACGCCGAGGCCGCGGAGTGGGCGGCGCAGACCGCCTTCCTGCGTCAGCGCGTGGAGGGGCTTGTGGCCGAGCTGGCCCGTCTGGAAGACGATTTGCGCACCACCCGCAGCGATCTCGAAGCTGGCCTGGCCGGCCTCGCCGCCGCCCGGGAGCAAACCGCCCGGACGCAGGCGGGCGAGCTCGCGGCCCTGCGTGCGGAGCTGGCCGGCCTCGCCGCCCGCTTCGACGAAGCACGCCTGCGCGAATGGCTGGCGGAGGCGATGGCGGCAGCGGATACCGTACCGGCAGGGGCGGGCGGGGAGGTGGTGCGGCACGAAGAATTTGCCCGTCTGCGTGCCGGCTTGCGGCGTCTGGTCGGCTTCACCCTGCTCGGCGGCACGCTGTTGCTGGCGATCGTCCTGTGGACCCTGCTGCGCGGCTGAGGCAGCCCGCGCCCGCACCGGGGCCGGCCGCGCAGAGCCCGGCGGCATGCACCTGACCGCGTCGTCCGAGGCGGCCTATGCGCGCCGTTTCCGCCGTCTGGGGGAGCTGCTGCAGGCGCATGCCGGCCTGTGGCGGCCTTCACCCTTCCATGTGCCGCGGCCGGCCTGGTGCGCGACGCACGCCGACTATGCGGAGCATCTTCTGGGCCTGGCGGATGCGGAAGTGGCGCGCCTCGCCGGCGACAACCACGCCCTCATCGGCCTGGCCGGCCGTTTCCTGCCGGAACTGAGTGAACTCGGCGAGCTGATCGAGCTACCCCGGCTGGACGCGCCGGCGGCGGTCGTCGAGGAAAGCACGGCGCGCCACATGCCCGGCCGCAAACGGGCGCAGATCGACGCTTTCGCCGCGGGGGTCGGGCGGATCCGCCACCCCGTGCTGGAATGGTGTGCAGGCAAGGGCCACCTGGGCCGCCATCTGGCGCAGCGACTGGGGGTGTCAGTCACTAGCCTGGAATGGGATGGCGATCTGTGTGCAGAGGGTGTACGTCTGGCCGGAGATGCCAGCCAGCGTTTCGTGCAGGCGGATGCCCTGGCATCAGCCAGTTCTGACCTGATCACCGGCCACCATGCCTTGGCCCTGCATGCCTGTGGCGACCTGCATCTGGCTTTGCTGCGGGGCGTGGTGGAGCGGGGCGCGCCAGCCCTGGATCTGGCGCCTTGCTGTTACTACCGCATTGCCACTCCGGACTACCTGCCCTTGAACGAGGATGCGAATCTGCGCCTGTCTCGGGACGAATTGCACCTGGCGGTGACCGAGACAGTCACTGCCGGTGCTCGCGAGCGTCGCCAGCGCGACCGTGCCCAGGCCTGGAAACTGGCCTTCATAGAATGGCGCGCGACGCGAGGTGTGCCCAGAGAGAAAACCTTCAAGCCCGTGCCCACCGCCTGGCTGGCGGAGGACTTCGCCGTCTGGGTGGGGCGCCTGGCGGCACGTGAAGGTTTCACTTGCGCTGCCGACGAATACTGGCCGGCCTGGGAGGCCGCCGGTTGGCGTCGGCTGCACGAGGTACGGCGCTTGGAGCTCGCACGCCTGGTTTTTCGCCGGCCGCTGGAGGTATGGCTGGCGCTGGATCGCGCCCTTTACTTGGCTCGCCATGGCTACCGGGTCCGCCTAGCGGAGTTCTGCGCGCGTGGCTTGACACCCCGCAACATCATGATCTCTGCGCGACGCGGAGATCATTAGCAGGCTGTTGAAATTCACATGCATGCGTCGGCCACATGTGACCTTGCCCCTGCAAAGTGGAGTTCTTAGTCCTTGTTGAAAATGCCGACAAGG
>CAYOKN010000243.1:0-4791 GCA_964404545.1 uncultured Rhodospirillaceae bacterium | reverse complement strand
CGACATTCCCCTGGCCGGGCGCTGCCTGGCCAGGGGGGCGCAGGTGCTGAACCATACGGGCAAGCCCTTCACCCCCGACAGTATCGGCATGGCCCTGGCCATGCGCGACCTGATGAGCCATCTGCGCGATACCGGCGAGGTATCGGGCGGCGGCCCGTCCTTCTCCAAGCAGGACCGCTCGCGCTTCCTGTCGGCCCTGGAGTCCGCCGTGCAGGCTGCCCAACGGCGCTGAAGCGTGGATGCCCGCGCTTGACGCGGGCATCCACGCCCCGCCGCCTAAGTCCCTGTTTTCGATGGAGCATGACGTCAGGGGTCAGAACCCTTTGCAGCCAAGCCTGTTCAACCTGGCAGACCGCCATGCGCCACAGGATGAGCCATGCCATCGGACGCCCAGACCGTCATCCAGGCCATGCCGCCGGCCTGGTTCGAGCCTCTGCTGGAGTGGATCGCCCTGGCGGTCGAAGTGGCGGGCATCCTGGTGATCGTGGTCGGGGTGGTGTCCTCGACGGTGCAGTTCCTGCGCCGCGTGGCCAAGCGCCATGACCTGGGCCAGACCTACCATGCCTATCGCACCAGCCTGGCCCGCGGCATCCTCTTGGGACTGGAATTCCTGGTGGCCGGCGACATCGTGGGCACGGTGGCCATCGACCCCAACCTGGACAATCTGGCGGTGCTGGCCGGCATCGTGCTGATCCGCACCTTCCTGAGCTTTTCCCTGGAGGTGGAGATCGAAGGGAGATGGCCCTGGCAGAAGGGCCGCTGACTTCCGTCCAACGGGTTAGAAATTGCGGATTAAGGGGAAACCCCTTATGAATTGACGGGTGGGCCGGTGCGGTATCAGCGGACGGCCAGAGTGGGATGGATGCCGCCAGGGAATGACCCCTCCTTCGCAAGTGAACCGGCCGCATAAGACCTGGCCTGCGTTCTTCCGTGAGTTCTTCCGACTGGCCGGCCCGTTCTGGACCGGACCTCGCAAATGGAAAGCCCTGGGACTGTTGGCCGGCATGGCCGCCCTGACGGTGGGGCAGGTGTGGCTGCTGATCCAGGTGAACCACTGGTCCAAGGACCTGTTCGATTCCCTGGAAGCGCGGTCCATGGACCGCTTCGTCACCCAGACCCTGCTGCTGCTGGTCATCCTGGTCAGCCTGATGGCGGTGAACGGCACCCATCTATGGGTCAAGCGGCGCATCCAGCTGAAATGGCGCTATTGGCTCAGCCACCAGATCACGGGCGGCTGGATGAATGACGGCCGCCACTACAAGATCAACTACATCCCCGGCGAGCACGACAATCCCGACGGCCGCATTGCCGAGGACATCCGTATCACCACGGAAACCGCCATCGACCTGGCGCACAGCCTGTTCTACTGCATCCTGCTGCTGGTTGGCTTCACCCAGATCCTGTGGAGCCTGTCGGGCCAGTTGCCGGTGCAGATCGGCGATCGCGTGGTGAATGTTCCCGGCCATATGGTGGGCGTGGCGCTGCTCTATGCCGGCGTCGGGTCGGCGGTGGCCTTCTGGCTGGGCCGCCCGCTGATCCGCGCCGTGGACAAGCGCCAGACCGCCGAGGCCAATTTCCGCTTCTCGCTGGTGCGCGCCCGCGAACATTCCGAAGCCATCGCCCTGCTGCATGGCGAGGAAGACGAGCGCCGCCGCCTGATCGACCTGTTCCGGGGCATCCGCTGGGCCTGGCACAAGCAGACCAACGCCCTGATGAAGATCTTCATGTTCAGCTCGGTCTATTCCGTGCTGAGCACCGCCTTTCCCTTTCTGGTGACGGCGCCGCGCTACATTGCCGGCACCATCACCCTGGGCGCCATGATGCAGACCGCCCAGGCCTTCCAGCAGACCGCCCAGGCGCTGTCCTGGCCGGTGGACAATATTCCCCGCATGGCCGAATGGCGCGCCTCGGTCGAGCGCGTGCTGGCCCTGGCCGAGGCGCTGGAGCGGGTGAAGAACGGCGAGCGGGCCGAGCATGTGGGCTTCATCGACATCGCCGCCATCGAGGACGCGGAAGTCCTGGACTTTGCCGACCTGACCATCACCAGCCCCGGCGGCAATCCGCTGCTGGCCGGCTTCACCGCCCGCATCGAGCCGGGCGAGCGGGTGCTGATCACCGGCGACCCGGCCACGGCGGTCAAGCTGTTCAAAGTGGTGGCGGGCATCTGGCCCTGGGGCACCGGCACGGTGCAGCTGCCCGGATCGGGCCGAGTGTTCTTCATGCCCCAGCGCCCCTATCTGCCCATCGAGCCGCTGCGCGACGCCCTGTGCTATCCCGCCGCTCCGGGCGAGTTCGACGACGCCCTGCTGCAGGTCTGTCTGCAGCGGGTGGGGCTGGGCCATCTGGGCGACCGCCTGAGCGACAGCCAGAACTGGGAGCAGAACCTGACCGCCGGCGAGCAACAGCGCCTGGGCTTCGCCCGCCTGCTGCTGACCCGCCCCAGCTGGATTTTCATCCAGGAAGCCACCGACGCCCTGGATCCGGTGGGCGAAAAGGAAATGATGCGCCTGCTGCAGCAGGACTTCCCCCAGGCCACGGTGCTGACCGTGGGCTATCACGGCGCCCTGGCCCCCTATCACAGCCGCATGCTGACCTTCGAAAAGGGCCCCGACGGCCATATCCGCGCGGTGGACACCCACCTGCACCCGGAACGCCACGAACTGGCCGAGGACCTGTAGGGGTAATCGGATTTCACCACAGAGGCACAGAGGGAACGGTGCCGTGCGCCACCGACCGCGCCGTCATGCCCGCGCTTGACGCGGGCATCCACGTGCCCCCACCTAAGTCATTGATTGCGAAGCATTTCCTGGCCCCGCCACGTGGATGGCCGGGTCAAGCCCGGCCATGACGAAAAAAGAGAGAGCAAAAAGGGCGCCCCTTGGCAGGGGCGCCCTTGGTTCGTCAGGCCGCGCGGATTTCCGTCAGCGAGGCGTCGACCTCGGCTTTCAGGGTTTCCGCATGGCGGGACAGTTCCTCGCCCGCGGTCAGGACCGAATCGGCGGCCAAGCCGGTTTCGCGGGCGGTTTCCGACACGGCGGCGATATTTGCCGAGACCAGGCGGGTGCCTTCGGCGGCCTGATGGACATTGCGGCTGATCTCGTCGGTGGCCGCCCCCTGTTCCTCCACCGCCGCCGCCACGGCCTGGGTGATCTCGCGCATGCGGTTGATCACGCTGCTGATCTTCTCGATGGCCGCCACCGCTTCATGGGTGGCCGACTGCACGGCGCCGATCTGCTCGGCGATATCACTGGTGGCCTTGGTGGTCTGGTTGGCCAGGGCCTTGACCTCGTTGGCCACCACCGCAAAGCCCTTGCCCGCCTCGCCGGCCCGCGCCGCCTCGATGGTGGCGTTGAGGGACAGCAGGTTGGTCTGGCTGGCAATGTCCGAGATGAAGTTGACCACCTCGCCAATCCGGGTCACCGCTTGGGCCAGGGCGCCGATGCGGTCCTCGGCATGGCGGGCATCGTCCACCGCTTCGCCGGCCACACTGGCGCTCTGGTTCATCTGGCGGGTGATTTCCAGGATCGAGCTGGACAGTTCCTCGGTGGCCGAGGCCACGGTCTGCACATTGCTGCTGGCCTCCTCGGCGGCCGAAGCCACGGTGGCGGCCCGGTTCATGGCCTGCTCGACGGTGTGATGCAGCGCCTCGGCGGTGCCCAACAGCTCGGTCGAAGCCGCCGCCACCGAATCCGTCACCTGGCCCACATGGGATTGCAGGCTATCGGCCACATGCATCAGGGCCTGCTTGCGCTCGAGCGCAGACTTGGCAGCCAGTTCCTTCTGGGCCGCTTCCAGGCGCCGGTTCTCGCGGGCCTGGGCGCGGAAGATCTCGACCGCGCGGGCCATCTCGCCCACCTCGTCGCCGCGCTCGGTGAAGGGGGTGTTGCCCTCCAGCTCACCGTCGGCCAAGTCATGCATGATCTGGGTGGTCACCACGATGGGCTTGCTGATGCTGTGGGCCAGCAGCAGGGCCAGCACGCTGCCCAGCAGGATCACCGTGCCGGCAATGATCAGGGATTCGTTGCGGGCTGCGGCGTATTGGGCGGCATAGGAACTGCTGTCCATCATCACTTCGATGACGGCGGCAGGCTTGCCGGCGAAGTCCTTGGCGGGAGCCACCAGCAGGGCCACGGGCTTGCCCTCGTGGTCCAGGCTGCGGACGGTTTGCCGGCCCTCCAGGGCCGCTTCCAGCTCTTGCGGGGTGGCCAGGCTGGCGGTCGTGGCGGCCAGCACCTTCAGGCCGTCCTTGCCCCGGTGATGCAGGGCCATGTCCACGCCGAACAGGGTCTTGACCTCGGTGGCGAAGGCCTGGCCCAGGTCCAGGCCGAATTCCACGGTGCCGATATGGCGGCCCTGGTGGAACATGGGCTCTACGCCCCGCACGCCCAGGCCGGCCACGCCGCTTTCCAGACCCGAAACCGGCTTCTGGCCGGCATTGGCCTGGACCACGGTGAAGCGGAACGAGGACAGGTCATCCCCCGATTTTTCCAGCTTGTGCAGTCGCAGGAATGAGGTGGCGGGCGGCAGGTGGAACTGCATCTGCTCGATGCCCTTGCGGTCTTTCAGCACCTTGAAGCCCGCATGGAAGTGATGGGTCAGCCATTGTTTGTCGCCCGCGGCGAAGGCGGCCTGCGCCTCGGGCATGGCGGCCACCATCAGGGCCAGGGATTCCGACTGGCTGGCGCGCAGGGCCAGGGCAGCCTCGACCGAATTGCGATACCCCACCAGTTCGCGGCGCTCGGCCTCGGCGATGGTGTCGGACATGGAGCTGAGCAGCACGGCGGTGAACAC
>CAYOKN010000242.1:0-4799 GCA_964404545.1 uncultured Rhodospirillaceae bacterium | reverse complement strand
TTGCCCGAGGCATTGCCCGAGGCCGGCGAGCCGGTGACGCGCGCGCAGCGCCCGGTGCCGCCCACACAGGACCATTGGGTCTGGCTGATACCCTCGTCGGTGGGGGCATGCACCGAGACGCGGCGGTCGTCCATCTGGGTCACCACCAGGTCACGTTGCAGGATGGGCTGGCTGTCGGCGCCGAACACCAGAATATTGGTCTCACCCTCGGCGCGACCGAACAGCACCAGGGTGCGCGGATCGTCCAGGGTCACATTGGCCACGCCGGGATCGCCCAGGATGATATTGCCGGCATCCTGGGGCAGCCGCAGGATCTGGGCCTTGCCCAGCGAGATCACCACGGGCTCTTCGGCAGCGGCCGGCAGGCCGGACAGCAGCAGTGCGGCGCATGCCGCGGCCAAGGCCTTGAAAATCCGCATCGTCCCCTCCTGCGCCATGCCCGGCATGGCGGCTTTAAAGCAACTCTTAACGCCGTCCCCTTTAAGGTCGCCTAGGATACGCCAGGGGCATCCTAGCGGCAATCAGGGACCGGACACGGGGGATAGCATGACAAGAGGTCGTGAACAGTTGGTTTACCGCCTGCGCCTGCTGGCCGGCGCCGGCCTGCTGAGCCTGGCCCTGGCCGCCTGCCAGAGCCCCCCCGACGGCCAGTCCGCCTCGGGGCCCGCCACCGCGGCGGACGCCGCCGTGGACGAAACCCTGCGCCGGTCGGCGGAGCAGGCCGAAGCCGCCTTCGACTACCGCGCCGCCGCCGAGCACTATACCAAGCTGATGACCCGCAGCCCCGGCGACCGGGGCATTGTGCTGAAATTGGCCAAGGCCCTGCGCTATTCCGGCCAGACCCAGCCGGCCATCGACCTGCTGCTGGCCTGGACCGAGCAGAAGGACGACAAGGGCGCCGACATGCTGGGCGAACTGGGCAAAGCCTTCCTGGCCGCCGACCGCGGCCCTGTGGCCCTGCGCTATCTGCGCGAGGCCGACGCCGCCCGGCCTGGCCAATGGGACGTGCTGTCGGCCATGGGCGTGGCCCAGGACAGCCTGGGCGACCACGCCAACGCCCAGGACAGCTTCAACCGCGCCCTGGCCGCCGCCCCGGACAATCCGGTCGTGCTGAATAATCTGGGCCTGTCCCTGGCCGCCAGCGGCGACCTGCCCCAGGCGGTGGCCATGCTGCGCCGGGCCAATGATCAGCCCCGCGCCAATGCCCAGATGCGCCTGAACCTGGCCATGCTGCTGGCCCTGTCCGGCGACCCGGCTGGCGCGGAACGCGTGGCCCGGGGCGACCTGACCGCCGAACAGCTGCGCGAACATGCGGCACTGTATCTGCGTCTGGCCAAAGGGCGGATGTAGCTCCTGCCGTCATGCCCGCGCTTGACGCGGGCATCCACGCGTTTCCGCCTAAGTCACTGTTTCCGACACATTCCTGGCCGGGCACGTGGATGGCCGGGTCAAAGCCCGGCCATGGCGGTCACCCTCCGCCGATTTGGCGGGTGGTGCGGATGACAGCGGGGCCGATGATCACGAAGAACAGCACCGGCAGGAAGAACACGATCATGGGCACGGTCAGCTGCGCCGGCAGGGCCGCCGCCTTCTTTTCCGCCGCAGCCATGCGGGAGTCGCGCTGTTCCTGGGACAGCACGCGCAGGGCCACCGACACCGGCGTGCCATAGCGTTCCGACTGCATCAGAGCGGTGGCCAGGGACTTGATGGCAGGCAGGCCGGTGCGTTCGGCCAGGTTCTCATAAGCCTGGCGGCGGTCGCCCAGAAAGGCCAACTCGGCCGAGGTCAGGCCGATTTCCTCGGCGATCTCGGGATTGGCCTCGGCCATTTCGTCGGTGACGCGGGAAAAGGCGCCCTCCACCGACAGGCCGGCTTCGACGCAGATCACCATCAGGTCCAGGGCGTCGGGGAAGCCCCGGGCCAGGATCTTCTGGCGCTTCTGGATGGTGTTCTTCAAAAGCAGGTTGGGCAGATAGGTGCCCACCACCATGGCCAGGGCGCAGATCATCAGCTTGGTGTTGAAGCTGTATTTGATCAGGGCGGGATGCAGCGACAGCGCCACCAGGGCCAGCACCGTCAAAAGGATCGGGCTGGCAATGCGCGAGAACACGAAGGTCACCGCCGCCGACTGGGCGCGCCAGCCGGCCTGGGCCAGTTGCGCCCGCAACTCCTTGGACTGGATCAGGTTCTGCAGCTTCAGCCGGTCCAGCACCGCCTTCATGGCCGACACATGGCGCTTGGGCTGGAACCGAGCGCGCTGGGCAAAGGCCTCGCGCTGCTTGGCCGACAGCTCCTCACGCCGGGCCGCCACCGCCTTCAGGCGCGAGGCGAAGGTGTCGCGCTGGACGAAGGGCAGCCCGGCCGCCACCACCGACACGAAGGCCAGCAGGAAGATCAGTCCGATGATGACGGTCTGCAGGTTGAACATGGCGTCACATATCGAAATTGATCATTTGGCGCATCACCATGATGCCCACGAACATGATGCCGGCGCCCGACACCATCAGCATTTGCCCGCCATCGCTGCGCCACAGCTCGGCCACATAGTCGAAGGCGATGAAGGACAGCAGGGTGCCCACGATGATGGGCAGCGAGCCGATGATGCCGGCCGAGGCCTTGGCTTCGGACGACATCGCCTGGACCTTGTCGCGCATGCGCTTGCGCTGGCGCAGCACGTCCGACAGCTTGGCCAGGGTCTCGGCCAGGTTGCCGCCGGTGGTCTGCTGGATGCCCAGCACGATGGCAAAGAAGCGCATCTCCGGCGTGGGCGTGCGCTCGCAGGCGCGCTCCAGCGTTTCCATCAGGGTCAGGCCCACGCGCTGGCCCTCGGTGATCAGGCGGAATTCGATACCCACCGGATCGGGCGCTTCGCGGGCGATCATGTTGAAGCATTCGCCCACCGGCAGGCCCGAGCGGATACCGCGCACGATCACGTCCAGGGCATCGGCGAAATACTCGGTGAATTTCTTGACCCGGCGCTTGATCAGATGGTTCAGAACGAAGCGCGGCACGCCCAGGCCGAACAGGATGGCGCCTGCCGGCACCACCATCTTGGGCAGGCCGGACAGCATCATCAGCCCGGCGCCCAGCACGCCCGCCACCGCCGACCAGATCCAGAATTGCCGCGGCGTGATGGCCAGCCCCGCCTGCACCAGCTGGGTGCGCAGGGGCACGCCCTTCTTGCGCTTGCGGGCTTCCTCCAGCTCCTTCAGCTTGCTTTGGATCTGCTTCTTCTTCGCGCTGCCCGGGCCGCCGGCCTGGCCCTTGGCAAAGCCGAAGGACAGGCCCATGCCCTTGCGCCCCGCCGGCGCGCCCACCACCGCCATCATGCGGCGGCGCAGCTTGGCGCGCGGGCTGTAGGTGGTGGAATAGACGACCGCGCCCACCGCCGCCAGGATGCCCAGGAGAGCCAGGACCAGCAGCAGGACGAGGGGGCTAAGCATCGGCGCCCGCCGCGTCCAGCGCCTCGGCCAGGTCGCGCTCGAGACCGTAATAGCGGGCCCGGTCCCAGAATTTTGGCCGCAGCCCGGTGGAGCGGTGGCGGCCCACGATCTTGCCGTTGGCGTCCTCGCCCAGGATCTCGTAAACGAACAGGTCCTGCAGGGTCACCACCTCGCCTTCCATGCCCACCACCTCGGTGACATGGGTGATCTTGCGGCTGCCGTCGCGCAGGCGGGCGGCCTGGACGATCACCTGCACCGCACCGGCGATCTGCTCGCGCACGGTCTTGGAGGGCAGGTTGTAGCCGCCCATGGCGATCATGTTCTCGATACGGCTGATGGCTTCACGCGGGTTGTTGGCGTGGATGGTGCCCATGGAGCCGTCATGGCCGGTGTTCATGGCCTGCAGCAGATCGAAGGCCTCTGGTCCGCGCACCTCGCCCACGATGATGCGTTCGGGGCGCATGCGCAGGCAGTTCTTCACGAGGTCGCGCATCGTCACCTGGCCTGACCCTTCGAGGTTCGGCGGACGGGTCTCGAGACGCACCACATGGGGCTGCTGCAGCTGCAGCTCGGCGGCGTCCTCGCAGGTGATGATGCGTTCGCCCTCTTCGATATAGCGGGTCAGGCAGTTCAGCAGGGTGGTCTTGCCCGAGCCGGTGCCGCCCGAGACGATGACGTTGATGCGGCACTGGCCGATGATCTGCAGGATACGGGCGCCGTGGGGCGGGATGGAGTTGAACTCCACCAGCTTTTCCAGCGTCAGCCTGCCCTTCTTGAACTTACGGATGGTCCGCGCGGCGCCGTCGATGGCCAGCGGCGGGGCGATGACATTGACGCGGCTGCCGTCGGCCAGGCGGGCGTCGCAGATGGGGCTGGCTTCGTCCACGCGGCGACCCACCGCCGAGACGATGCGCTGGCAGATATTCATCAGCTGCGCATTGTCGCGGAAGCGGATGTCGGTCAGCTCGATCTTGCCGCCGGTCTCGATATAGACCTTGTCCGCGCCGTTCACCATGATGTCGGCGATGTCGTCGCGGGCCAGCAGCGGCTCCAGCGGGCCCAAGCCGAGCACATCATTGATGATGTCGGTGATGACCAGGTTCTGCTCGGCCGCCGACAGCACGAAATTCCGCATGCTGATGATCTCGGCCACGATGTCCGAGATTTCCTCGCGCACCGCTGCCGGGTCCAGCTTGCCCAACTCGGTCAGGTCCACCGAATCGATCAGGTCGTTGAAGACCGAAACCTTGATGTCCTGCAGCCGCTGGTCCATCTCGGGCGGCTTGGCGGCGGCCTTGGCGTCGCCCTGGGGCTTGAGCGGCTTGGGCGCGGCGGGCTTGGGCGCCGGGGTCGGAG
>CAYOKN010000241.1:0-4812 GCA_964404545.1 uncultured Rhodospirillaceae bacterium | reverse complement strand
CCGGGCCGTCGGCGCTGGACTGGGCCATCCTGAACAACGAGGCCGAGTGGGGCGTCACCGTGCTGCAGGCCACCGAGACCTTCGACGGCGGCCCGGTCTGGGCCACCGAGGGCTTTGTCCTGCGTGCCGCCGCCAAGGGCAGCCTGTACCGCACCGAAGTGACCGAGGCCGCCGTGCGCGCCGTGCTGCGTGCCCTGGACCATCTGCCCGAGCGCCCCAGCATCCCCAGCCCCGGCTATGTGTGGCGCCCGGCGGTCAAGCAGGCGCACCGGGCCATCGACTGGGCGCGGGACGACATGGAGACGGTGCTGCGCGCCATCCGCTCGGCCGACGGCCATCCCGGCCTGCTGGACCAGATCGACGGGCGGCCCACCTATCTATTCGACGCCCATCCGGCGCCGGGCCTGTCCGGCGCGCCGGGCGCCCTGGTGGCCCGCTGCGGCGGGGCGGTGGCGCGGGCCTGCCGGGACGGCGCGGTGTGGATCGGTCATCTGCGCGACAAGGCCGCCGAGCCCTCGCTGAAGCTGCCGGCGGCGCAGGTGCTGGGGCCGTTGGCCGAGGCGCTGCCCGAGCAGCCGGGCTATCACGACATCTGGTATGACGAGCGCCACGGCGTCGGCTATCTGCATTTCCGCTTCTATAACGGCGCCATGGGGGCCGAGCAGTGCCAGCGGCTGCTGGCCGCCTATCAGGAGGCGCTGGAGCGTCCCACCAAGGTGCTTTGCCTCATGGGCGGGCCGGACTTCTGGTCCAACGGCATCCATCTGAACCTGATCGAGGCCGCTGCCAGCCCAGCCGACGAATCCTGGCGCGCCATCAATGCCATCGACGACCTGGCCCGGGCCATCATCACCACCGAGGGCAAGCTGACCATCGCCGCGCTGCAGGGCAATGCCGGCGCCGGCGGCGTGTTCCTGGCCCTGGGATGCGACTTCGTGTTCGCCCGCGACGGCGTGGTGCTGAACCCGCACTACAAGGGCATGGGCAATCTCTATGGCTCGGAATATTGGACCTATACCCTGCCGCGCCGCTGCGGCGCCGAAAACGCCCAGGCGGTAACGCAAGCCCGCTTGCCCATGGGCACCAAGGAGGCCCGCCGGCTGGGGCTGATCGACGGCCATTTCGGCATCACCCATGCCGAGTTCCTGGCCGAATTGGCGGCGGTGGCGGAAGGCCTGGCCAACGACCGCTCCATTGACCAGAAACTGGCGGAAAAGCGCCTGTCACGCCTGGCCGACGAACAGGCCAAGCCGCTGGACGAGTACCGGGCCGAGGAGTTGCAGCAGATGACGCTGAACTTCTATGGCTTCGACCCCAGCTACCATGTGGCGCGCTACAATTTCGTGCTGAAGGTGCCCAAGTCCCGCACCCCGCTTTATCTGGCGCGCCACCGCAGCAAGGCGCATGCGTGGGCGGAGCCCGGCGAGGGCTGAACAAGACCTAACCCGCGCGCAGCATCCTGCGCGCCGCTTCGGTCAGGAAGCCCGAGACATTGTTGGTGCGCGCCTCGATTCGCAGCAGTACGTCCTCGGGGATGGTCACATTGACCCGCTTGGTGGCGCTGGGCAGCAGCACCTTGACCAGGCAGAGCATGCCCTGGCGCGCCTCGGCGGGCAGGTCGTCATAGCCGGTGGGGGCGGGGATCGCGGCGCCGTCCTCGATCATGCCGTCCACATGGAATTGCAGCGCCTCCTCGGCTTCGGCCAGGGCCTGGGCGTGGGTGTCGCCGGCGGTCACGCAGCCGGGGAAGTCCGGGAACCAGACGCCAAAGGCGCTGTCCTGGTCCTTGTCGATGACGGCGTAATAATGGCGTGCTTCCATGGCCCTGCTCCTTCACACCAGCCGAATGCCGGCCTGCCGCTCGATGCTCTTGATGGTGCCCAGCGGCAGGTCCTTGTTGGGATGCGGGACGGTCACCCGTCCCGGCTTGGTCGGATGCTTGAACTGCGCGTGACTGCCCCGGCGGGACACTTCGACCCATCCGTCGGCTTCCAGGCGCCGGATGATCTCGCTGCTGCTCAGCATCCTGGTCCCTTTCAGCGTGATTTGAGGCTACACTGCCGGGGACTGGTTTGCAGCAACAAGATGTGTATTGAATACACATAATCAAGGGCGGGGTGATGACCGAACTTCCCGTGGTTCTGGTGGTGGATGACGAGGTGCGCTCGCAGGAGGCCTTGCGGCGCGTGCTGTCCGAGGAGTTCGAGGTGCTGACCGCCAGCACCACCGCCGAGGCCGAGACCCTGATGGCCAGCGAATGGGTGCATGTGATCCTGTGCGACCAGCGCATGCCGGGCGAGCATGGGGTGGAGTTCCTGAAGCGGGTGCGGTCGCGCTGGCCCGACCCGGTGCGTATGATCATCTCTGGATTCACCGATTCCGAAGACATCATTGCCGGCATCAATGAAGGCGGCATCTACCAATACATCACCAAGCCCTGGGACCCGGACCATCTGCTGAATGTGGTGCGCGGCGCGGTGCAGCTGTTCGAGCTGCAGCGCCAGAACCAGACGGTGTCCGCCGAGATGCGCATGTCCACCACCGCCCTGCAGCAGGTGGTGGCGCGCAAGCGGGTGGTGCTGAAGGACCGCTGGGGCTTCGACGCCATCGTGCATGCCGACGACAGCCCCATGCGCGGCACCATTGACGCGGTGCGCCGCATCGTCGGCTATGACATCCCGGTGCTGGTGACCGGCGAGAGCGGCACCGGCAAGGAATTGCTGGCTCGCGCCATCCACTACAACAGCCATCGCGCCGACGGCGCCTTCGTGGTCGAGAACTGCGGCGCCCTGCCGGACCAGCTGCTGGAATCCGAACTGTTCGGCTACAAGAAAGGCGCCTTCACCGGCGCCTATGAGGACCGCATCGGCCTGTTCGAGCAGGCCAATGGCGGCACCATCTTCCTGGACGAGATCGGTGAGACCAGCCCGGCCTTCCAGGTCAAGCTGCTGCGCGTGCTGCAGGAAGGCGAGATCCGCCCCCTGGGCACCCGCCTGACCCGCAAGGTGGATGTGCGGGTGATCGCCGCCACCAACCGGACGTTGGAGGACGAGGTCAAGGCCGGGCGCTTCCGCCAGGACCTCTATTACCGCTTGGCCGCCTTCCCGGTTCGGATGCCGCCCCTGCGCGACCGGCCCATGGATATTCCGCTTTTGGCCCATCTGATGCTGAACGAGGCCATGAAGGCCTTCGGCAAGCCCATCGAGGGCTTTACCGACGGCGCCCTGTCGCGGCTGCGCGCCCATGACTGGCCGGGCAATGTGCGCGAGTTGCAGAACGAGGTGCAGCGCATGGTGGCCCTGGCCGATGGGCGCCGGCTGGGCGAGGAATTGCTGTCGCCGGCGCTGCGCCGATCGGGCGCGCGGGCCGACAAGGTGGCCGAGATGATGGTCGGCGGCACCTTGAAGGAACGGGTCGAGATGCTGGAGGAACAGATCATCCGCGACGCCTTGGACCAGCATGGCTGGAACATCAGCCGGGTGGCCGAGGGGCTGGGACTGTCGCGCGTCGGCCTGCGCGCCAAGCTGCAGCGCTATGGGCTGGAGAAGCCGTGATGGCGTCCGCGACCGGCACCGGCGGCCCGCCCGACGTGGGCCAGTACCAGGAAGCCGCCTGGATCGAGGTGGTGCGCAAGATGGACGAGGTCTATTCCGACCTCATCCGCTATGAGGTGGACCTCGAGGAAAAGAACGCGGCGCTGGAGCAGGCGCAGCAATTCATCACCTCGGTGCTGGCCTCGGTCTCGGACGTGCTCATCGTCTGCGACCAGCGGGGCCGGGTGCAGCAGGTGAACCAGGCCGCCCTGGACATCACCGGCCTGTCCGAGGCCGACCTGATCGGCGTACCCCTGGTCGAGTTGGTGGGCCAGGGCTGGGAGAAGCTGTCCGAGCGCCTGGCCGGCGAAGGCCAGCAGCGGGAATGCGAAATCCGCCTGCGCTCGGTGGGCGGCGAGATGACCGACCCGGTGGCGGTCAACTGCTCGACCCGCTATGACCAGGCCCGCCGCCCCGCCGGCTCGGTGCTGATCGGTCGCCCGGTGGGCGAGTTGCGCCGCGCTTACGAGGCGCTGCACCGCGCCCATGCCGAGTTGAAGCAGGCCCAGCAGCAGCTGGTGCAGGCCGAGAAGATGGCCTCGCTGGGCCGCCTGGTGGCGGGGGTGGCGCACGAGCTGAACAATCCCATCAGCTTCATTTATGGCAATGTGCACACCCTGGGCCGCTACCGCGCCCGGCTGCAAAGCTATTTGGACGCCATCCATGGGCGCGCGCCGCAGGAAGAGATCGAGCAGTTGCGCAAGCAGTTGCGCATCGACAGCCTGATGGCCGACCTGGACCCCTTGATTGAAGGCACCCTGGAAGGTGCGCAGCGGGTATCCGAAATCGTCAAGAACCTGCGCCGCCTGTCCTTTGTGCAGCCCGGCGAGCGGGCCGAGGTGGACCTGACCGACCTGACCCGCACTGCCTTGCATTGGGTGACCAAGGGCTGCAAGCGGGCGGTGGAGACCGAGGTGCGGCTGCCGCCCCGGCTGGTGGTCATGGGCCATGTGGGGCCGCTGCACCAGGTGCTGGTGAACCTGGCTCAGAATGCCGTGGACGCCATGGAGGACTGCGCTGCCCCGCGCATCGAGGTGACGGCGCGCGAGACCCGCGAGCAGGTGATCCTGTCCTTCCGCGACACCGGCCCCGGCATCGCCGACGAGGCCCTGATGAAGGTGTTCGATCCCTTCTTCACCACCAAGCCGGTGGGGCAGGGGACCGGCCTGGGCCTGTGGATCTCCTATTCCATCATCCGCGACCATGGCGGGCTGCTGGA
>CAYOKN010000240.1:0-4814 GCA_964404545.1 uncultured Rhodospirillaceae bacterium | reverse complement strand
ACATGGGAATGCCCTCGTCCGACCACAGGCCGAAATGGCCCAGCCACAGCTTCTCGTTCACCAGGGTCAGCAGTTCATGGATCGGCGGCCGCTTGTTGGCGGGCACCTTCAGATCGTAGGCGCAGGTGAAATGCATGGCGCCCATGTCCTCGCGCCAGGCGAAGTACAGGCTGTAATCGCACCACTGGCCGGGAACCTCGACCGCCATTTCCTCGTCATTGCGGCGATCGAACGGCCAGTCGTTGGCCAACACGAACTGCTCGACCAGATCAAGCGGGTTGGCAACGGTTTCCTCGATCTGCTCGATGGAAAAGGACATGCCTTCGCCCTCCTTTGGCGGGGTCGGAGGGAGTATCAGCCACCCAATAGGTGGTGGACTGACAGACCCCTCGCCACAAGCGGTAGCCTAGTAAAACAGTGCAGCGGCGCGCAAGTTCTTCCACGCGCGGCACCGACGATAATTGTGGATAACTGGCGAGAGGGGCGCCGGTTCGGGAAAAACCGGCGACCATCGGGGTCAGCCCTGGCCTTCGGCCTTGGGCTTCTTGGCCGGGGCCTTGCCTTCCAGTGCGGCAAGGCGGGCTTCCAGGTCGACCAGGCGCGCTTCCAGCGTCTCCTGCTCGGCGCGGGCCTTGGCGGCCATGCCCTGGACCACGTCGAATTCCTCGCGGGTCACCAGGTTCATGTCGGCCAGCAGGCGCTCGAATTGCTGGCGAACCAGGGCCTCGACCTCGGTCTTGACGCCGGTCAGGGCGGACAACGCCCCCCCGGCCACTTTGGCGAGATCGTCGAACAGGCGGTTTTCGGTCTGCATCGGTCGTAAGGCATCCGGTCTTGTTTGCACCGCATTATGGACAGGGACAGCGCGTAAGGCAACCATGCCCTTGGGCCGAGGCCCCGCCCCCTCCATAAGGGGATTACTACCAGAGCTTAATTTGATCCCTCGAACCAGCTTGCGCAAGGATGGGCCAACCGTTTTCCCATGCCGCGCGGTGGGCCCCCATGATGGCTGTGGCCGGGCTGGGACACCGGGCCGCCGACCGAGGCTAAATCTTACAAGGGATTAATTTGAGCCGTGGCGCACCGTGGGGGCACACTGGCGCCAGGCGAAGGAGCCTGAATAAGGGGGGCCTCCCAGAGAAAAAATCCGGCCCTCCATCCCCGACCCGGGGCCGGCCGGCCAGCCGTCCCTGGGTCGTCCCTTCATCTTCCCTCAGCGAACCGCAGCCGCACCAGCAGCCCTGGATGATTGTCGGCCAGGACCAGGTCGGCACCATGCATGCGGACGATGGCCGAAACCAGGGACAGGCCCAGACCGTTGCCTGGGGTCGAGCGCGCCGCGTCCAGTCGGGTGAACCGCTCCAGCGCCGCCTGGCGGTGTTCGGGGGCGATGCCGGGGCCGCTGTCGGCCACCTCAAGCAGCGAAGCCAGCCCGTCGCGCCAAGCCCGCATGACCACCACCCCGCCCGCCGGGGTGTATTTCAGGGCATTGTCCACCAGATTGGCGCCGGCCTGGAACAGCAGCTCGCGGCTGCCCCGTACGGTGACCGGGCCGCCCGGCTCGGCCCGCAACAGCAGGCCGCGCTCCTCGGCCACCGGCCCGAACAGGTCGGCCAGGTCCTCCACCAGCCTGGACAGATCCACCGCCACCGGGTCCGCCACCACCACCCCGGCCTCGGCCTCGGCGATGGACAGCAGGGCGTTGAAGGTGACCAGCAGGCTGTCGGTCTCTTCCAGTACCTGGCCGCAGACCTCGCGCATCTGCTCGGCGCTGCCGCCATGCACCACCGCCTGCTCCAGCCGCGCCCGCATGCGGGTCAGCGGCGAGCGCAGGTCGTGGGCCACGTTGTTGCTGACCGTGCGTACCCCGTCCATCAGCCGCTGCAACTGGTCCAGCATGCGGTTCAGGCTGACCATCAGGCGGTCGAATTCGTCGCCGCTGCCGTCGGGCACCAGCCGGTGACCCATATTGCCGGCCATGACCTGGGCGGCGCCGTGGGTGATGTGATCGATGCGGGTCAGCATGCGCCGGCTCATGACCAGGCCGCCCACCACCCCCAGCACCAGGGTGCCGGCCAGGGCCAGCAGCATGGCCTCGGCCATCAAAGCGGTGAAGGCCACCCGGGCCCCCAGGTCGCGGGCCACCAGCAGCCGCTCGCCATCGGGCAGCACCACCATGCGCCCTCGCGCCGGGCGGCCGTCGGCCAGGAAGTCCACATACAGCGCCAGCGCCACCGCCTCGGCCGGGGCCGCGACGATATTGCCCCCGATGGGCTCGCCCGCCGGCCCGGTCAGGCGATAGAGCGCGCCGCTGCCGCCGCGTCCCTGGTCGTCGATCTGGCGCAGCATGGCCTCGCGGCCCCGCTGGGCATAGGTCAGGGACAGCGCCTTGACGTCGTCCTCGATGGCCTTGGCCAGGAAGCCGTCCAGGGACTTGGCGGTGGAGAAATAGATCAGCCCCAGAACCGCCAGCACCGACACCCCGAACAGGCCCACATAGAGCAGGGTCAGGCGAAAGGCGGTGGTGCGGGTGAATCTAGACAGGCGCACGCAGGGAATATCCGGCCCCGCGCACGGTCTGCAGCAAGGGCGTGTCGAAATCCTTGTCGATCTTGGTGCGCAGCCGGCTCACATGCACGTCGATCACATTGGTCTGCGGGTCGAAATGATAGTCCCACACCCCTTCCAGCAGCATGGTGCGGGTGACCACCTGGCCGGCATGACGCATCAGGAATTCCAGCAGGCGGAATTCCCGCGGCTGCAGTTCCACCACCCGGCCGGCGCGGCGCACCTGGCGCTGCAGCAGGTCCATCTCCAGGTCGGCCACCTGCAGGCGGGTCTGCACCGCCGGCTCGCCCTTGCGCCGGGCCAGTCCTTCGGCCCGGGCCAGCAGTTCGGCGAAGGCGAAGGGCTTGACCAGGTAATCGTCGCCGCCGGCCCGCAGGCCTTTGACCCGCTCGTCCACATTGCCCAGCGCCGACAGGAACAGGACCGGCGTGCCCACCCCGGCGGCGCGCAGCCCCTGAACGATGGCCAGACCGTCCAGTTCCGGCAGCATGCGGTCCACGATCAGCACGTCATAGCTTTGGTCGGTGGCCAGGAACAGGCCCTGGCGCCCGTCCGCCGCATGGTCCACGCCATGGCCGGCCTCGGCCAGCCCCTTCTGGATGAAGGCGGCGGTGGTCTGGTCGTCCTCGATCACAAGCACGCGCATGGAAGGCAGTTCCGGCAATGGCTGGCTCCATACCTAGTCCAAGCCCCCCTGTGCGGGCCAGGATAAAAAGAGACGGCGCGCCGGGACCAGAAGCCCAAACCGCGCCGCAAGAACTCGAACTCTTGGGAGTTTTGATACTACGGGAAAACCCGCCCCCAGGGCGCCGCACGCACAGATCCCAAGGGGCCAAGCGGGCATCCTAGGTCGTCCGCCCTGACCGGGGCATGGCCGGTGGATGAATTCGCGGTAATGTTGTTCCGGTCCACCCGGCCTTGCCCCTGCCCGCCCCTCGGGCCTATAACGGCAGCACATGCCTTATTGGGGAGCTTCACCATGATCGTGGTCACCGGCGGCGCGGGATTCATCGGGTCCAACCTGTTGGCGGCGCTGGAGGCGCGGGGCTTCCGCGAGCTGGTGGTGGTGGACCGCCTGCGCGCCAACGACAAGTGGCGCAACATCGCCAAGCGCGACCTGACCGACATCGTGCACCCGGACCAGCTGTTCGACTTCCTGGCGGCGCACCAGCATTCGGTGGAAGCCATCTTCCACATGGGCGCCATCTCGAGCACCACCGAGAGCAATGCCGACCTGATCGTGGCCAACAATTTCTCGCTGTCGATGGCCCTGTGGCAGTGGTGCGCCAAGCATGAGGTGCGCTTCATCTATGCCAGCTCGGCGGCCACCTATGGCAGCGGCGAGGCCGGCTTCATCGACGACGCCTCCATCAGCCATCTGGGCAATCTGCGGCCGCTGAACGCCTATGGCTGGAGCAAGCACCAGTTCGACCGCTGGGTGGCCCGCCGCCTGGCCGAGGGCAAGTCGGCCCCGCCGCAGCATGCCGGCCTGAAGTTCTTCAATGTCTATGGCCCCAACGAATATCACAAGGGCGGCCAGCAGAGCGTGGTGTCCCATGTGTTCCCGCACGCGGCCACCGGCGGCAGCGCCCAATTGTTCAAGAGCCACAACCCGAGTTATTCCGACGGCGGCCAGCTGCGCGACTTCATCTGGGTCGGCGACGTGGTGGACGTGATGATGTGGCTGAACGACCACCCCAAGGTATCGGGCCTGTTCAATGTGGGCACCGGCAAGGCCCGCTCCTTCCTGGACCTGGCCAGCGCGGTCTATCGCGCCCTGGGCAAGGAGCCGCATATCAAGTTCATCGACACCCCGGTCAGCATCCGCGACAAGTACCAGTACTTCACCGAAGCCGACATGACCAAGCTGCGCGAAGTGGGCTATGACAAGCCCTTCACCAGCCTGGAAGAAGGGGTGAAGACCTATGTCCAGCGGTATCTGGCCGCCGAAGACCGATATGTTTGAGGACGCCGTCCCCAGGAGCCTGTTCCCGTGAGCCTTGCCTTTCCCGCCATCGATCCGATCGCCCTGCAGATCGGGCCCCTGGCCATCCGCTGGTACGCCCTTGCCTATATCGCCGGCCTGGTGCTGGGCTGGCAGTATCTGCGCTGGCTGGCCACGCGGCCGCCGCACGCCCTGACCGCCGAACAGGCCGACGACTTCCTGGTCTGGGCCACCCTGGGCGTGGTGCTGGGCGGGCGGCTGGGCTATGTGCTGTTCTACAAGCCGCTTTACTATCTGAACA
>CAYOKN010000239.1:0-4834 GCA_964404545.1 uncultured Rhodospirillaceae bacterium | reverse complement strand
ATGTCCGGCGCGCCGATCATCAGCGGCACGAACCAGTTGCCGAAGCCGCCGATCAGGCCGGGCATGACCACGAAGAACACCATGATCACGCCGTGGGCGGTCAGGATCACGTTATAGAGCTGGTAGTTGCCGTCGCCGATCCACTGGATGCCCGGCTGCTGCAGTTCCATGCGCAGCAGCACCGACATGGCGCCGCCGATCAGGCCGGCGATCACGGCATAGATGATGTACATCGTGCCGATGTCTTTGTGATTGGTCGAGAACAGCCAGCGGCGCCAGCCGGCGGGCGCCTCGTGGTGATGATCGGGATGGGCGGCGGTGGCGGTCATGGGCGCGCTCCCAGGGGCGTTAATCGGCCGAGGCGACGTCGATGGCCGCCGGCCTGTCTTGATTCAGGGCGAACTTCTGCCGGGCCTCGGCCAGCCAGGCTTCGAACTGTTCGGGCGGCAGGGCCTCGACGGCGATGGGCATGAAGCCGTGGTTCACCCCGCACAGTTCGGAACATTGGCCGTAATAGACCCCAGGCCGGTCGATCCGTACCCAGGTCTCGTTCAGCCGGCCCGGCACGGTGTCGGTCTTGATGCCCAGGGCAGGCACCGCCCAGGAATGGATCACGTCGTCGGCGGTCAAAAGGATGCGCACATTCACACCCACCGGCAGCACCACGCGGTTGTCCACTGCCAGCAGCCGCGGCTCGTCGGGCGGGGTCTCCTCGGGCGGCAGCATGATGGAGTCGAAGCCGATCTGCTGGTCGGGATATTCATAGGACCAATACCATTGATGGCCCGTGACCTTCAGGGTCAGGTCGGCCTCCTCGATACGGTCCATGGCATAGAGCAGCTTGAAGCTGGGAAAGGCCACGATCAGCAGCAGCAGCACCGGCAGGGTGGTCCAGGCCACCTCCAGCTTGGTGTTGTGGGTCCATTTCGCCGGTTCGGGATTGCGCCCGGCGCGGAACCGTACGATGACGACGGCCAAGAGGGCGAACACCAACAGCGTAATGCCGATGATGATCACGTTCAGGATGTCGTTCAGGTCCTGGATCTGCCGGGCGGTGGGCGAGGCCGGCTCCTGCATGCCCATCTGCCAGGGATCGGGCCGGGCGGCCCAGGCTGGCAAGGCCAGGAGGACGCTGCCGCAACCGGCCACGAGGCCGGCAAGGCGTGCATGAAACCGAGACTGCATGGGACTTCTCCCCCCGCGTCTGCTCGGAGCGGCCCTGGATGCGAACCACTCTCGTTTTCGTCTTTGCAGATGGGAGAGCGCCCCGGCGCCTGCAAGCAGCACCGAGGCAGAATCTTATTCGTTGTAAGGTTTAGAGGGGGGCGTCCGAAGGGATAGGGGGGGCTCAGCGGCCATAGGCGGCCAGGAACATGTCCACCCCGGCAAAGACGCCGCGCTGCACCTCTTCCGGGCTCGGATAATCCTCGAGCCCCAGCAGAATGCCCATCAGCCGGGTGTAGATCACCGCGCCCACCAGCTGCTGCGCCGCCAGATGCGGGTCCGGCACCGCCAATTGGCCACGGCTGGTGGCGCCGGCCAGATACTCTTCCACCGCCTGGCGGGTCATCATGGGGCCGGTCTTGAAATAGGCCTCGGCCAGTTCGGGAAAGCGGCGGCTTTCCACCACGGCCAGGCGGATGAAGGGCATCACCTGCTCGGACAGGGCGCGGCTGACCATGGCGGACAGGAAGCGGCCCAGCGCCTCGCGCGGGCTCAGGTCAGTCATGCGCAGCAGCGGCGCCTCTTCCATCAGCCGCTCCACTTCTTCGGCCACCAGCGCGGCGAACAGGCCGTGCTTGTTGCCGAAATAGCTGTAAAGCGTAGCCTTGGAGCCGCCCGACCGGGCGATGATGTCGTCGATGCTGACCGCATCGAATCCCCGTTCGATGAACAGGTCGCGCGCCGTCTGCAGGATCATGCGCCGCCGCCGTTGGCCGGCTTCCGCCTTGGTCATGCCGGTGATGGCCGACATTCTGGGTTCTCCGCTCAACAAAACCGTAACTCACGGTACGGGCGGAGGGGCGAGGCGTCAATGTCGCCTGAGGTCATGGCCGGTTTGCGTGTAGCGCGGACAGTACGCCTTTCAGCCTTATGAGAGGGGGGGCGGCGCAACCTTCAGCTGTTGTTCAACGCTTCCTGGGCCTCGTGGGCGGCCTGGGCGGCCAGGCCGATGAAACGGGCCAAGTCATCATAGCCTTTTTCCACGGCTTCCTCGGCCAGTGCATGCAGGCACATCTTCATGGCCCGAAGGTCGCGGATTTGGCGGCTTTCCGGGCGCGGGGACAGGGCGGCGGCGGCGGGCTTCGGCGGGGCGGCGGTCACCTGGTTCATGGGGTCCTCGTGGTGAAAGAGTCCGATTTCGCGTAATCAGACCCGAAACCGCGCGAAAACGCCCCTGTCATCCCTGACAGGGTGACCATTTTCACGGCTTCACCAACCCCATCATCATGGCCTTCACCACGGCATGATTCTTGGTATAGACGCCCAGCTTCTGCTTGGCGTTGTTCAGGTGGAAGATCACCGTGCGCTCCGAGATGCGCAGGATTTCGCCGGTCTCCCAGGCGGTCTTGCCGATGGCCGCCCATTTCAGGCATTCCAGCTCACGCGGGGTCAGCACCGGGGCGTCGGCGCCCAGGGGGTGTTCCGGCGCCTTCAGCAGCAGATTTTCAACCAGCGCCATATGATAGTAGTGGGCCATCACATGCAGCGTGTGGCGGAACTCGGCCTCGCGCTTGCGCCATTCCGTTTCGTCCACCGGCGCGCTGACGCTGACCATGGCCAACTCGCCGTCGGGGCCGCGCACCGGGATGGTCATGCCATTGGCGCCGATGCCGAATTCATGGGCCTCGGCAAAGAACCGGCGCTGCACCTCGTCCATCTCGCAGTCGCACCAGTTGATCGGCAGGATACTGCGGTTGGCGGTGGTCACCACCGGGTCGATGGTGTGGTACTCCTTCTCTCGGTAGTGGTTGACCCACTCCTCGGAATAGCTGGACAGGATGAAGGGCGCCTGCAGGTTCGCGCGCGGGATTGCCAGGCCCAGATAAGCGAAATGGTTGAAGCCATAGGCCAAGCGCCAACGGTCCATGGCGTCCCTGAACCCGTCGATGGTATCCAGGCGGGATACGGAATCGATGAATTCGCTGACCGCCTGTTCCATCTGGCGCCGGGTCCTCCTTTCACAGAGGCTCCAGTTTACACCTTCGAGGTACAAAGGGGAGGGAGAAAAAACACCCACACGGGTTATGGCATTGGGAATTATGCAAGAATGATGAAATGGCGACCGTGCATCCCATCGTATGCGCGTTCTGGTTGCTGTTAACTATGCCAAAAGGCAAAATTCCCCCTTCAACCCTGAAGGAGGGACCAATGCTTGATGCTCTCGAAACTGGCTATGGCCTGCAACAGGCGGCAACCTTGGCAGAGGCTTCGGCGAAGTTCGAGGCCTTTACGCGCCACCTGGGGTTCACCTCTTACGCCTATCTGGGTATGCGGCTGCCGGGGCGGCGCGATCCGCTGCTCTTGTCCACCTATCCCGCCGACTGGACCGAGCATTACATGTCCAACGCCTATCATGAGGTGGACCCGGTGGTCAGCGGCAGTGCCGGCGGGCTGCTGCCCTTCGACTGGCAGTCCGAGCAGGAGTGGCGCAAGGCCCGGGGACGGCAGCGCCAGCTGTTCGCCGAGGCCCGCGACTTCGGCATCGCCTGCGGCATGACCGTGCCGGTGCATGCTCCGCGCGGCGGCTGGTCGGCGGTGACTGTGGCCGGGCCCGAAGCCGGCGAGGATTTCGCCGCCCTGCTGCGCGAGCGGTCCCAGGACTTGCATGTGGTCAGCCTGCATTATCACGCGGCGGTGGAACGGCTGACCGCGCCGGCGCAGGCCCGCAAGCGGCTCAGCCCGCGCGAGATCGAGGTGCTGCACTGGACCGCCGAAGGCAAGACCGCCTGGGAAATCGGCCAGATCCTGAAGATTTCCGCCAATACGGTGACCGATTACCTGGAGTCGGCCAAGCGCAAGCTGGGGGTCTATACCAAGCACCATGCGGTGGTGGTGGCGATCATGGAGGGGCTGGTGGCTTATTGAGGCCAGCGGGACTCCGTGATCATGCCCCCCAAAAATTGGGGGATATCTGAGGTTGAATGTTTAGGCCAGCTTCTTGCCAGGCAACCAACCCGGAGGGACCCGTATGATTTGCCAGATTTCCGCTCGCCGCCGCGCCGAATTCGCGGCCGAGATAGACCAGATGCATCGCCTGCGCTACCGCGTGTTCAAGGAACGCCTGGATTGGCAGGTGAATGTGGTGGATGGCATCGAGATCGACCATTTCGATGACCTGGACCCCGAATATCTGCTGCATCTCGGCCGCGACGGCGAGGTGATCGGTTGTGTCCGCCTGCTGCCCAGCCAGGGGCCGAACATGCTGCGCGACACCTTCCCCATTCTGCTGGACGGCAATGCCTGTCCGGCCGATGCCCGCATCTGGGAATCCTCGCGCTTCTGCCTGGACACCACCCAGGGCACCGAAGCCGCCGCCGGCCTGCAGCGCGGCACCTACGAGCTGTTCCTGGGCATGATCGAATTCGGCCTGAACATGGACCTGACCCACATCGCCACGGTCACCGACGCCCGCATGGAACGCATCCTGGCGCGGGCCGGGTGGCCGCTGCAGCGGCTGGGCGAACCGCGCATGATCGGCAGCACCAAGGCGGTGGCTGGCTTGCTGGAGACGTCGTGGGAGGCTTTGGCCCGCGTGCGTGAGCGGGTGGGCATCGCCCGGCCGGTGCTGTGGTTCCCGGCCACCCCGCAGCCCCAGCGCAAGGCGGCCTGA
>CAYOKN010000238.1:0-4850 GCA_964404545.1 uncultured Rhodospirillaceae bacterium | reverse complement strand
GGGGGCGCCCGCGCCCGTCACCCTGCGCGACCTGTCGGTGCTGCCCCGCACCGGCTTCAAGGGCCGCGACACCGCCGGCTGGCTGGCGGCTCAGGGGCTGGTGTTCGAGGATGCGCCCAACCGATCCTATCTGCAGCCCGGCGGCGCCGAGGCCGCGCGGCTGGCGCCGGGCGAATTCCTGATCCTCTCGCCCCTGACCGGCGATGCTGGGCTGGTGCGGCAGTTGGACGGCGCCTGGAGCTGGGACACCGCGCCCGACCTGTGCTTCCCGGTGCCGCGCCAGGACAGCCATGCCTGGCTCCACCTGGCCGGCCCGGCCACGCCCCAGCTGTTCGCCAAGATTTGCGGCGTGGACCTCAGGCCCCACAAGTTTGCTCCCGGCGCCATCGCCCAAACTTCGGTGGCGCGCCTCAACGCCATTGTGATCCGCGACCACAAGGATGGCGATCCGGCCTATCATTTGCTCGCCGACTCGGCTTCCGCCGACTATCTTTGGGGGTGTCTGCTCGATGCCATGACCGAGTACGGGGGGCGCATCGGCGGGCTGGACAGCTTGTAAGGACGGGAGACAGAGCCTTGGACGAGATCGCCGACACCGATAGCCAAAATCCCCATGCCGTCGGCGGCGTACAGGAAAACAGCCTCGAGGCGGCCATCGGCCGCCAGGTGCGCGAATTCCGCTCGAAACTCAACATGACGGTGGCGGACCTGGCCAAGCAGGCCAGCCTGTCCGCCGGCATGCTCTCCAAGATCGAGAACGGCATCACCTCGCCCTCGCTCTCGACCCTGCAATCCCTCAGCCGGGCCTTGAACGTCCCGGTCACCGCCTTTTTCCGTAAATTCGAGGAACAGCGGGACGCCACCTATGTGAAGGCCGGCGAGGGCCTGACCATCGAACGCCGCGGCACCCGCGCCGGCCATCAATACCAGCTGCTGGGCCATACCATCGGCAAGTCGGTGGCGGTGGAGCCCTATCTGGTCACCCTGACCGAAAAGTCCGATGTCTTTCCCATCTTCCAGCATTCCGGGCTGGAATTCATCTATGTGCTGGAAGGCGAGGTGGCCTACCGCCACGGCACCAAGCTCTACACCATGCAGGCCGGCGACAGCCTCTTCTTCGACGCCGACGCCCCGCACGGTCCCGAGGAACTGCGCAAGCTGCCCATCAAGATGCTGTCGGTGATCGTCTATAACCGCACCGGCGAGACGTGAGCGGGGGGGCGTGGCTGTACATCCTGCGGTGCAAGGACGGCAGCTATTATGTGGGCACCACCCGCGGCGCCCTGGAAACGCGGCTCGCCGAGCATAATGACGGGCGCTTCCAGGGCTACACGTCGATCCGCCGCCCCGTCGAACTGGTCTTCAGCCAGCATTTCAGCCAGATCACCGACGCCATCGCCGCCGAGCGGCAGGTCAAAGGTTGGCGGCGCGACAAGAAGGAAGCCCTGATCGCGGGAAAACTCGACCACCTGCCCAGCCTCGCGCGTACCGCAAGGCAAAGCCCGGACGCCTGACAAGCTATTCCTCCCGTTCCTCATGGGACAATCCACCCTCAGTTCCTCATGCTGAGCCTGTCGAAGCATGAAGGCCCCGAGGTGGTGCCGCCTTCGTCCTTCGACAGGCTCAGGACGAGGGAAACGGGGCGCCCCCCCCTCAGATCCGCTTCACCTCGATATTGTACTTCTTCAGCGCATAGCCCACCTGGCGCGGGGTCAGGCCCAGGATTCGCGCGGCCTTGGCCTGGACCCAGCCGGATTTTTCCATGGCGCGCATCAGCCGGTCCCGTTGGGTTCCGCCGACGTCGTCCAGGTTGAAGGGGCCTTCGTCCAATTCCGGCTCATGCTCGGCCACCGGCGGCGGCGGGGCGGTGTCCAGGGTGAGCGGGGTGGTGGTGACGGTGCCCTTGCGGTTCTTCCATAGCACCGAAGACAAGCACTGGTCGCGCTGGCAGGGCAGGTCGATTTCCTTGACCAGATCGCCCTTGGTCATGGTGGCCACCCGATAGACGCAGTTTTCCAGCTCGCGCACATTGCCCGGGAAATAGCAGTTCAGGAACACGTCCAGGGCGTCCGGGGTCATGGACACCTGGCGGTCGTTCTCGGCATTGAACCGCTGCAGGAAGTGGTCCACCAGCAGCGGGATGTCCTCCTTGCGCTCGCGCAGGGCGGGCAGGTGGATGGGCACCACATTGATGCGGTAATAAAGGTCGGCGCGGAACTCGCCCTTGGCCACCATCTCTTCCAGATTGCGGTTGGTGGCGGTCACCAGCCGCACATCCACGCGGATGGTGCGGTTGCCGCCCACGCGCTCGAATTCGCCCTCTTGCAGCACCCGCAGCAGCTTGGCCTGGAACGAGGCCGAGATTTCGCCGATCTCGTCCAGGAACAGGGTGCCGCCATGGGCCTGCTCGAAGCGGCCCTTGCGGTCGGTCTGGGCACCGGTAAAAGCGCCCTTTTCATGGCCGAACAGCTCGGATTCCAGCAGGCTTTCCGACAGCGCGGCGCAGTTCAGCTTGATGAAGGGGCCTTCCTTGCGCGGGCTCAAGTAATGGATGGCGCGGGCGATCAGCTCCTTGCCGGTGCCCGATTCGCCGCGCAGCAGCACGGTGGATTTGCTGGGGGCGATCTGGTGGATCTCGGCATAGACGTCCTGCATGCGGCGTGACACGCCCACCACATTCTCGATGGTGAAGTGCTTGGGCTCCTTCTCGGGGTTCAGCGCCTTCTGCAGCCGGTGCTTTTCCATGATCAGCCGCTCGCGCTCGCTGGCCACCGCCTGGTGCAGCCGCACGGTCTGGGCGATCAGATTGGCCACCATGGTCAGGAAACGCACATCGGCTTCATAATTGACCGACCCCTCGACGCCCTTGCCGGTGTCCCAGACGCGGTCGATGGACAGCACGCCAAAGGTCTTTTCCTGGGTCTTGATGGGCACGCCGATGAAGGACACCACCTCGCCGTCCAGGGTGCCTTCCACCTCATGGTCCACGAACAGCGGCTCGTCGGCCAGGTTGGGGATCACGATGGGCATGCCCGAGGACAGGATGCGCCCGGTCACACCTTGGGCCAGGCGGACGCTGCCCTTCTTCCGCTGCTCGGTGTTCATGCCATGGGCGGCCACCACCTCGAGCTGGCCGGCTTCGCCCACCAGGCTGACCATGCCGCGGCGCATCTGCAGATAGGAGGACAGGATGTTCAGCACCTCGTGCAGGGTCTTGTCGAGGGCTAGCGAGGAGCTGAGGATTTTGCTGATTTCATAGATGGAAATCAGCGAAAGAGCCGAGTTGTCGCGGTTCGCCAGCATATCCATCCTCCTTGCAGGCGCGCCTTTAACTCCGATAACCGGACACGCCGCCACTGGTGATCAACAGCAAGAAACGCGCCAGCTTCCCCCTTTTCGACGATTATAGACGGAATCCGCGTACCGGGGGAGATTTTGTGCGATTGATAATTACCATTTCGGTTGAGAGTGATGCCTGTTTTTTGCGCTGCACCTAATACCATTGCATAGGATTTGGGCAGGACTATTGCTCTATGCAAAGGCAGAGGGCCAGGCGCCGCAAGGCCTGGCGGTCCAGAAAGAAAATTTCAGTAAACCGGGGATGCCCGTAGGGGATTGCTGCAGCTGCTCAGCGGGCCGAAAGCAGCATCAACAGGGCCAGCACCACCACGGCCACCGCCTGGGTGGCCACGCGCAGCTGCATCAGCCGGTTGCCATGGCGCCGGTTGAAATCGCCGCCCTTGGCGAAGCCGACGACGCCGGTCAGCAGGACGCCCAGGACAGCGGCCAGGGCCAAGCCCAGCAAGATCGACAGGAACAGGGTCATGCTCCCAGATTATGGGGATGCCGGCCCGGGATTTGAAGCCAGCGCCTCGGCCGGCCGCTCGGGGGTCGGGCGCAGCCGCCACAGCCGGGCGCCGTCCGGGGCGGCGTCCAGCAGCCACAGGGCGCCGTCGGTCGCCACCAGATCCACCGGCCGGCTGTCGGCCGGCAGGCGGGCGAAGTCTTCCACCGCGCCCTCCGGGGGCAGGCGCAGCAATCTTGGTTCGGGCTCGGCTTGGGCCAGGATCATGGTGCCGGGGCGCTCGGGGCCGCTGGCGGGGGCCAGGGTCAGCGCCACCGCCCGACCCGGAACCTGCGCCCGGGGTTGCACTGGCGGATTGGGCGGGGCGCGCAGCAGCGGGCGATCGCTGGCCGCTTCGGTGCCCCAGCGGTCGGGCCAGCCATACCATAACCCCGGCGTCACCGCCCACACCAGGTCGCCGTGCCGCTCAGGCGCGGCACGGTCCAGCACCATCAGGCCGCCAGCGGCATCCTGGGCCAGCAATGGGGCGCGGAAGCCCCAGGCCACCAGCTGCGGCGTCCCGCCGTCCAGGCCATAGCGCAGCACGGCGCCGGTGCAGGGCATCTCTCCCGCCACCTTCTGGCCAGGCCGGGTGGTCTGGCCGAAGGGCACATAGGCGCCGGTCAGGCTGCCGCCGCCCGGCCGGTTCTCGCCGGTCAGCAGCACATCCTGACAGGCCACCTCGGCTGGACCTCCGGCGGTGGCGATGCCGTCCGGGGTGGCGGCCGCAGTGGCGACATAGACCGCTGCCCCATCCGCACCGAGGAGCGGCCCGTCGGCTGGCATCAGCCCCGGCGGCAGGCGCTCGCCCAGGCTGCGCCGGGTGCCGTCGGGCGCCTGCCAGTGCAGGGCGCCGCCTTCGGCTCCCCACTCCAGCAGCAGCAATCCTTCGGCGGGGGCGGCGGCCCCGATCCAGGAGGGCTCGTCCGCGGCCGCCACCGCCACGGGTTCCAGCCCCCGCTCGGTCAGGCGCAGGACCGCCGCCGGCGGCCCGGCGCAGGCCGTG
>CAYOKN010000237.1:0-4915 GCA_964404545.1 uncultured Rhodospirillaceae bacterium | reverse complement strand
TGTGCGCGTGAAATTCTCGGACCGCCCGGCCAAGCGCGCCGGCACCGACGAGCAGTGGGACCGCATGGAGGCCGCCCTGCGCGCCGCCACCGCCGCCGCCGGGCTCGAGACCACCCTGAACCCGGGCGAAGGCGCCTTCTATGGCCCGAAGCTGGAATTCGTGCTGCGCGACGCCATTGGCCGCGACTGGCAGTGCGGCACCTTGCAGGTGGACACCATCCTGCCCGAGCGCCTGGATGCGGAATATGTGGGCGAGGATGGCGCCCGCCACCGCCCGGTCATGCTGCACCGGGCGATCTTCGGCTCGTTCGAACGCTTCCTGGGCATCCTGATCGAGAACTATGCCGGCAAGTTCCCCTTGTGGCTGGCCCCGACCCAGGCGGTGGTGACCACCATCACCAGCGACGGCGACGACTATGCCCGCGAAGTGCAGGCCGCCCTGAAGGCCGCCGGCATGCGGGTCGAGCTGGACCTGCGCAATGAGAAGATCAACTACAAGATCCGCGAGCACTCGCTGAAAAAGGGGCCCTGCATCCTGGTGGTCGGCAAGCGCGAGGCCGAGAACCGGGCGGTCGCCCTGCGCCGCTTGGGGGGTGACTCCCAAGAAATCCTTGCGCTTGATGACGCGGTGAATAAACTTAAAGCCGAGGCCGCCATACCCGGCGCCTGACGGAATGAGAGCGACGGGCGCCCAGGCGGCGTCCGTTGCGTTTGCTTATATAAGCCAGGCGGCTCGCTCCGCCTTCATGATGACAGAGACAGGAGACTGTTCTATAGCCAGGCCACCCGTTCCCGCGCCCAACCGTGAAGGGCCGCGCGTCAACTTCGAAATCGATGTCCGCAACGTTCGTCTGATCGACGAGGACGGCGAAATGGTGGGCGTTGTGTCCACCCGCGAAGCCATGGAGATGGCCGCCGAGGCCGGCCTCGACCTGGTCGAGGTGTCGCCCAACGCTGATCCGCCGGTCTGCAAGATTCTGGATTTCGGCAAGTTCAAATACGAAATCCAGAAAAAGAAGAACGAAGCGCGCAAGAAGCAGAAGGTGATCGAGGTCAAGGAGATCAAACTCCGCCCCGGCATCGACGACAACGACTACATGGTCAAAATGCGCGCCATGAAGAAGTTCCTGGAAGAAGGCGACAAGGTGAAAGTCACCCTGCGCTTCCGTGGCCGTGAAATGGCCCACCAGGACTTGGGCATGAAGGTTCTGGACCGCGTGCGGGCCGACATGGACGAATTGGCCAAGGTGGAACAGTTCCCCAAGATGGAAGGCCGCCAGATGGTCATGGTGATGGCTCCGCGCTGATCACCGGCCATTCTGTGCCGTGACAAAAGAACGGGCGGCTCCGTGCAGGAGCCGCCCGTTTTGCATGTCCAGTCCGGCGTCGTCAGTCCAGGCGGGCGGCGATGCCCTGCAGTCCGGTGGCGAAGATCTCGGCCATCAGCGCGGCCAAGCCATCGGCATCTGCGCCGTCGGCGGCGTTGAACCGGGCGGACCAATGAACACAGCTGGCGCCCGGCCCGGTTTCCGTGACGGCCACCCGGGCGCGGTGCCCGGTCAAGGGCAGGATGCCCTTCAGCAGCTGGTACTCGTACCGGCGGTCCTCCGGCTCCCAGGCGGCCAGCCGCTCGGTGATCCGCCCCCCTTCGTGCAGAACCACCGTCCGGATCGCCCCGGCCCCCTGCCCCTCCACCCCACTGGACGCAACCCCGGGATGCCAGGCGGCCAGGCTGTCGAACGCCCCCACCACGGCCCAGACCCGGTCCGCGGGAACGGCCACCGGCAGGCAGGCATGTACGTGAATCATCATGCGGTCCTTTGGTTTTTGTCGATGCGCCAACGGTGCCGCACCCTATTCTTGCGGTCAAAGACCGATTTCGGCACAGTTCGGACCAGAACCGTCTGAACAGAGCCCCGCCGATGGACCTGGATCTGCTGCGCGCCTTTGTCGCCACCGCCGAGGAGGGCACCGTCGCCCGTGCTGCCCAGCGCCTGCATATCTCGCAATCGCCCCTGAGCCGGCAAATCATCCGGCTGGAGCAGGACCTGGGCCTGACCCTGTTCGAGCGAGTGCGCAAGCGGCTTCGCCTGACCCCGGAGGGCCATCGCTTCCTGGTCGAGGCGCGCGGCTTGCTGGAGCAGGCGGCGGCGGTGCGGGCCGCCGCGCGCCGGCTGGCGCAGGGCGAAGAAGCCCCGCTGGCCATCGGCTATGTGCAGGCGGCGGTACAGGGCGGGCTGCTGGCCGCGGCCCTGCGCCGGCTTGATCCGGTGCCGCCCCTGCGCCTGCAGGGCCTGCGCACCGCTCCGCTGCAGGACGCGGTGTTGGCCGGCCGCCTGGACCTGGGTCTTGGCCATCGCCCGCATGAGGCCCTGGCCAACCAACTGCTGTGCGAGGAAGAATTCCTGCTGGCCCTGCCCGACGACCATCCCCTGGCCACCGGGCCGCTGGAGGCCGCCGCCTTGGACGGCCAGCCTTGGATCAGCCTGGACCGCTCGATCAATCCGGGCTTCCAGGACCAGTTCCTGGCGGCCTGCGCCGGCCTGGGCTTTCGCCCCGACATCCGCCACCAGACCGCCGATCCGGCGGCGGCCCTTGGACTGGTGGCCGCCGGCCTGGGCCTCGCCATGGTGCATGAAGGCCTGGCGCGCTGGGGACTGCCGGCCCGCGTGGTGCTGCGCGCCTTGCCGGCCTTTCCGCTGCGGGTCCGGCTTTATGCGCTGTGGCGGCCCGACAATCCCTCGGCCGGGGTCGGGCGCCTTCTCGACGCCCTCCGCCCGCCCGCCGGTCAGAGCGCCTTGCCCACCCGCTCGCCCAGATAGGTCATCTGGCCCTCCACCGCCACGCCCAGGACCGAGATGGCGGTCAGCACCACCAGCGCGATGAGGGCGGTCAGGATGGAATATTCCATGCTCGCGGCCCCTTCGTCGGACCGGCGCCACCGCCGCAGAAAGTTGCGCATGACAGGCCTCCTCCTTTCTTGGATCGAGGCCTCATGCTGCGCCCGGCAACCCCGCCGGGGCAAAGGCCCCGACGGGGTGTTCCAAAGGCAGACGGGGTAGTCAGCCCTTCTTTCGAGTGCGGGGCTTGGGCGCCGCGCCGCTGCCGCTGGCCGATCCCGGTGTGCCGGGGCTCAACAGCGCCTCGGCGGGGTCATGCAGCAACCCTTGCCGATATTCCCGCTCGGCCTGATCCCAGTGTTGCGCCTCGCGCCCTTCGGGGCGGCCCTCGGCATCCCAAATCTGCCAGGCCCGCTGACGGATCAGGTCTTCGTGTGGCGGCGGATGCTCGGTCATGGCGGCTCCCCTCAATACCGCAGGATGGCGGCCATCACCCGGCCGATAGGCAGGTCCTGCTTGTCCAGGATTTCCACCTGGCCGCCGCTCAACAGCGTACATTGGGCGGCATAGTCCAGCAGGTCCTCGTCATCGGGCCGGGGCTGGCCATGGGCCACCACCCGGTCCTTGTCCTCCTCGTAACGGCCCCACAGATGCTGGCCATCGGCCAGCACCAAGGTATCCACCCGGCCCCAGCGGGCAGCCCGCACCACGTCTTCGGGATGCAGGGCAGCGCGCTGGTCGTTCAACCCCACCAAGGAGTCCAAGTGCTCCTTGGCGTCGCGGCGGTGGTCCTGGCGCCGAGGCGACAGCAGGGCATAGCACCGCTTATGCAGGTCGCTCGGTTCCAGACCGTCGGGATTGGTCTCGATCTCCAGCACCTCGCCCGGCAGCTTCGCGCGGAGCATGGGAAGGATGTGGCCGCGCTGGTCCTCGAGCCCCACCAGCACCACCGGCACCCGGTCCGAACCCAGCCAGGCCGAGAAGCCGTTGGCCACCCGCAGCAGATATTCCTTGGTCTGGTCCTTGACCATCTGCTCGCGCCCGCCGCCCATGGTGTTGTTGGTGGCCGGGCCCATCTTCTGGCTGCTGCCGGCGCGCGGCCGCGAGGAGCCGCCGCGCTGCAGGTCGTCCTCGTAATCGGTCTGGGCCAGCACGTCGCCCACGCCCTGGGGCAGCCGGTCGCCCAGATCCACCTCGGTCAGGGCATAGCGGCCACCCTCGAACACCCGCGCCCGAGCCGAGGACACGGTCAGCACCACGAAGCGTTCATCGCCGGCAAGCAGCGGCAGCAGCGGGGTGATGTGGAAGCGCCGCGCCACCATCTCCAACTCGGGCACTTGGACCGCCAGTTTGTGCACGCGCAAAAAATCAGGCCCCAGGAACACGGCCAGGCCGTGCTTCTGGTGGCGCCAGAACTGGTGGTCGGATACCAGCTTGGTGGCCGGCTCGATGATGGCGTTGGTCTCTTGCTGGCCAAGCCCCAGGTCCATCAGCCGGCGGGCCGCCAGACGCAGGGCATTGTCCAACCGGATGCCGTCCTGCGCGATCTCGCGCCCGGCCATGTGGGTGGGAATATAGATGGAGACCGCCGGCTTGACCGCGGCGGTCATCAGCTCCTGAATATCCTCCCGGGTGATCATGCGTTCCTCCCTCCTGGTGGGAGTCAGAACGCCTGGGAGCGCGAAAGGTTTCGCGGCTGAGTGGGGGTCCCAGCCCCTTACAGCCCCGCCACGGTCATGCCGTCGATGCGCACGGTGGGGCAGTCGATGCCATAGCGGAAGGACAGGTCACTGGCCGGGGTCATCTGGGCGAACATGTCCAGCAGATTGCCGGCGATGGTCACCTCGGACACCGGGTGGCTGATCTCGCCGCCATGGATCCAGAAGCCGCCGGCGCCCCGGCTGTAGTCGCCGGTAACGCTGTTGACGCCCTGGCCGAACAGCTCGGTCACATAGAAGCCGTCGGGGATGTCCTCGATCATCTCGGCCGGGGTGATATGGCCGGGTTCCAGATACAGGTTGGTCACCGCCGGGCTGGGCGGCGAGCCGGTGCCGCGGCTGGCATGGGCGGTGCTG
>CAYOKN010000236.1:0-4920 GCA_964404545.1 uncultured Rhodospirillaceae bacterium | reverse complement strand
ACTCGCGGTACTTGAACGACACGCCCTGCTGCTTGGCCAGGTCGATGGCATAGGCATGCATGGGTTCGTAGCAGCCATTCATGGCCATTTCCACCGCCTCGGGCGCATTGGACTTTGCCGCCGCCAACTTGGCATAGACGCAGCCGTAATAGGCATCGGCCAACTGCTTGTCGCCCTTATAGACCTCTTCGGTGGTCTGGCAGCCGGCCAGCGCGGCGGCTCCGGCCAATACGGCCAGGATCGAAGGTTTCACCCGCATCTCCGCTCCCCTGTTTTCGCTTCAAAACCGCGGGAACTATGCCAAACATTCAACCGCCTGAAAACCCATGCTGCCCCCAGGGCTTTGCATTCTTCGGCGCCTGCCCCAAATAGGGAGGGCACCAGCAATCGAGGCTGCCATGATCGACCTTTACTACTGGCCCACCCCCAACGGCCACAAGATCACCCTGATCCTGGAAGAGGCCGGGCTGGAGTACCGGGTCATCCCGGTGAATATCGGCGCCGGCGACCAGTTCAAGCCGGACTTCCTGGCCATTGCCCCCAACAACCGCATGCCGGCCATTGTGGACCACGCCCCCGCCGACGGCGGCGAGCCGCTGTCGCTGTTCGAATCCGGGGCCATCCTGCTTTATCTGGCGGAAAAGACCGGCCGCTTCCTGCCGCGCGACCTGCGCGACCGCAAGACGGTGCTGGAATGGCTGTTCTGGCAGATGGGCGGCCTGGGCCCCATGGCGGGACAAAATCATCATTTCAGCCAGTACGCGCCCGAGAAGATCCCCTATGCCATCGACCGCTATGTCAAGGAGACCAACCGGCTCTATGGCGTGCTGGACAAGCGGCTGGCCGGGCGCGCCTTTATCGGCGGCGACGACTATTCCATCGCCGACATGGCCTGCTATCCCTGGATCGTGCCGCATGAAAAGCAGGGCCAGGACCTGACCCAGTTCCCGGACCTGCGCCGCTGGTTCCAGGCCATCGCCGAGCGCCCGGCCACCAAGGCCGCCTATGCCCGGGCCGAGCCCTTCCAGGCCACGCCCACCATCACCGAGGAAAGCCGCAAGATCCTGTTCGGCCAAAGCGCCCGTTAGCAGGTGGGCAACACCCCGGCGAGCCGGGCCCAGCCCTGCCAGATGTCGTCATGCGAGGCCTCGGGCAGCAGCGTGACCGTCAGGCAGGCGCCCGGCCCGGCGGCGCGGGCATAGGAGTCGGCCACCAGGCGCGGCACCACGTTGTCATCGCCGCCCACATAATGAATCTGCGGCAAACCGGCCAGGGCGGGCGCCGCTGCCGCCGGGTTCAGGCCGGGCAGCTGCGACACCCGGTGATGCCGGTGCAGGGCCTCGTGATCCAGGTTGCCGGCCAGACTGCGCAGGCTCAGCACGTCCGAGCGCCGGGCCGCCAGCAGGGCGGCGATGCCGCCGCCGCCGGAATATCCCACCAGATGCAGCCCGGTCACGCCGGTGCCGGCCTTGAGCTGGTCCAGCGCCTGGTCCAGGGCCGCCACCACCTCGGGCGCGAAGCGGTCGCGGGTCCAGACCGCCGGGCCGCAGGGCGGATCCGCCGCCCGCCCGTCATATTGGCAGGGCCGGGCCAGCCACAGCACATTGGGGGCGCTGTCCTGGGCGGCCAGGCGCAGGCCCACCGGATTGCGCGGGGTGGGGTCCGATGAAGGCCGGGCCGGGGTGGCCCAGGCAAAGCCGTCCCCCTCCAGATAGACCACCGCCGGGGCGCCGGGGCGGGCCACCCGCCCCAGGGCGGCAAAGGTAAAGCCGCCGCCCGCCGCCGGCAGCGGCCGCAGCCCGGCCCCCTGGGCCAACTCGCTGCGCAAGGTCTCGCGCCCGCCCAGGCTGGTGCAGCCGGCCACCATCAGAAGCAGCAGGCAGGCAGGCAGGATGGCGCGGATGGTCATGGCGGGGCTCTCCTTTGGTCGGGTCAGTCTAGCGCGCGCCCCCTCGTTCGGCCATTCGCCGCACGCGCCCTGGCCGCAGCGCCCCCCGCAACTCCATTTTCCAGTGCGAACCCCTGGAACAGGAGACACGCCTTGGATGCAATCTTGCATCTGACCCATGTGGTGGATGACGCCGTGCTGCGCGAACATGAGAAGCTGCGCCAAGACGCCGCCGGGCTGGCCGAGGTCTGGATGGTGCTGAACGAAACCGAGCATGCCCGCCGGGTGGAACTGCCCGAGCATTTCCGGGTGTTCCGCTTCTCGGCCCGCGACCTGAAGGCCCTGCCCTATCCCGCCAAGGAGCGGGCGGTGCGGTCCTATAACGTTGACCTGTTCGTGATCACCTTCTTTCTCGGCGCCCCGGCCTATGACCGGTACTGGGTGGTGGAATACGACATGCGCTTTTCGGGCTCGTGGGCCACGCTGCTGTCGGCCTTTGCCGGCAATGACGCCGACCTTCTGGCCACCACCGTGTTCCGCCGGGCGGACTGTCCGGCTTGGGAGAATTTCCGAGGGGTGTCGACGCCGGGCCTGGACCCGTCCGGCTGGCTGGCCGCCTTCCTGCCGTTCTACCGCATCAGCCACCGTGCGCTGGAGGCGCTGCATGCGGCCTATTGCGCCGGCTGGGCCGGTCATTGCGAGGTCACCATCCCGAGCCTGGTGGCGGCCCGGGGCTGGCGGGTCGAAGACCTGGGCGGCGACGGCCCCTTCACCGCCGCCGAAAATCGCCACCGGTTTTACCGCAACACCCCGGCCAATGACGACCGCGCCCCCGGCACCCTGGTGTTCCGCCCGGTGCGCAGCGAGCCCGGCGACGAGCCCGACATGCTGTGGCACCCGGTGAAGTCGGCGCCCGGCATGATCACCAGCCGCCGCGCCCGGCTGCTGCGCCAGATGGGGCTGCTGGCGCAAAGGCTGAAGGCGCTGGGGGTTTGACCGCACGAAAGGGCAGGGCCGCAGGGCCTGTGGATTCCGCCCGCCCCCGTGCTATAGTCGGCCCGCCCAAAGGTTCCCCGAGGTCGAAAGAGTTCATGCCCAAGATGACCAAGCCCGTCTTCCGCGCCGCCCTCGTGGCTGGCATGGTGCTGCTGGCCGCCTGCTCCTCCACCAAGAAGGAAGAGTATGTGGAGCGCCCCGTGGACGAGCTCTACAACGAAGCCATGGACCAGCTGCAAAAGAAGAGCTACGACGCGGCGGCCAAGGCCTTCGACGAGGTGGACCGGCAGCATCCCTATTCCATCTGGGCCACCAAGGCCCAGTTGATGAGCGCCTTCACCCAGTATCAGAACGGCCGCTATGACGAGGCCATCATCGGCCTGGACCGCTTCCTGCAGCTGCATCCCAGCCACCGCGACGCCCCCTATGCCTATTATCTGAAGGCGCTGTGCTACTACGAGCAGATCAGCGATGTGGGCCGCGACCAGAAGATGACCGAGAACGCCATGAAGACGCTGCAGGAGGTGGTGGACCGCTATCCCACCAGCCGCTATGCGCGCGATGCGCGGCTCAAGATCGACCTGACCCGCGACCACCTGGCCGGCAAGGAAATGGCCGTGGGCCGCTGGTATCAGACCCAGGGTCACCATCTGGCCGCCCTGAACCGCTTCAAGACGGTGGCCCAGACCTTCCAGACCACCACCCATGTGCCCGAGGCCCTGCACCGCATGGTCGAAATCTACGAGGGCCTGGGCCTGGCCGAGGAGGCCAAGAAGACCGCCGCCGTGCTGGGCCATAACTATCCCGGCAACGAGTGGTACATGGACACCTATTCGCTGGTGAACACCGGCCAGCCCTATCAGGCGGGCACCGACCCCAAGACCGGCGAGAAGACCAGCTCCGGCTGGTTCGACTGGCTCTGGTAAGTCGCGGGAGCGCGCGGCCTTGCTCCTGTCCCTGTCCATCCGTGACGTGGTCCTGATCGACAAGCTTGATCTCGGCTTCGAGGAAGGGCTGTGCGTGCTGACCGGCGAAACCGGCGCCGGAAAATCCATCCTGCTGGACAGCCTGGGCCTGGCCCTGGGGGCCCGCTCGGACTCCGGGCTGGTGCGCCGGGGCGCCGCACAGCTGTCGGTCACCGCCGAATTCGATGTGGCCGTGGGCCATCCCGCCCGCGCCCTGCTGGCCGAGCAGGGGATGGAGACCGGCGGCGACCCGCTGCTGCTGCGCCGCACCGTGTCGGCCGACGGCCGTTCGCGCGCCTTCGTCAATGACCAGCCGGTGTCCGTGGGCCTGCTGCGCCAGTTGGGCGACGCGCTGGTGGAAATTCACGGCCAGTTTGAAAGCCACGGCCTGCTGGACGCCAACACTCATCGCGGCGTGCTGGATGCCTTTGGCGGCTTGGATGTGGCCGCCGTGCGCGAGGCCTGGCGCGCCTGGCGCGGGGCCGCCGACCGCCGCGCCGAGGCCGAAGCCGCCCTGGCCAAGGCCCGCACCGAAGAGGACCTTTTGCGCCACGCCGTCGAGGAGCTGTCCAGCCTGGACCCCAAGCCCGGCGAAGAGGCTCGCCTGTCCGAGCAGCGGGCCATGATGATGCATGGCGAGAAGCTGGTGGAGGGCATGAACGCCGCCCTGGCCGCCCTGACCGCCAAGGGCGACGTGGAATCCGCCCTGCGCAGCGCCCAGCGTGCGCTGGAGCGGGTGGCCGACAAGGCCGAGGGCCGGCTGGACGAGGTGGTGGCCTGCCTGGACCGCGCCGCCCTGGAAGCCGCCGAGGCCCTGAACCTGCTGCAGAAGGCCAGCCAGTCCGTGGACCTGGACCCGCGCCATCTGGAAACCGTCGAGGAACGCCTGTTCGCCCTGCGCGCCTGTGCCCGCAAACATGCGGTCGAGGTGGATGCCCTGCCCGGCCTGCTGGCCGGCTTGAAGGCGCAGCTGGCCGACCTGGACGCCGGCGGCGAGGGCGTGGACAAGCTGGCCGCCGCCGAGCGCGCCGCCCGCGCCGCCTATATGGAAGCCGCCCGCGCCCTGTCCCG
>CAYOKN010000235.1:0-4930 GCA_964404545.1 uncultured Rhodospirillaceae bacterium | reverse complement strand
CGGCAGCCGCCGCCGGCGTGCGCGGCAGCGACACCGCCAGGTCCGGGGCACGCGGAGCCCGCCGGTCCTCGCCCTTATGGGCGCGGGCCGCTGCCTCGTCGCGGCGCTCGGGGCCGTGATAGCCGCGGCTGTAGATATAGGGCTTGCGGTCCCGCAGGATGCCGGTGACCTGGGTGATGAAGGTGCGCTCGGTACAGGGCACCTTCAGCACGCCATGCACTCCCATCTGGCTGGCCAGTTCCAGCGCCGCCTCGGACGCGTTTTTCTGCATGACCAGCACCGGAAGGTCGCGGCAGGGGCTGTCCTTGCCGTGGCGCAGGGCCTTCAGGAATTTGAGGTTGCCATGGTCCTCGGCCCGCAGGTCCAGGATGACCAAATCGATCTTGTGGCGCCAGAGCAGGGGCGCCGCATCCATGGCGGTGCGGGCGCCCCAGACTTCCCGGGCATGGTTGGCGCGCAGCACGCCGCGCATCCAGTAGCGGAACACATCGTCCCAGTCCACCACCACCAGGCTGAGCCTGCGCCAGTCCAGCTGGCCCGTATGGCGGACGGTCATCGCGGGGGCTCCGTCCGGCAGCAGGGGCGGGCTAGAGCCCCTGCTTGCCCATCTCCAGGAATTTCTCGCGGCGCCGCGCCCGCAGCACGCCGCCCTCGACCCCGGCCATCTCCTTCAGATGCTTGGCCACCGAATCGCCCAGCGCCTTCATGGCGGCGTCGGGATTGCGGTGGGCGCCGCCCAACGGCTCGGGCACGATCTCGTCGATCACACCCAGCTTGTGCAGGTCCTGGGCGGTCAGGCGCAGGGCCTCGGCGGCGTCCTTGTTGGCCTCGGGCGAGCGCCACAGGATCGAGGCGCAGCCCTCGGGGCTGATCACGGAATAGATGGCATGTTCCATCATCAGCACGGCATTGCCGGCGGCCAGCGCGATGGCGCCGCCCGAGCCGCCCTCGCCGATGATGCAGGACACCAGCGGCACCCGCACATCCAGGCAGCATTCGATGGAACGGGCGATGGCTTCCGCCTGGCCGCGCGCCTCGGCATCCACGCCGGGATAGGCGCCGGCGGTGTCCACCAGGGTGATGATGGGAAGCTTGAAATGATCGGCGGTCTGCATCAGCCGCTTGGCCTTGCGATAGCCCTCGGGCTTGGCCATGCCGAAGTTGTGGACCACGCGCGAGTCGGTGTCCTTGCCCTTCTCGATGCCGATCACCATGACCGACTGGCCCCGGAACCGGCCCAGGCCGCCCACGATGGCGCGGTCCTCGGCAAAGGCGCGGTCGCCCGCCAGCGGGGTGAAGTCGGCGATCAGCGCCTTGATGTAATCGAGCGCATGCGGCCGGTCCTGATGCCGCGCCACCTGGGCCTTCTGCCAGGGCGACAGCTTGGAATAGGTGGACACCAACAGGCGGTCCACCTTGGTCTTCAGCCGGGTCACCTCTTCGGTGATGTTCAGACCGTCGGAGTCGCTTAAATGCCGCAACTCCTCGATCTTGCCCTCCAACTCGGCGATGGGCTTCTCGAAGTCGAGGAAGTTCATGGAAGCGGTGTTTAGCACAGCCGCCGCCGGGGGGGAACTCCCTTCCGCCCGGCCCTCGCCGCAAACCCCTCTCCCGCAGGCGGGAGAGGGGCGCTCCGGGTGCCCTTACAGGCCGTAGGCCTTGGCCAGCTCGGCGTCGCGGGCGGCCACGCGCTTGGCCAGGTCCACGATCACCTTGGCCTGCTTCCAGGTGGCGTCGTCCTGCATCTTGCCGTCCAGCATGACCGCGCCCGAACCATCGGGCATGGCCTCCAGGATGCGCTTGGCGAACAGCACCTCGTTCACATCGGGGCTGAACACCCGCTTGGCGATCTCGATCTGGCTGGGGTGCAGCGACCAGGCGCCCACGCAGCCCAGCAGGAAGGCGTTGCGGAACTGCGCCTCGCAAGCGGCCGAATCCGAGAAGTCGCCGAAGGGGCCATAGAAGGCCTTCAGGCCGTTGGCCACGCAGGCATCCACCATCTTGGCCACGGTGTAGTGCCACAGGTCCTGCTGGAACAGGGTCCGGGTCTCGCGGCCCTCCTGCGGGTCCTCCAGCACGCCATAGAAGGGATGGCCGCCGCCCACGCGGGTAGTCTTCATGCCGCGCGAGGCAGCCAGGTCGGCCGGACCCAGGCTCATGCCGTGCATGCGCGGGGACGCCGCCGCGATCTCCTCAACCATCCGCACGCCCAGGGCGGTTTCCAGGATGGCGTGGATCAGGATGGGCTTCTTGACGCCGTTCTTGGCTTCCAACTGGGCCAGCAACTGGTCCAGGTAATGGATGTCCCAGGGGCCTTCCACCTTGGGCAGCATGATCACGTCCACCTTGTCGCCCACCTCGGAGACGATCTGGGTGACGTCGTCCAGGAACCAGGGCGAGTTCAGGCAGTTCACCCGGGTCCACAGGCCGGTGCTGCCGAAGTCATTGGCCTTGGCCACCTCGATGAAGCCCCGGCGCGCCGCTTCCTTCTGGTCCACCGGAATGGCGTCCTCCAGATTGCCCAGCAGCACGTCCACCTGCTTGATCATCTCCGGGATCTTGGCCCGCATCTTTTCCATGTGCGGCGGGAAGAAATGAATCATGCGCTCCAGCGCCACGGGCAGCTCGCGATAGGGCTGCGGCGCACCGATGGCCAGGGGTTCAAAGAACTTCTTGGGCGGCTTGATGGTCATCGGGACATATCCTTGCTTGGTCGAAACAACGGGCCCGCCAAAGCGGCGAAAGAAACTTTCGTAAAGCCGGGCCACCCCGGCAAGAAACAAAGTTGTTGCCGCAGCGCAGCGGGAATGTCAATGCGCGGAAATGCCAGCTGGTGCGATCAGCCCCCAGCCCGGCAGGGTGCCAGGGTGCACACCGATGAAGGGGATGAACACCGATGAACACCGATGCTCGGGGCTCGGCCCGGGACGGCCTGACACAGGCGGTGATCGGGGCGGCTTATGAAGTGGCAAACAAGCTCGGCCATGGCTTCCTGGAGGCTGTCTACCGACGTGCACTGAAACATGAATTGGGCCTGGCCGGTCTGTCTGTTGCCGAAGAAGTCGGATACCGCATCCTGTACAAGGGCGAGGTGGTTGGAACCTATGCAGCCGACCTGGTGGTGGCGGACGAACTGATCCTGGAGTTGAAGGCCGTAGAGGCCCTGGCCCCCGCCCATACCGGGCAATTGCTGAACTATCTCCGCGCCAGCGGCCTTAAAACCGGCCTGCTGATCAATTTCGGCACCCCGAAAGTAGAAATCCGGCGTATCAGTGCCCCCTGACACCATCGGTGTTCATCGGTGTTCATCCCCTTCATCGGTGTGCACTGAACGCCGCAACCTACGGAAACGCCGCCCGGCGCAGGCCGGTGACCAGTTTCAGGTAATCGGGTTCGTTTTCCGGCGTGATGAAGCCGTGGCGGATCAGGAAGTCGATCAGCACCAGATTGACGTTGAACTTGAACTCGCAAGTCTCGCGCACCAGCTGGGCCACGCGGTCCACCGGCCAGAGCATGAACTCGGCGATTTCGCCGTCGGTGTTGCGGGGGATGAAGTCTTCGGGCAGCTCCAGGTCATAGACGAACAGGGTGTCGGGCTTCAGGCCCTGCTCGTTCTCCATGCAATAGGTCAGCGCCCCCACCGAGACCGCCCGGCGGCACAGGCTTTCCGGGATGTCGGCTTCCTCGGCCGCCTCCTTGCACAGGTTTTCGGCCAGGCCCAGGCCGATGGGCTGGCCGCCGGCCACGATATTGTCCAGCTGGTTCGGCGCCACATGCTTGTCGGCGGCACGGCGGCCGATCCACAGATGCAGGCCGTCCTGCTTGCGCACGAAGCCGTTCATGTGGACGCCGAAGGCGCGGATCCCAAAGAACGGCACGGCGGCGCGGTCCAGGCTCATCAGGGGCGGCTCGCCCCAGTCGCGCACCACGGGGTAATGCTCGCCCCGCAAGGTGGGGATACCCTGCTCGCCGGCCAGGCGGCAGAGCACGTCGTTCACCACCTCGGTGCGTGCCTCGAAGCTGTCGAACTTGCGGCGCAGCCGGGCTTGTTCGTCCTGCACCTCGAAGGCCTCGCCGAAGGCGGCCAGGCGCACCAGGTTCTCGGCCCGCACCCAGCCCACCTGCTGGTCCGCCACCAGGAAGGGGCGGTAATGGTCCATGTCATGGCGGTTGCAGGCGGCAATATGATCAAGATAGCTCATGCCGCAGAGGGTGGGCCCGAAGGGCCCGGACGTCAATATGACCCTGGACCCGGACTGGCCCGCCTACCCCTTGGGGGGAAAAGACCCCGTCCCGCGCATGGACAGCCCGCGCATGGGTTGGCTATACTCCGGCGCGCGAAATAAAATTAAGCGCCCCGGACGTGCTGCCACGCCAAATGGGGGTGCTGCCGATGGAGCATGAGGATGTCCGATTTCCCGAAGAAGACTCTGACCGATTGGGATGCCCTTGCCTCGAAGGACCTGAAGGGCCAGAGCCCCGAACGCCTGAACTGGATGACCCCCGAGGGCATCCTGGTCAAGCCGCTGTACACCGCGGCTGACCTGGACGGGCTCGAGGACGTCCACAGCCTGCCCGGCTTCCCGCCGTTCCTGCGCGGCCCCCGCGCCACCATGTATTCCCACCGCCCCTGGACCATCCGGCAGTATGCGGGCTTCTCGACCGCCGAAGAGTCGAACGCCTTCTACCGCGCCAACCTGGCCGCCGGTCAGAAGGGCCTGTCGGTGGCCTTCGACCTGGCCACCCACCGCGGCTATGACTCGGACCATCCCCGTGTGGTGGGCGATGTGGGCAAGGCCGGTGTCGCCATCGATTCCGTCGAGGACATGAAGATCCTGTTCGACGGCATCCCGCTGGACAAGATGTCGGTGTCCATGACCATGAACGGCGCCGTGCTGCCGGTCCTGGCCGGCTACATCGTCGCCGCCGA
>CAYOKN010000234.1:0-4938 GCA_964404545.1 uncultured Rhodospirillaceae bacterium | reverse complement strand
CTGCGAGGCCGCCACCACCGCGCGGGTGCGGTTGTTCACGTTCAGCGCCTTCAGGATGGCGGTGACGTGCAGCTTCACGGTGCCCTCGGCCAGTTGCAGCACGCGGGCGATCTCCTTGTTGGACTTGCCCTGGCCCAGCAGGGTCAGAACTTCGCGCTGGCGCGGGGTCAGAAAGGACGCCGCGTTTTCGGGCGTGTTACCACCGGTCAGGCTGCCGTCATGCATGCCCGAGCTCTGATCCAGCAAGGCCGGCGGCAGATAGACACCGCCCGACAGAACCAGCTTCAGGGCCGACAGCATGACGCGGCTGGAGCTGGTCTTCGGAATGAAGCCGGCCGCGCCCAGATTGACGGCCTGCAGCACATGGCGGCGGTCGTCAGAAGCGGACAGCACGATGATCGGCACTTCGGCGGGAAGGCGCTCGCGCAGGGCCTGCAGGCCCTCGCCCCAGGGCATGCCGGGCATGGCCAGATCCAGAAGAACGATATCGATGTCGGTTACGGTCTCGGCCACTTGCATGGCCTGCGGATAGTCGCTGGCTTCCACGATGGTGACGGTGTTGTCCAACTGCTCCAGGACATGGCGCAGGCCATCCCGGAAAAGCTCGTGGTCGTCGGCGATCATGATCTTCATCGCTTTGTCCCCCGCCAGCATGGTCGACCACCCCGTTGTTTGTTCTGCCATGGGTATTCCTCGTCTTCCGAAGGATATCGCATCCCTCCTTCGAATGCGACTCGGTTGTGCGGTGCGAAGATAAACGACGGGGCAAATGGCGCAATATGCTTATGGGGCCGACTCGGACCATTACCATGGTTATAGGCCGGACTATGTAATTAGTTTGATTCACGCCTTTCATTATTGGAATGACTTTACCCCATGGACCTTGGCCCCGGTCAGCCCTTGCCGCTTGTGGGATGGACTCTTCAGAACTCGGCGGGAACCAAGGCCTGGCGGCGGGCGGCGCCCTCGGCGAAGGCATCTTCCAGGGCGGCGCGCAGCCGGTCGGGGCGAACCGGCTTGTGCAGCAGCGGGAAGCCGTGTTCGCGGGCCTGACGCAGCCGCTCGGGCGCGGTGTCGCCAGTGATCAGGATGCCGGGGATACCCCATTCCAACTGGGCCCGGATGCGGGCGATGGCGCCGGCGCCGGTGCGCCGGTTGCGCAGCCGGTAATCGGCCACGATGGCGTCCGGGGTGCGGCCCACCCGGCTCAGCTCCACCAGGGCGGTGGAAGCAGCGTCGGCGGTGGCCACCTCCAGCCCCCAGCTTTCCAGCAGGCCGCGCAGGCCGTCGCAGACCTCGGGCTCGTCGTCGATGACAATGACGAAGCGCCCCGACATGTCGGCGGCGGCGCGCGGCGGCTCGGGCCGGGCGGCCGTGGGGACCGGGCGGGGCATGGCGGCGGGCAGCAGCACTCGGAACAGCGAGCCTCGGCCCAGGGTGGACTTCACGTCGATCTCGTGATGCAAGAGGGCACAGGTGCGCTCGACGATGGCCAAGCCCAGCCCCAGGCCCTTGCGGCGGTCGCGCTGCGGGTTTTCCAGTTGGTGGAACTCGCGGAAGATTTCCTTCAGCTGGTCTGGCGGGATGCCCCGGCCGGTATCCCAGACCTCCAGCGCCAGGCCGTGGCCATGGGGCCGGCAGGCCACCAGCACCCGGCCCTGCTCGGTATAGCGCAGGGCATTCGAGATCAGGTTGCGCAGAACCCGCTCCAGCAACGCCGGGTCGGTCAGCACGGCGGCACGGGTGGGGCGGAAGCTCAAGCTGATCTTGCGCGAGGCGGCCAATGGCACGAATTCGGCGGCCAGGCGGTCAAACAGGCTGCCCAGGGACACCGCCGAGACCTGCGGCTCGATGATGCCCGCATCCAGCTTCGAGATGTCCAGCAGCGCGTCCAGCAACCCTTCCAACGCTTCCAGCGAAGCCTCGATCTTGCCTACGATCATCTGGGCGTCGGGGGCGAGCGGCTTGCCGGCCAGGGTGGCGGTGAACAGCCCCAGGGCCTGCAGCGGCTGGCGCAGGTCATGGCTGGCGGCGGCCAGGAATCGGGTCTTGGCCTGGTTGGCCGTCTCGGCGATCTCCTTGGCCTCGCTCAATTCCTCCTGGCGGGCGCGCAGTTCGGTGATGTCATGGCGCACCACCGTATAGCCGCCCTCACCGGTGGCCGAGTGATGCACGGCCACCCAGCGCCCGTCGCGGGTGCGCGCCTCGTACGAGGTCTGGCTGCGAAGGTCGTTCAGTTTCTCGGCCACCCAGTCGGCGGCGCGCTCGGGCGTGTCATCGAACCAATGGGCCGCCGCCACGTCGCGCAGGATGTCGGCATAGCGGGTGCCGGGGGCCAGGGTGGTGATGGCGCCCAGGTCGCCGATGGCCTTGGAGTTGCACAGCACCAGCCGTTCCTGGGCGTCCAGCAGGATGAAGCCCTCGGGAATGCTTTCGATGGCGTCCAGCAGGCGGGCATTGGCCTCGGCGGCGCGTGCCTCGGAATTCACCAGGGCGCGCTCGCGCAGCTTCAGCTCGGTGATGTCGGAATAGATGCCCACCGCCGATCCGTCATTCATGGCATGCTCGCGGATCTGCAGCCAGCGGCCGGTATGCTCCACCTCCACCGTCTCGCCGGCGCCGGCGCGGGCGGGCGGGCGGGCAGCCGACGGGAACAGGCTGTGATAGCGGCTGTTGGCCAGGATCGCCCGCCCCTCGTCATCCCAGATGACGAAGCCCTCGGGGATGTTCTCGATGGCGTCGGTCAGGCGGCGCTGGGCCGAGCGGGCGCGCTCCTCGGCCTCCACCTCGGCGGTGATGTCGATCCCGGTGCCGCGATAGCCCCGGAAGGCGCCGTCGGCGGCGAAGATGGGCTTGCCGCTCAGCTTGATATGGGTCCAGCCGTCGGTGCCGTCGGGAATGCGGTAGGCAAAGCCGCGGAAGGCGCGCCGGGCCAGGAAGTCCGCCTGATAATGGCTCCAGTCGTCGGCCTGCAGCCCGAACCGGTCTTTCAGGTCGGCGGTGCCGGCCCCCAGCATGGCCCGCACCGGCATGGCGCCGATCTGGCTGCGCCCTTCGGAGACGAAGGAAAAGCGCAGGTCCGCGTCCATTTCCCAGATCCACTCGCTGGAGGCATCCACCACGTCGCGGAACCGCTGTTCGCTTTCACGCAAGGCCGCCTCGGCCCGGTCGCGGGTCTCGATGAACACCGTTAGGGCGCGGCCCATCTCGGTGATCTCGTCATCGCCGTCCAGTTCGATGGACACCGGCTTGCCGCCAGCGCCTTCGATCATGGCGCCGCTCAGGGCCACCAGGCGGCTGGTGATGCGGCGCGAGACATAGAACATCACCACGCCCATGCCGGCCACGCATAGCAAGGCCAGGGCCACCAGGATGTGGCTGTGGCTGTCGATGGTCGAACGCGCGTCGGCGGCGGCGCGATCCATGCCGGCGCGGGCCGCCAGCACCAGTTCCTGGGTGGTCATCACCAGCCGGCTGGACAGATGGGCATGGCGGGCCAGCAGGCCGTCGATGCGGGCGCCGATGTCGTGGTCGCGCCGGCGCAGCTCCAGCAGTCCGTCGGGCCCCAGGCCCAGATTCTCCACCGACTGCAGCAATGCGATCACCCGGCCCGACTGGGGCAGCCCCTGGGCCTGACGATAGGCGCGCTGCAGGGCGCCCTCGGCGCGGGCGCGCAGGTCGGCCAGGCCGTGGGGATAGGGGTCGGCGCTGGCAATGAACATCAGGTCCACCGCCTCGTCGGCATCGCGCAGCAGCACCCGGGTGGCGGGCTCGCTCACCTGTTGCGACAGACGGTCGCGCAGTTCGGTCAGGTCGGCCAGCACCACCTCCTGGCGCAGCCCCAGGTCGATGCGTTCGCGGGCCAGTTCGGTGATCATCTCGCCGGTCTGGTCCAGGGCGGCCTTTTCGGCGCTGATGATGTCCACCAGCCCCTGATCCACCCCGGGGGCGGCGCTCAGCTGGCCCAGAAGCTCGCCCAGGCGCGCCGCCTGGTCGCGCACCCGGTGGTGCGCGGTCTCGCGCACGGCGTGATTGGGCGCGCCCGCCACCGACGGCACCGCCGCCACCACCGCTTCGGCCTGGCGGGCCAGCTCATAGGCGGCCACCCTGGTCGGAAGGTGGGTGCTGGTGATGTCGTTCAGGGTATGGCGCATGCCCCGGAAGGCATCCAGGCCTATGGCGCCGGCCAGGATGGTCAGGACCGCGGCGGCCAGCAGCGAGCCGAACAGCCGGCCGCGCACGCCCTTGTGGCCGTTGCCGTTCGGCTGATGTCCCACCGCTTGGGACTGTCCTCCCGCGTCGCTTGTCATGCCGGCCCGTCCCTTCGGGTCTGCCTGGTTAGCCCGCCTTTCGTTGTGGCGGCTTGTTCGTTCATGATAGCGTTCTCTCCATAAGGTTTAACGCTTTTTCGGAACCGCCCGCAATGAGCCGTTTCCCACCCGCCCTTCTCGCCGGCCTGGTGATGGCCTGTCTGACGGTGTTGGCCGGCGCGGCGCGGGCTGACAGCACGTTGGACTCGGTGCGGGCGCGCGGCGTGCTGGTCTGCGGCGTGGGCGCGCCGGCCAGCGGCTTTTCCGATGTGACCGAATCAGGCCAGCATGTGGGCCTGGATGTGGACTATTGCCGGGCCGTGGCCGCCGCCGCGCTGGGCGATTCGCGCCGGGTGCGGTTCATCCCCCTGTCGGCCCAGACCCGGTTCGAGGCCCTGACCTCGGGCCAGGTGGACCTGCTGGCGCGCACCGCCACCTGGACCCTGTCCCGGGATGCGGGCCTCAAGGTGGATTTCGTCGCCGTCAATTTCTATGACGGCCAGGCCTTCATCGCCCGGGCCAGCGCCGGGCTGCGCAGCCTGGACGACGCCAAGGGCGCCAAGGTCTGCGCCGAGATCTCCACCACCAGCCTGGCCAATCTGGAGGACCATATCGCCGAGCGGAAGCG
>CAYOKN010000233.1:0-4993 GCA_964404545.1 uncultured Rhodospirillaceae bacterium | reverse complement strand
TCCTGGGCTATGTGGCGGCGGTGTCCGAGAACGACCTGACCGGCAGCACCGATCCACTGCTGGAACTGCCGGGCTTCCGCATCGGCAAGGGCGGCGTCGAAAAGGTCTATGACCTGGCCCTGCGCGGCAAGGGCGGCACCAGCCAGGTAGAGGTGAATTCGGTGGGCCGGGTGATCCGCGAGCTGGCCCGTGACGAGGGCGAGCCCGGCGTCGAGCTGCAGCTGACCCTGGACCTGGAACTGCAGGAATTCGCCGCCCAGCGCCTGGGCGATGAATCCGGCGCGGTCTGCGTCATGGACATCCATAACGGTGAACTCATCGTCATGGCCTCCACCCCTTCCTTCGACCCCAATGCCTTCAACCGGGGCCTGACCAGCGAGGAGTGGAAGGAACTCATCACCAATCCCAAGGCGCCGCTGACCAACAAGGCCATCGCCGGCCAGTATCCCCCGGGCTCCACCTTCAAGATGATCACCGCCATCGCCGCCTTCGAGGCGGGCGTGATCACCCCGGATCAGCGGGTGGTGTGCCCCGGCCATATGAGCCTGGGCAATGCCAAGTTCCATTGCTGGAAGAAGGGCGGGCACGGCGCGGTGGACATGATCCAGGCGCTGAAGTTCAGCTGCGACGTCTATTTCTACGAGATTGCCCGGCGCGTGGGTGTGGACCGCATCGCCGAGGTGGCCAACCGCTTCGGTCTGGGCGTTTCCACCGGCATTGACCTGCCCGGCGAGCGGGCCGGCGTGGTGCCCAGCCGGGCCTGGAAGAAACAGGCCTTGAAGCAGGTCTGGCACCCCGGCGAGACCCTGATCAACGGCATCGGCCAGGGCTATGTGCTGACCACGCCGCTGCAGCTCTGCACCATGACGGCGCGGCTGGCCAATGGCGGCTATGCAGTGGTGCCCCATGTGACCCGCGACCGGATCGAGGGCATCCACTCCTATCCCCGGCCCGAGCCCAACTATCCCACCCTGGGCATCAGCGCCCAGGCCCTGGCGCTGGCCCGCCGGGGCATGAACGCGGTGTCCAACGAGCCGGGCGGCACCGCCTTCAAGGCGCGCATCGGCACGCCGGGCTTCGAGCTGTCGGGCAAGACCGGCACCGCCCAGGTGCGCCGCATCTCGGCGCGCGAGCGGGAAACCGGCGTGAAGAAGAACGAGGACCTGCCCTGGAAGGAGCGCGACCATGCGCTGTTCGTGGCCTATGCGCCCGAACATGCGCCGCGCTATGCCATCGCCGTGGTGGTCGAGCATGGCGGCGGCGGCTCGGCGGTGGCCGCGCCCATCGCCCGCGACATCATGCTGGAAGTGCAGAAGCGCGAGGCCGCCCGCACCGCCGGCCAACTGGGCCAGCCCATGCGCCTGGGCGTGCTGATGGACGACTCCGGCCACAGCCATGATCTCGGCCATGATCATGACCATGGCCACGACCATTCCCCCCATTCCGTCGGGTGATGCCAGATGATGCGGCCGCGATCCACCGTGCGCTTGAACCGGGCCGAAATGGGCATCCGCGACAAGCTGTGGCACATCTCCTGGACCTACGCCCTGCTGCTTATCAGCGTCGCGGGCGTGGGCTGGCTGACCCTCTATTCCGCCGCCGGGGGTGACCTGGATCCCTGGGCCGACCGTCAGATGCTGCGCTTCGCCGTCGGTTTCATCGTGCTGCTCGGCGTGGCGGTCATCGACATCCGTAAATGGATGGCCTGGTCCTACGCCATCTATGTGGTGGGCATCATCCTGCTGGTGGCGGTGGAGGTGCGCGGCACCATCGGCATGGGCGCCCAGCGCTGGATCGACCTGGGCTTCATCCAGTTGCAGCCCTCGGAAATCATGAAAATCGCCATCGTGCTGGTGCTGGCCCGCTATTTTCACGGCGCCAGCATCCAGGATGTGGGCCGGCCGCTATTCCTGCTGCCGCCCATCATCCTGGTGTTCGCGCCGGTAGCGTTCGTGCTGAAGCAGCCCGATCTGGGCACCGCCATGATGATCACCATGACCGGCGGCGTGATGTTCTTCCTGGCCGGTGTGCGGCTGTGGAAGTTCGCCGTGGTGCTGGGAACGGTGGCGGCGGCCATGCCGGTGCTCTGGAACTTCATGCATGAATATCAGCAAAAGCGCGTGCTGACCTTTCTGAACCCGGAAAGCGACCCGCTGGGCTCGGGTTATCACATCATGCAGTCCAAGATCGCCCTGGGCTCGGGCGGGGTATTCGGCAAGGGCTTCCTGTCCGGAACCCAAAGCCATCTGAACTTCCTGCCGGAAAAGCAGACCGACTTCATCTTCACCATGTTCGCCGAGGAATGGGGCATGGTGGGCGGCGTGTTCCTGCTGCTGCTCTATGGCCTGGTGATCGCCGCCACCTACGCCATCGCCCTGCGCAGCCGCAGCCAGTTCGGCCGCCTGGTGGCCCTGGGCATCGCCTCCACCTTCTTCCTCTATGTGTTCATCAATGTGGGCATGGTCATGGGCCTGCTGCCCGTGGTGGGCGTGCCGCTGCCGCTGATCTCCTATGGCGGCACCGCCATGCTGACCCTGCTGTTCGGCTTCGGCCTGGTGATGAGCGTGCATGTCCACCGCGACATCCACATCGGCCGCCGCGGCATCGCCGGCGGGGGCGGCGACGACTGAGCCAAGGGATTTCCGATTATCGCAAAAAACCCCTTGCAGCCCTCTCCCGCCTTTGCTACAAACCGGGCCTCCCCACTGGGGGCGCATAGCTCAGTTGGTAGAGCAGCTGACTCTTAATCAGCGGGTCCAAGGTTCGAGTCCTTGTGCGCCCACCAAGTTCAGAAACCCCGGAAAGCCTGGCTTTCCGGGGTTTTCTGTGTCGTGGCCGGCGGGGCTGGTTTTACAGTTTCCCGGAGCCGGTTTTACACTCGTGTTCGGGGGACGGTCTGGCACACCGCGACCGGGTTCCCGGCCATTTGCCCTTTGCCTCAGAACCCGGCGCTGGCCCGGAACAGGACCCGGCGCTCGTTCTCGAGGCCGGCATTTTCCTTGTGGCTCACCTGGCTGATATCCTGGCCGATCAGGGACAGGGTGGTCCAGTCGGTGGGCATGTAGTTCAGCCGCGCGCTGAGGGTCAGATAGGGCGACACCCGCTGCCACTCCAGCGCGCCGGTGGTGGGGTTGGTCATGCGCAGATGATCGGACCCCGAGGTCAGCACGCCATAGGTGTCGAAGGTCCACTGGTCCCAGCCATAACCGATATTCGCCTTCAGTTGGTGTTGCGGGGTGGACCGCTCGAAGTCGGTGGAGTGGGTCAGGCCGTTCCGGTTCACCCGCAGGCTGTCATTCACATGGATGAACGCATAGGCCACGCGCCAGCGCCAGGGGCCGCTGCCCTGGTTGCGCAGCGAGCCTTCCAGGCCGTTGGAGCGGGACGAGCCCACATTCTGATACCAGCGGTCATTGCCGTTATCGGCTTGGTTGCCCGGCAGGCTCTTGATGTTTTCGGTTTCCTGGTGGAAGACCGACAGCCGGGCCAGCATTTCCAGATCGGGCAGGCGGCGGTCATAGCCCAGTTCCTGGTTGGTCACCACCGTGGGCAGCAGGTGGGGATTGCCCAGGGTATCCAGGCCGCCCGGCTGCTGGTAGCCCAGCTCGATCAGGCTGGGCACCTGGATGCCGCGGCTGGAGGAGGCCCGCAGGGTGTCCAGGTCGGTCAGGCGATAGACCGCGCCCAGATTATAGCCATAGCTGGTGTCGTCGCGGTCGTAGTCGGCCTTGGTGAAGGGCGAGAAGGCCGGCATCGGGCCGTCCCGGTACAGCGCCAGATGGTCCAGGCGCAGGGCGCTGGTCACATTCAGCTTGGGCGTCAGGGCCCAGTCCCACATGCCCGAGGCCGAATAGACGTCATAGCCCACCTGGGCCCCGGTGGTGGGGGTGGTGTCCAACTCGTTATGACGGTATTCGCCGGACAGGCGGAAGGTGTGGTCGGCGCCGATCTTGAACAGGTCCTCGATCTGGGCCACGGTCACCGCGTTGTCCAGCGGCACATAGCCGGTGCCCGGCGAGGTCACCGAGCTGTTCAGCCAGTTGTGGTAGATCTGTGCCTTGACCAGGCCGATGCCCGTATTGGCGGCGGTTGTGGCCCGCACCGAACTGGTCTGGAAATCGGCCAGCCCCACGCCGGGGAAGGGCAGGAAGTCGGTCTGCTCGGTTTCGGCATGGGTGAGTTCCAGGCCGGCCTGGATGTCGGGTGTCACCTGGGCCAAGACCTCGCCGGCCAGGGTACGGCGCTCGATGTCCTGCACGAAGCCGTTCTCATAGGCCCGCTGGCCCGAGGCGAACTCGCGCGCATTCAGGGCGTCGGCCGACAGGCGCAGGCCGACCTTGTCGCTCAGTTTCTTGCTGACGGCGGCGGTGCCCTGGCGGTGCTCCTGGGTGCCCACGGTGACGGCGGCGGTGCTGCGGTCGTCGAACAGCGGGTTCACGGTGACGATATTGACCACGCCCGAGACGGCGTTGAAGCCGAACAGGGCGGTGTTGGGGCCCTTGATCACCTCGATCTGCTGGATTTCGTCCAGCACCACCGGAAGCGTGTTCCAGGCGGTCATGGAGAAATGGTCCAGATAGACCTGGCGGCCATTGACCAGCACCAAGAGACGGGGCGAATAGGGCTGGTTGTAGCCGTGGATGCCGATATCGGGCGAGGCCAGGGTGGACTGGTTGACGTCCACGCCGATGACATTGCCCAGCACGCCGGCCAGATCCACCGCCGGCATGCGCTTGATCTGCTCGGCGCTGATGATCTCCATGGTCACGGGCACGTCCGTGGAACGCTGCGGCGCGCCGGTGGCCGAGGTGGTGACAGGCTCGCCGAACAGCGAGCGCAGGCTGCCATAGTCGATGCTCTGGGCCAGGGCCGAGCCGGGCAGGGCCGACAGCATGGTGGCGGTCAGCAGCTGGACGGAAAGAACACGGCGCATGGCTTAAAGCTCCGAGATCAGCATGCGGAAGGTGGGGACGAAGCTGACGCCGGCGGCGGC
>CAYOKN010000232.1:0-5000 GCA_964404545.1 uncultured Rhodospirillaceae bacterium | reverse complement strand
TCGTCCCAGGCGCCGGTGCTGGCCGGGCTGCCCAGCAGGGTGGCCACGTCGTCGCGGTTCATCTTGCCGGGTTTGATCTGGGCCAGGCGCTCGACCGGCGGGAGATTGCCGCGCACGTCGGTCTGCGGCGCGCAGGCAGCGGTCAGGGTGGCGAGGGCGGTGGCGGCAAAAAACAGGCGGGCGGTCTGGAAGCGGGTCATTCCCATCATCACATGGTCTGATGTGATCACGGCTGCGGGGATTGACGGGATGTCTGGCCCCAGCCGATAGTGTGCCGAAGAGTGACTTACGTCGCGCCGCTTTGTCAATGAATGCAGGCGGTGCACCACCGAGGGATCCCCCAGGGACTTCAAATGCCTTTCTTCAAGCTGTTTTCAAAGCCCCGTCATCAGGACGAGGCAACCGATCTTTACATCGCGCTGGTCAACCAGGCCCGCGATCCCTGGTTCTATGACCGCCTCGGCGTGGCCGACACCATGGACGGCAGGTTCGACGTGATCGCCCTGCATGCGTTTCTGGTGATGCAGCGATTGAAGACCCAGGGCCAGAGCGACCTGTCGCAGGTGCTCTATGACCTGATGTTCGCTGATTTCGAGGTGAATCTGCGCGAACTGGGCGTCTCGGACATGGGGGTGGGGCCCAAGGTCAAGAAGATGATCAAGGCCCTGAACGGCCGCCTGCAGGCCTATGACACCGCCGCCGAGGACACGGCGCTCGAAGACGCCTTGCACCGCAATGTCTATCGCGGCGACGAGGCGCCGGACGGCGCGGTGGCCATCCTGCGCGCCTATGTGCGGCGCCAGCAGGAGACACTGGCCGGGCAGGATCTGTCGGGCGGCAAGATCGCCTTTGCCCCGGTGCCGGAGCCGGCGCAATGACCCAGATGCCCGAGCCCGAATTCTCGCGCCCCGTCGTGGTGGACGCCCTGTCTCCTGAAGAGGAACGCGAGATCACGGCCAAGCCCGAGGAGCGCAAGGCCCTGGCCAAGCGATTCGGCGTGGTTTCGGTGGACTCCCTGTCGGCCCGGCTGCATCTGAAGCGGATCGCTGGCGGCCGTCTGATTCGGCTGTCCGGCCATCTGGACGCCAAGGTGGTGCAGACCTGCGTGATCACCCTGGAGCCGGTGCCGCAGACCGTGTCCGAGGATTTCACCTTGGTCTATGCGCCGCCCGGCCAGATTTCCGATGACCCGGCCGAGTTGCATCTGTCTTTGGATGCCGAGGACCCGCCCGAGCCCATTCAGGGCGGACAGATCGATCTGGGCGAGGCGGTGGCCGAACATTTGGCCCTTGGCCTCGATCCTTTTCCGCGCAAAGCAGGTGCGGAAATACCCCAAATGGGGGATGATGACCAGGAGGAAGAGGCGCCGGAACGGCCCAATCCCTTCGCCAAGCTGGCCGTTTTGAAGAAAACTGGGGATTAGTCCAGCATTCGGCTTGCCCCCCGGTCGGTTTTTCGTTAATAAAGCTGCCTTCCGAATTCCGGCGCCCAGAGTGAGTAACTGAAATGGCTGTTCCGAAGAAGAAAACCTCCAAGTCCCGTCGCGACATGCGCCGTGCGCATCATGCCCTCGCGTCGGTCACCAGCATGGAATGCCCGAACTGCGGCGAGCTGAAGCTGCCCCATCATGTGTGCGGCTCTTGCGGTCACTATGACGGCCGCGAAGTTGTCTCCCAGGGCGAGGCCACTGCCTAAGGGCAGATTCCCCTTTCACCGCTGGTGACGAGGACTGCTTTGAGCTCGAAGCTCACCATCGCGCTTGACGCCATGGGCGGCGATTACGCGCCGCAAGTGGTCGTCGAAGGTTTGAGGCTGGCGCATGAGCGCTTCCCTCAGGCCAGCTTCCTGCTGTTCGGGGACCAGGCCCGCCTGGATCCCCTGTTGGCCGCGGCTCCCGAGCTGAAGGACTGTGCCGTCGTGCGGCACACGCCTGACGCCGTGGCCGCTGATGCCAAGCCCGGCCAGGTGCTTCGCACCGGCCGCACCTCGTCCATGTGGCTGGCGGTTGATGCCGTCGCCAAGGGCGAGGCGCAGGGCGTGGTGTCCGCCGGCAATACCGGCGCCTTGATGGCCGTGTCCAAGTTCGTGCTGCGGACCATTCCCGGCATCGACCGCCCGGCCATTGCCGGCTTTTTCCCGACCGAGCGCGGTGAGAGCGTGATGCTCGACCTGGGCGCCAACGTGGACTGCGACGCCAACAACCTGGTGGAGTTCGCGGTCATGGGCGAGGTCTTTGCCCGCACCATCCTGGGGCTTGAAAAGCCGAGCATCGGCCTCCTGAACATCGGGTCCGAGGACATCAAGGGCAACGAGGCGGTGCGCGGGGCGGCCAACATCCTGCGTGAAAGCAAGCTGCCCATTGATTTCCGCGGTTTCGTGGAAGGCAATGACATCGGCCTGGGCACCGTGGATGTGATCGTTACTGACGGGTTCACCGGTAATGTGGCGCTGAAGACCGCCGAGGGCACCGCCAAGCTCTATACCCGCTTCCTGCGCGACGCCTTCCAAAGCTCGTGGCTGGCCCAGGTGGGCTATCTGCTGGCCCGGGGTGCGCTGAAGAAGGTCAAGATGCGCACCGACCCGCGGCGTTATAACGGTGCCATGTTCCTGGGTTTGAACGGCATTGCGGTCAAAAGTCATGGCGGCACTGACGCCATCGGCTTCTCGAATGCCATCGCCGTGGCCATCGACCTGGTGGCCAACGGCTTCAACGAAAAGATCAAGCGCGACTTCGCCCGTCTGCGTACCGACGAACCCCCTGCACAGGCTGCCAGCGCCTAATGACCATCCGCAGCCAGATCCTGGGCGTCGGCGCCTATCTGCCCGAGCGCGTGCTCGACAATGCCGAGATGGCGCGCCTGGTGGATACCTCGGACGATTGGATCCAGGAGCGCACCGGCATCCGCCAGCGGTGCATCGCCGCCGAGGGCCAGAACACCTCTGACCTCGCGACCAGCGCAGCTCTGGCGGCGCTGTCCCATGCCGGGGTGCCGGCGGACGAGGTGGATCTGATCGTGGTGGCCACCGCCACCCCGGATAACACATTTCCGTCCACCGCGACCAAGGTGCAGGCCAAGCTGGGCCTGACCCGGGGCTTTGCCTTTGATGTGCAGGCGGTCTGCTCGGGGTTTGTCTATGCCCTGGCCACCGCGGACAATTTCATCAAGGCCGGCCAGGTCAAGACCGCGCTGGTGATTGGTGCCGAGACCTTCAGCCGCCTCCTGGATTGGGAGGATCGCGGCACCTGCGTGCTGTTCGGCGACGGTGCAGGCGCCGTTCTGTTGCGGGCCGGTGAAGGGCAGGGGAGCGTGGCCGATCGCGGCGTGCTGTCCAGCCATCTGCATTCCGACGGCCGCTATTACGACCTGCTGCAGGTGGATGGCGGCCCGTCTTCCACGCAGACCACCGGCAAGCTGCGTATGGAAGGCCGCGAGGTTTTCCGCCACGCCGTGGTCAACCTGACCCAGGCCGTGAACGAGGCCTTGAAGTTCAACGGCATCCAAGCCGCCGACGTGGACTGGCTGGTGCCGCACCAGGCCAATCGCCGCATCATCGAGGGAACTGCCAAGAAGCTGGGCTTGGGCCTGGACAAGGTGGTGGTTACCGTCGACCGCCATGCCAACACCTCGGCCGCCTCGATCCCACTGGCGCTGTCCGAGGCCGTGCATGACGGCCGAATCCAGTCGGGCCAGTTGGTTCTGCTGGAAGCCATGGGCGGCGGCTTCACCTGGGGCTCCGTCCTGGTGCGCATGTAGGCAGACCGCCTCAAGGTCGGCCTCCAAACCTTTGATATTGACCGCTTTCCCGGCGCGCTGTAGGGTCAGTCGTTCCCGCTGTCCTTAGGGGTGTTGGCATGAGCGAAAAAACCATCACGCGCGCCCAGCTGTCCGAGGCGGTCTATCAAGAGGTAGGCCTGTCGCGCAACGAGTCGGCGGACCTGCTGGAGCAGGTGCTGGACGAGATTTCCGGCGCGCTTGAGCGGGGCGAGGCCGTGAAGATTTCCTCTTTCGGCAGCTTTTCCATCCGCAGCAAGGGCCAGCGGGTCGGCCGCAATCCCAAGACTGGCGAGGAGGTTCCGATCCTGCCGCGCCGGGTTCTGGTGTTCCGGCCGTCGCAATTGCTGAAGAACCAGATCAACGGCGTCAAGGGCGCCGCCCGTAGCGGGAAATAAGCCATGGAGCAGCCGGCAGCCGATCAGGCCGCCGCCACCGCGCGGCGCGTCGCCAAGTCGGACACCGCTTTCCGCACCATTTCCGAGGTGTCCGAGGAATTGGCGGTGCCGCAGCATGTGCTGCGCTTTTGGGAATCCAAATTCACCCAGATCAAGCCGCTGAAGCGGGGCGGGGGGCGGCGTTATTACCGGCCCGAGGACATGGCCCTGCTGGGCCGCATCCGCGACCTGCTCTACAAGGACGGCTATACCATCAAGGGCGTGCAGAAGCTGCTGCGCGACAGCGGCGTCAAGGCCGTGGTGGCCCATGACGGCCCGCCGGCGGCGCCCGGCCTGCCCCTGGACGAGCCGGCCCAGCCCGTGGCGGCTGCGCCCATCCTGCCTGCCGTGGAGATGGCCGCCGTGGCGGAGATGGTCGAGCAGGCTCCGGCCCTGGCCTCCGATTCCTGCGACCTGCGCGCCATCCTCGAGGACCTTCTGGAATTGCGCGACCTCCTGGCCTCGGCCCTGGCCGACTGAGCAGGGCGCGCCTCCGCGTCCTGACCGGGCTTGACGCAGCATCCCACCATTGCCATCTAAACCTCTGTTTCCAATGATTTTCCGGCCCCGGTCCGGCAATCATCGAGCTTGGGAAGGTCCCTTGGACCGGACCGGTTAAAAAAATTCATCCGGGCCCAAAATGGCGTGTTGCGTTCCCCGGCAAACATGGCTATGTTCCGCCCTCACCCGCAGGGCACGGTCGGAGCGTAGCGCAGCCCGGTTAGCGCACTAGTCTGGGGGACTAGGGGTCGTGGGTTCGAATCCCGCCGCTCCGACCATCCTGCCCTGC
>CAYOKN010000231.1:0-5001 GCA_964404545.1 uncultured Rhodospirillaceae bacterium | reverse complement strand
CCCGACCTGCGCACCTTGTTTGACGCCGATCTGCGCTGGCTGAAGCATTACGGCTTCGTGCCGCTGGACGTTCCCACTCTGACCGGGGGCCTGTCGCGATGAAGTTCACCCTTTCCTGGCTGAAAGAGCATCTGGACACCGACGCCAGCCTGGACCAGATCTCGGCCCGCCTGACCATGCTGGGCCTCGAGGTGGAGGCGGTCGAGGACCCCGCCGCCGAGCTGTCCGGCTTCGTGGTCGGCCATGTGCTGGAGGCCGAGAAGCATCCTGATGCCGACCGCCTGCGCGTCTGCAAGGTGGACAATGGCGGCCAGCTGCTGCAGGTGGTGTGCGGCGCCCCCAATGCCCGCGCCGGCCTGAAGGTGATCCTGGCCCAGCCCGGCGTGCGCATCCCCGTCACCGGCGACAAGCTGAAGAAGGGCAATGTGCGCGGGGTCGAGTCCCAGGGCATGATGTGCTCGTGGCGTGAGCTGAATCTGGGCGAGGACCATGAGGGCATCGCCGAGCTGGATGCCGCTCTGGTCCCGGGCACCGCGCTGACCGACGCCATCAGTTTCGATCCCATGATCGAGATTTCCATCACTCCCAACCGCGCCGACTGCCTGGGCGTTCGCGGCATCGCCCGCGACCTGGCGGCCAGCGGCATGGGCACCTTGAAGCCGCTGCCCACCCCTCCGGTGCCGGCCAGCTTCGCCAGCCCGGTGCAGGTGGCGCTGAATTTCGGCACCGAGACCGCCGACGCCTGCCCGCTGTTCGCCGGCCGCTATATCCGCGGCGTCAAGAACGGCGAAAGCCCGCAATGGCTGAAGGACCGGCTGAATGCCGTGGGCCTGCGCCCCATCTCGGCCCTGGTGGACATCACCAATTTCTTCACCGTGGGACTGGACCGGCCGCTGCATGTGTTCGACGCCGACAAGCTGACCGGCAGTATCCAGGCCCGCCTGGGCCGGGCCGGCGAGACCCTGCTGGCGCTGAATGACAAGAGCTATGAGCTGGACGAGACCGTTTGCGTCATCGCCGACGACAAGGGCCCGGTGGGCATCGGCGGCGTCATGGGCGGGCTGGAGACCGGCTGCACCGAGGGCACGGTGAATGTGTTCCTGGAGGCCGCCCTGTTCGACCCCGTGCGCATCGCCGCCACGGGCCGCAAGCTGGGCATCGAGTCCGACGCCCGCTATCGCTTCGAGCGCGGTGTGGACCCGGCCTTTTGCGTCCCGGCCATGGAACTGGCCACCCGCATGATCCTGGACCTGTGCGGCGGCGAGGCCTCTGAGCCGGTGATCGCCGGCGCCGAGCCGGACTGGCGCCGCATTGTCGCCTTCCGCCCCGAGCGGGTGCGCGAGCTGGGCGGCGTGCATCTGCCCCAGGCCGAGATGGAAGCCATCCTGATCGGGCTGGGCTGCCTGGTGACCCAGGGCGAGAGCGGCACCCTGATGGTGCAGCCGCCGTCCTGGCGCGCCGACATCACCGCCGAGCACGACCTGGTGGAAGAGGTCCTGCGCGTCCATGGCTATGACAACATCCCGGCCACCCCGCTGCCGCGTGACGCCCTGCCCAAGCCGATCCTGACCGCCGACCAGCGCAAGGCCTCGGCGGTGCGCCGGGGCCTGGCCGCCCGCGGCATGGTCGAGGCGGTGACCTGGTCCTTCATGCCGTCGGGCTTCGCCGAACTGTTCGGCGGCGCCAAGCCGGAACTGCGCCTGGCCAATCCCATCTCGGCCGACCTGGACGAGATGCGGCCCAGCATCCTGCCCAATCTGATCCTGGCCGCCGGCCGCAATGCCGACCGGGGCCAGAAGGATGTGGCGCTGTTCGAGCTGGGCCCGGTGTTCGCCAGCGACAAGCCCGATGACCAGCGCCACATGGCCGTGGGCTTGCGCTCGGGCCGCACCGGCCCGCGCCATTGGTCCGAGGCGCCGCGCGCCGTGGATGTGTTCGACGCCAAGGCCGACGCCATCGCCGCCATCCAGGCGGCGGGCGGCCCCACCGAGACCCTGCAGGTCAGCGCCGATGCGCCCGGCTGGTATCATCCCGGCCGCTCGGGCTGCTTGCGCCTGGGCCCCAAGGTGATTGCCAGCTTTGGCGAAATCCATCCCAAGGTTCTGGCTGCGCTGGACGTGAAGGGCCCGGTGGTGGGCTTCGAGCTGTCCCTGGACGCCATCCCGGCGCCCAAGGCCAAGCCCACCAAGGCCAAGCCGGCCCTGAAGGCCTCCAGCCTGATGCCGCTGGAGCGCGACTTCGCCTTCGTGCTGGACCAGGGCGTCGAGGCCGAGAAGCTGGTCAAGGCCGCCAAGGGCGCCGACAAGGCGCTGATCACCGAGGTGTCGGTGTTCGACGTCTATGAGGGGCCGCATGTGGGCGAGGGCAAGAAGTCCATCGCCATCGCGGTCACCCTGCAGCCGACCGAAAAGACCCTGACCGACGCCGAGATCGAGGCGGTGGGCAAGAAGGTGGTGGACGCGGTGACCAAGGCCACCGGCGGCACCCTGCGGGGGTGATGGAAATGAACGGCGACGGCGCCCTGGTGCTGTTCTCGGGCGGGCAGGATTCGGCAACCTGCCTGGCCTGGGCGCTGTCGCGCTTTTCCCGCGTCGAGACCGTGGCGTTTGATTATGGCCAGCGCCATGCCGTGGAGCTGGACTGCCGGCTGGCCCTGATCGAGGCCCTGCGCGGCGCCTTTCCCCACTGGGACCAGCGGCTGGGCGAGGACCATAAGATCGACATGCGTTCGCTGGGCGCCGTGTCCGACTGCTCGCTGACCCGCGAGGTGGCCATCACCATGCAGGAGAACGGCCTGCCCAACAGCTTCGTGCCCGGCCGCAACCTGCTGTTCTTCACCTATGCCGCCGCCGTGGCCTATCGCCGGGGCTTGAAGCATCTGGTGGGCGGCATGTGCGAGACCGATTATTCGGGCTATCCCGACTGCCGCGACGACACCCTGAAGGCGCTGCAAGTGACCCTGAATCTGGGCATGCAGAGCCGCTTCGTGGTCGAGACGCCGCTCATGTGGATCGATAAGGCGGACACTTGGGCCATGGCCCACGGGCTGGGCGGCGAGGCGCTGGTGGAACTGATCCGCGACCATTCGCACAGCTGCTACAAGGGCGACCGCTCGCGGCGCCATGACTGGGGCTTCGGCTGCGGCGATTGCCCGGCCTGCGAACTGCGGGCCGCGGGCTGGGCCCGCTGGCGCAAGGCAGGCTAGCCATGTATGCGGTCAAGGAAATCTTCTATACCCTGCAGGGCGAAGGCGCCAATGCGGGGCGGCCTGCGGTGTTCTGCCGCTTTGCCGGCTGCAATCTGTGGACGGGCCGCGAGCAGGACCGCGCGGCCGCCGAGTGCCGGTTCTGCGACACCGACTTCGTGGGCACCGACGGCCCCGGCGGCGGCAGGTTCGCCACGGCCGAGGAATTGGCCCGCGCCGTGGCCGCGCGTTGGCCCAAGGGCGGCCATCCGCTGGTGGTCTGCACCGGCGGCGAGCCGCTGCTGCAATTGGACCCGGCGTTGATCGACGCCCTGCACCATCAGGGCTTCGAGATCGCCGTGGAGACCAACGGCACCGTTCCGCCGCCGCCCGGCATCGACTGGCTGTGCGTCAGCCCCAAGGCCGGCACCGCCCTGGCCGTCACCGGCGGCGACGAATGCAAGCTGGTCTGGCCCCAGGCCGGGATCGAACCCGAAACGCTGCTGGCCCTGCCCTTCCGCCATTATTTGCTGCAACCCATGGACGGCCCGGACCGGGAGGCCAATACCCGGGCGGCGGTCCAGTATTGTCTGGACCATCCGTCCTGGCGCCTGTCCCTGCAGACCCATAAATATTTGGGAATCCCATGAGCTATACTGTCGCCCGCCAGATCGGCATCGATGCCGGCCATCGCATCATGACCCATGGGTCCAAATGCCGCCATGTGCATGGCCACCGCTACACCATCGAGGCCGTGGCCGAGGCCGGGCGCCTGCAGGAGGCCGGTGAACAGACCGACATGGCGGTGGATTTCGGCTTTCTGAAGGACGAGATGATGGCCGTCATCGATGTCCCCTGTGACCATGGCTTCATCGCCTCGGCGGACGACCGCGAGCTTTTGGCCATGTTCGCCCCCATGGACATGGACCCGGCCGCCTGGCTGGAGGAAGTGGGCCGGGAAGTGGCCGAGACCGGCTGGCTGGCCACCACCCGCACCCGGCTGTCCACCAAGCTGTATGTGGTGCCGTTCCAGCCCACCGCGGAATGTCTGGCCCGCCATTGGTTCCAGCGCCTGCAAGGCCCGGTGGCAGACCGCTCGGATGGCCATGCGCGCCTAAAGATTGTGCGGGTATGGGAAACGCCTAACTGCTGGGCGGAGTATTCGGCTTAGGGCGGAATAATAACTTTTGGCGTAGATATAATAAGCGAAACTATGCCAAATGTAATAAAGCTAATATAAATTCACATTACACCCCTGCGGTACTCTCAATTGTTGCCAAGTGCGTCCGGTGGCACTTTGTGCAGTGAGGGAACACGACCAATATTTGGTTTTGAGGGGGGAATGTTGCAGGTTCATGACACTTCTTTTGCGGGCGCGGCCGAGGCCGACCTGCCCTGCGCCCAGGTTTTGGACCGCCTGGAATGCCTGGTCGACCGCGGCCATGTCACCGACGACCTGTTCGATCCGCTGGCGGCTGTGATCAATTGCGCCCAGGAAAAGCCCTGCGCCCAGGTCCAACGCTGCTATGACCGCGTGGAAGCCCTGCTGGCGCGCGTGACCGGCGCGCCGGCCTAGGCGCCAAGGGCGAAGGCCGCAGCGCCGGTTCAGATATTCGACAGCGAACTGGTCGGGGTACCGATCAGGCTCATGAATTCGCGGCGGGTGGAGTGGTTTTCGCGGAAGGCGCCCAGCATGCGGCTGGTGACCATGGTGACGCCGGGCTTGCGCACGCCGCGAGTGGTCATGCACTGGTGGGCGGCTTCGATCACCACCGCGACGCCCTTGGGCTGCAGCACCTCGTTCAAGGTGTTGGCGA
>CAYOKN010000230.1:2349-5020 GCA_964404545.1 uncultured Rhodospirillaceae bacterium | reverse complement strand
CCGGCTATGCCGGCGTGGAGAACGAGCTGTTCTTCCGCGACAACACCATGATGCTGTTTGGCGACGCCAAGAAAGTGACCGAGGAAATCGTGGGCGCCCTGGCCTAGCAGCTGGTACCGCCCGGTTTTTCGCAGCCCCCGGCCCGATGCAATGGGCCGGGGGCTTTTTTTTAGCCGAATGGCATAGTCGATTGGGCAACAACTATGGCTTCTCCATGAGGCCAATAGGCGGTAGCATGTTTTTCTTCCTGCGGTTGGGTACGGCGTCCGGCATGGGCGCCTCGTCCTGGGTGCCTCGTCCTGGGCGATGCTTTCGCTTCGGCCCGACTGACAAGGCCCGGTTGCGAGCAGGGCTGCATAAAGAATGAGGAGAACGCCCATGAAGATTCTGTCCCGAGCCATTGCCGGTTTCGCCGTCCTCGGTCTGGGCGCCTGCGCCTCGCAGTGGGATATCGATGGCGTCGCCGGTACGCCGGCGAGCGGCGATGCCTTCACCAAGGCCCTGCAGACCGAATATGTGGAAAGCGCCCGCTTCGAGAAGGGCGAGGTGGACTATGACTCGGTCGCCTTCTTCACCGAGCGCGCCCGCATGGCTGCGTCCGGCAAGGCGATGGCGCCCCAGGCGCCGTCCGAGCGCGGGGTGATGGCCAAGGACGCCGTGGCCGCCCATGGGGCCCTGACCGCCGCTTTGGCCACCACGGCCCCCAAGGATGCGCCCATGCCCTGCGCCAAGGCCCAGGTCTCGTTCGAGCATTGGGTCGAGCAGTTGGAGGAAGGGCATCAGGCCGATCACATCGCCATGTACAAGGCGGCCTATGACAAGGCGATCCCGCTGTGCGTGGCCAAGCCGATGGCCATGAAGACCGCCAAGAGCTATGTGGTCTATTTCGACTTCGGCAAATCCGCCCTGACCGCCGACGCCATGAAGGTGCTGGCCCAGGTGGCCAAGGACCAGGGCATGGACAAGCCCGCCAACATCTTCGTGACCGGCCACACCGACTCGGCCGGCGACGGCAAGTCCAACCAGTCCCTGTCGATCAAGCGTGCCGAAGCCGTGGCCCAGGAACTGGGCAAGATGGGCGTCTCCGCCAAGGTGCTGGACGCCAAGGCGTTCGGCGAGACCATGCTGGCGGTCAAGACCCCCGACGGCAAGCCCGAGGCCAAGAACCGCCGGGTGGAAATCACCTTCGAGAAGTAAGCGTTTTCGGTATTTGTCACGGGCGACGTCGGGGGAAACCCCGCCGTCGCCTTTTTTATGCCCTATGCAGGAATTGCTGCCTAAGCGGCAATTCTTGCCGGGGGGCGGACCGTTCGGGCAGAAACTGCCCAGTTCTCTTTGCAGTAAATTCGTTGTTTTTCAGTCGGTTGCGGTCTGGCACACCCCCTGCAAGAGGGTCGGGGCGGAAATCCGTCCGCCCGAAGTCCGTCCGACAAAGAGGTTCGCCATGGTTTGGGGATCGTTCATCAATTCATCATCGGCCATGATGGCGCACAGCCATGCCATGGGGACGGTGTCGCAGAACATCGCCAATGTGAACACCACCGGCTACAAGCGGATGGAGACCAATTTCAAGACGAACCTGTCGGAGTCCCTGGGCGGCGGCAAGTTCGACATCTTCGGCACCCGCGCCGCAGACCGTCAGTTCGTCGAGAAGCAGGGCTTGATCCTGGGCTCGGACCGTTGGTCGGACATGGCCATCAACGGCAAGGGCATGTTCATCGTGAACACCCAACTGAACGGCTCGGGCGAGACCCTGTTCACCCGCAATGGCGCTTTCACCTATCGCCTGATGGACGGCAATGGCGACGGCCAGCGCGAGAATTATCTGGTGGATTCCGGCGGTAACTTCCTGCAGGGCTGGCAGGCGGACGCCAATGGCGCCTTCAACCGCACCACCACCTTGGCGTCCCTGCGGCCGGTCTATTACGAGCCCGACCAGATGATCGACGGGTCCGCCACCACCTCGGTGGAGATGCACGGCAATATCGCGGCCGGAGCCACCCAGCCGCAGAAGCTGTGGATGGCGATCTATGACGATCAATTCAATGCCAAGAATGTGGCGGTGACCTTCACGCCCGACACCAGCGGCGCGCCCAACACCTGGACCGTGACCATCAATCCCGATGACGGCACTTCGGCCACCACCACCACGGCGGTGTTCAACGGAGAAGGCCAGATGACGTCGCCGACGGGGGGGACGCTTACGGCCAACATCACCTGGACCACCGGCGCCGGTCCGTCCACCATCGCCCTGGATCTCAGCAACGTGACCCAGTTCTCGGATACCGGCCCGCAGGCCGGCCAGGTGGTGCAGAACGGCTATGGCGCGGGCTATTTCGTCAGCGCCCGGTTTGACGAAAATGGCGTGATGAGCGCCTATTATTCCAACGGCCAGACCCGCGACCTGTTCCAGTTGCCCATCGCCAACTTCACCAACGCCAATGAACTGGACCCACGTCAGGGCACCATGTTCGGCCAGACCGTGGACGCGGGCGACCTGACCATTTCCGAGGTGGATGACGCCTCCATGGCCACGGCTTTCGTACCCGGCAGCCTGGAGGGGTCGAACGTGGATATGGCCGAGCAGTTCAGCCGCATGATCATGACCCAGAAGGCCTACAGCCAGAACGCCACGGTCTTCAAGACCTCGGACGAGATGCTGCAGGAAGTG
>CAYOKN010000230.1:0-2249 GCA_964404545.1 uncultured Rhodospirillaceae bacterium | reverse complement strand
GCCGCATGCTGGCTGAGCGAGGGCGGCGAGATGAACATGTTCTGGGCCAGGCATTCCACCGACCGCAACAGGTCGGGCGGCACCACCATCCAGCCCAGCCGCCAGCCGGTCATGCTGAAATATTTCGAGAAGCTGTTCACCAGGATCACATGCCCGCCCAGCCCGGCGGCGCTGGCAGCCGGGCCGTCATAGGTGATGCCGTGATAGATCTCGTCCGCCACCAGCCGCACGCCGCGCCCCGCGCACCAGTCGGACAGGGCGCGCAACTCGGCCGCGCCCAGCACCGTGCCGGTGGGATTCGACGGGCTGGCGACGATCAGGCCGTCCAGCGGGCCGGCGGCGTCCAGCAGGGCCGGCGAGGGCTGGAAACGGGTTTCGGGCCCCGCCGGGATCAGCACCGGCTCGATGCCCAGGGCCTGCAGGATATTGCGGTAGGCGGGATAGCCCGGGGCCGCCAGGGCCACCCGGTCGCCGGGCTCGAACGCGGCGAGGAAGGCCAGCAGGAAGGCGCCTGACGATCCGGTGGTCACCACCACCTGCTCGGCCGGTACCGCCACGCCGGTGGTCTGGCGGTAATGGTCGGCGATGCGCTGGCGCAAAGGCTCGATGCCCAGGGCCAGGGTATAGCCCAGCCGGTCCTCGGCCAGCGCTTTCTGCGCCGCCGCGATCACCGCGCGCGGCGCCCCGGTCGAGGGCTGGCCCACCTCCAGATGCAGCACGTCGCCGCCGGCGGCTTCCCGCTCGGCGGCGGCGCGCATCACATCCATGACGATGAAGGGGGGCACCTGGCCCCGCTTCGCCACCTTCAAGGCCATGCCGTCAGCCGCCCACGGTCATGGATAGGCCATGGCCGCGCGGATCGGTGGCGGACCGGCAATTGTCCATGTCCGGTTCGCCCGACGAACAGGCCAGGGCATTGACCCGGCTGGGAATGCCCGGGGCCTCGACCACCTTCAGGCCGGCGGCCTCCAGCTGCTTGATCAGGTCGGCGCCGCCCTTTTCCACCATCACCACGTCGGGCTGGCCGCCATGGTGCAGGCGCTGGGCCGCCACCGCCTGGGCCACCGGCTCGCCATCGGCCACCACCTTGGCCGCCACTGCCACCAGGCTGGTGGGGGCGGTGGGGCCGCCCGAGGCGGCGCCGGCAAAGCGGAACTCCTTGTTGTGGCGGTTGGCCACGATCATGGGGCCCAGGGCATAGGGGCCCATGCCCTTGCGGAAGCCGGGGGCGGCGGCGGGAATGATGCCGGTGCCCGGGGCCACGCGGCCGATGCCGAACAGATTGTTCATGCCCAGGGTGCAGGCCACGGCCAGGCCGGTGCGGTCCATCACCGCGAAGCTGGTGGCCGGCACCAGGTCCGGTGGCGGCTCGCCGGTGGCGGCCACCGGCTTGTCCAGGTCGCCGCGCAGGGCGTCCAGCTTGGCCTTGCCGGTCAATTGGTCCACCGGCTGCAGGGCGCCGCCATCGGGCGCCATCCAGCCCTGGCGCTGGGCGAAGGCATGGCCGGCGGCCTTGGCCAGCAGGGCCGGCTTGGCCTCGGGTTTGGCCTCGTCATAGCGGCCGGCCAGCATGCCCACCATCTGCGCTTCCACCAGGCCGGCTGCGGCCGGCGGCGGCGGGAACCAGGCCTTGTTGTCGCCCCATTCCACGGCGATGGAGGGCACCCACTCGGCGCGGTAGGCGCGCAGGTCCTGGATGGTCAGCGAGCCGCCGGCGCGGTTGACGGCCTCCACCAGCTGCTGGGCGCCCTGGCCGTCATAGAAATCGCCCGGGCCACGGATGCGCAGGCGCGCCAGCATGGCCGCCAGTTCGGGCTGGGCCAGGCGCTCGCCCTCGCGCAGCGGGCGGCCTGTGGCGGGGTCCAGGAACAGGGCGCGGGCATGGGGGTCCTGCAGCAGCGCGCCGGCGATGCGGTCCAGGTCGGTGATCAGGGCGCGCGACACCGGATTGCCCAGGCGGGCCATCTGCTCGGCCGGGGCGATCATCTCCTCCCAGCGCAGCTTGCCGTATTTGGCATGGAGGGCATACAGCCCGCGCGGGGTGCCGGGCACGCCCGAGGGGCGGTCCGTGTTCGGCCCGGTTTGTGCCGGCGCAGAGGGCAGGAACATCAGCGTTTCGGCCACGGCCGGCGCCCGGCGCTTGCCGGGGCTATAGACCTGGCAGACACCGCCGCCGCCCAGCGAAGCCTGCGAGGGCAGGGTCACCGCCAGGGTGGCGCCCAGCGCCACGGCGGCGTCGGCGGCGCTGC
>CAYOKN010000229.1:0-5024 GCA_964404545.1 uncultured Rhodospirillaceae bacterium | reverse complement strand
CGCCGGCCCCGCAGCGCCCGCCGCTGGCCGACCCGCCCAGTCCCTGGGCGGCGGCCCTGGCGCTGGTAGAGGCCCAGGCCGCCTATCTGCCCCAGGCCGGGCTGCATCCCCGATCGCGGGAGCTGCTGGGGGCCGAGTTGGCCTGGGCGAGGGCTTTCCGCCCTGTTGGCGCCGAGCCGGCGGCCTTGATCTGCGCCGATACCCATCCCGGCAATTTCCTGGTCACTCCGGGCGGGAAGGCGGTGATCGTGGATTTGGAAAAGGCCGCCTATGGCAATCCGGCGGTGGATCTGGCCCATGGAACGGTGTTCACCTCCACCACCTGGGACCTGGATGTATGCTTCGAGCCCGGCCTGGGCGACCTGCTGCTCTTCCTGGCGGCGTGGGAGACGGCGGCGGGGCCGGCATTGGCCGGGCTGGTGCGGCCCTGGCTGGTGCCGCTGCGGCGGCTGACCTATTTGCGGGCCTTCACCTGGTGCGCCAAATGGGTGGTGGAGTCCCGGGCGGCCGCGCCTCGGGGCACCGAGAATTGGGCGGCGGACAATTCCGATCCCGCCCTGATCGCCCATGTGGCCGGGCGGGTCGCGCTTTATCTGGGGCCCGAGGTGATCGGCCGCTGTCAGGCGGAATGCCGGGCGCTGGCCGAGGCGCTGCGGTCATGAAAACGGCGTCCCCGCAAGGAGACGCCGCCTGAAAATACGGGGTGTGGGGATCAGTCGCGGATCACGCGCATGAAGGCGTCGAACCGCAAGGGGCGATCCGCCTCGTCGTCATGGCTCTCGCTCTCGCGCCGGTCATCGTCCCAGAGGGTGTGGACGGACTTGTCCTCGTGGTCGGAGGACGCATGATAGGACTGCGGTTCTTTCTGCATGTCTTTTCCTCCCCAGTCAGTACCTGACGCAGCCGTTCGGCTTTTTCGGGTGAAGGCCGTTCGGCCAATCGTTGTTGCAAGCAGTTTAGCGGCCCTGCGCATCAGAATCCAAGCCGCCATTTTCCCTAGTTCATTGGACGGAAGGCTAACTGTTCTTGAATTGTTCCATGACCGTCGATATATTGTGGCTTATGGAGAAAAGCCACCACAAGACGCGGGGAAGTTTAAGCAATCCGTCACCGCGCACTGAAAGGTATTCATCCCAAAGAACCAGTGACGGGTGGGACCTCCCCGAGGATGACCTGCCGGCGCCCCGAACTTCGGTCAGCCTGGACGCCAGCCGCAGCATCATCACCCGCAATGACAGCCCGGATGTGGTGTTCGACCGCTCCATCAATCCCTATCGGGGCTGCGAGCATGGCTGCGTCTATTGCTTTGCCCGGCCCAGCCATGCCTGGCTGGGGCTGTCGCCGGGGCTGGATTTCGAGACCCGGCTGCTGGCCAAGCCCGACGCGCCCCGGCTGCTGGAGGCGGAACTGCGCCGCAAGTCCTATGACCCGGCCCCCATCGCCATCGGCACCAACACCGATCCCTATCAACCCATCGAGCGCGAGCGCCGCATCATGCGCGGCATCCTGGAGGTGCTGGAAGAGCACGGGCATCCGGTGCTGATCACCACCAAGGGGGCGCTGGTGGCTCGCGATGTGGACATCCTGGCCCGCATGGCCGCCCGCGGGCTGGCCCAGGTCGGGATTTCCGTCACCACCCTGGACCGCGACCTGGCCCGCAGCCTGGAGCCCCGCGCAAGCGTGCCGGCCAAGCGGCTGGACGCCATAAGGGTGCTGAGCGGCGCCGGGGTGCCGGTAACGGTGATGGCGGCGCCGGTGGTCCCTCTGGTCACCGATCCGGAACTGGAGCGCATCCTGGCCGCCGGCGCCGAGGCGGGCGCCTGTCATGCCGCCTATATCCTGCTGCGCCTGCCGCGGGAGGTGGCCGAACTGATGGAGGAATGGCTGCGGCATCACATGCCGGGCAAGGCCGGCCATGTGCTGAGCCTGATCCGCCAGAGCCGCGAGGGCAAGCTGTACGACGCCCAGTGGCAGACCCGCTTCAAGGGTACCGGCACCTGGGCCGACCTGATCCGCCAACGCTTCCATCTGGCGGCCCGCAAGCTGGGTCTGGACAGGCCGCCGCCAGCCCTGGATTGCAGCCAGTTCCGGCTGCCGCTCCGGCCGGGCGATCAGATGACGCTGTTCTGATCCGGCTGCCGGAGCTCGACCCGGAAGGCCATGCCGAAGCGGGTGCCGCTGGTGTCGGCCTCGCAGTCCAGCGTTCCCCCCAACTGCCGCGCCAGGTCTTCGGCCAGTTGCAGGCCCAGGCCCTGGCCGTCGCGCACCGGCACCGCCGGGGGCAGGCCCACGCCGTCGTCCGCCACATCCAGCCGGGCATGGCCGTTCCAGCGGGTCAGGCTGATGCGCACATGGCCGTGGCGGCTGGGGAAGGCATGCTTGAAGGCGTTCACCACCAGTTCGTTGGCCAGCAGCAGCACCAGCACGCCCCGATCCACGTCCAGGGGCAGCGGGTCGGCATCGACGCTCAGGGACACCCCTTCCGGGGCCAGCCGGCGCAGGTCGGCGCCCAGGTCGGACAGGGCCTGGTCCAGGGGCAGGCGGCCGTCATAGCTGGTCTGGTGCAGGCGGCGGTGGATCTTGGACAGCACATCCAGCTGTCCGCGCGCCGTCTCGGCCAGCCGGCGCGAGGAGGCATCGGGGCAGCCCAATTCCTCGAGGGTGAGGCGGCTCGACACCAGCTGCAGATTGTTCTGCACCCGGTGGTTCAGCTCGCGCAGCAGCATCTCCTTGGCCATCAGCTCGCCGTCGCGTGCGGCCAGGCGGGCGATCAGCTCTTCCGGCGCATAGATGGCGGCCAGGGAGCCGTTGTGCAGATAGGCCCGCGCCACCCCATAGGACAGCAGGCAGAAGCCCGCGGCGAACACCCCATGGGCCAGCCACCATTGATGGGACCAGGGATTGCCCAGCAGGAAGGCTGCCGACGAGGTGCAGAACCACAGCACCGCCACGCCGAAGAACCAAAGCAGCTGACCATGCACCCGGATCCGCAGCAGCAGCAGCAGGGTGGCGCCCAGTCCGCACAGGATGGCGGCGCCTTCGCCCAGGATGCGGAAGGTCTGGGGCGTCATCAGATGGCCGTGCGCCACGGCCCAGACCACGCCGTCCAGGGCCAGCGCGGCCAGCACCACCGGCAGCCAGGCGCCCGGGCCGGACCGGGCCGGGCCTGGGGCCGGCTGGCGGCTCCAGCCCAGCATGCCCAGCAGCAGCAGGGCCGCCAGGATCATCCGGCTGGCCGGTCCGAACAGCAGGAACAGCGCCATGTTCTCGTCCGACCAGCGGGTCAGCGCGCCATGGGGGGCATAGACCAGGGCAAAGGACAGGAAGGCCAGGGCCAGCCAGCGGGTGAAGCCCTCGCCAGTGGCCTGGTGGCAGCGCCAGGTCATGGCCGCCACGAACAGGGCCAGACCCACGGCGGCGATGATGGCGCCTTCATGCAGAAGATGGTCGCGGATCACCAGCTCGTCCGGCAGGGCCAGCTGAACATAGGCCACCAGCAAGGCGGGAAAAGCCGCGAACAGCCCCTGCATCAGCAGCTTGTAGCCGCGGACCCAGGGCAACAGAGCGTCCCCACGCATTCCCGTCGGATACCCCTTTAACAGCATTGTCACCAACCTTACCGCCGGTTCGGGCACCGGGACAGTCCTGGTAACGAACCGAAGCTTACAAATTGTTACGCCGGTGATGGAATGTGTTGGTGCCGCCCATGCGGGGTTGAAAAGCCGGCTGTGACGATCGCCCGCTCTCTGCCCTAAACCTGCCGCCTTCTCCATGCTACCTTTGGGCACCATGCCGCTGATGTCCGAAGTCACCGCAACCGCCATCGTCGCCCTGGCCGCCCTGCTGGGCGGCCTGTTGATGACCCGTGTGAAACAGCCCGCCGTGGTGGGCTATATCTTCGCCGGCCTGCTGCTCGGCCCGGCAGGCCTGGGGCTGGTGGCCGACGGCAAGGCCATTCATGTGCTGGCCGAATTCGGCGTGCTGCTGTTGTTGTTCCTGGTGGGCATGGAGCTGAACCTGCGGCGCTTTGTCAGCGTCTGGAAGGTTTCGCTGGCCACCACCCTGATCCAGATCGCGGGCTCGGTGGGATTGGCCTTGCTGCTGCGCTACAGCCTGGGCTGGAGCCTGGGGCTGGCGGTGGTGATCGGCTTCGTTGTCTCGATCTCGTCCACCGCCGTGGTGATCAAGCTTCTGGAATCCGCCGACGAGCTGTCCACCGCCACAGGGCGCCTGACCGTGGGCATCCTGGTGGCCCAGGACATGGCGGTGGTGCCCATGATGCTGGTGCTGGGCGCGCTGGCTGAAAAGGGCATGGTCTATGCCGACATCGGCAAGGTGGCCTTCTCGCTGGTGTTCCTGGTGATCCTCTTGTGGTTCCTGGTGCGGCGCACGGTGGACTTGCCCTTTGGCCGCATCGTGGCCGGGCATGCGGACCTGTCGCCGGTCTCGGGCCTGGCCTTCTGCTTCGGCGCCGCCGCCCTGTCTGGCCTTTTGGACCTGTCGCCCGCCTATGGCGCCTTCCTGGCCGGCGTGATCATCGGCAACTCGGCCCAGCGGGCCAAGATGATCGCCGTGGTGCAGCCCATCCAGAGCGTGCTGATGATGGTGTTCTTCGTGTCCATCGGCCTGCTGCTGGACCTGGGCTTCATCTGGGACAATCTGGGCACCGTGCTGCTGCTGCTGTTCCTGGTCACCATCTTCAAGACCGCGCTGAATGTGGGCGCCCTGAAGCTCCTGGGCGAGACCTGGCCCCATGCGGTGCTGGTGGGCGTGTCCCTGGCCCAGATCGGCGAGTTCTCGTTCCTGCTGGCCGAGGCCGGGCGGGCGCAGAAGCTGATCACATCCTATGAATCGCGGCTGATCGTGTCGGTGACCGTGCTGTCCCTGATCCTGTCGCCCTTCTGGCTGCTGGCGGTGCGCCGCATGCACCGGCTGGCCGAGGAGGGGCGCAGCGGCCCGGGCGAGCTGTGGGACGCGGTGGTGGGCCGCGAGCTGGGCTGGCTGTCGCGCCAGGGCCGGGCCCT
>CAYOKN010000228.1:0-5078 GCA_964404545.1 uncultured Rhodospirillaceae bacterium | reverse complement strand
CAACTTTTAGGCGATGCCAAGCTGCTGGCGGCGGGCGGCGCCTGGGTGGGGCTCGAAGGCCTGCCCGGCATCGTGCTGGTGGCGGCCTCCACCGCCCTGCTGGCGGCGCTGGCGCTGCGCCATCCGCCGGGCCGGCGCCTGGCCTTCGGGCCGTGGCTGGCCCTGGGCATCTTCACCATCTGGCTGACGGGGCCGCTCCATGCATCTGTCCCCGCCTGACCGGCTGGACCATCTCTTGCGCCAGCGCCTGGGCGAGGCGGGACTGGAGCGGGCGCGCAAGCTGGCCGAATCCAGCGGCGAGCGGCTCGACCTGGTGCTGACCCGCCTGGGCCTGATCTCGGAACGGGACCTTGCCCAGGTGCTGGCCAGCAGTTTCGGCCTGCCCCTGGCCGGCCCCGCGGACTGGCCGGACCAGCCGGTGGCCGACGACCGGCTGTCGCGCAAATTCCTGAAGGATCACCGGGTGCTGCCGCTGGCCGAGGACGACCAGGCCCTGAGCGTGGCGGTGGCTGATCCCTCGGACCCTCTCCTGGCCCGGGCGCTGGAACTGGCCAGCGGCCGTCCGGTGCGCCTGAAGATAGGTCAGGCTTCGGAGATCGAGCAGGCGCTGGAGCGGCTGTTCGGCCCCGCCGGTACCGCGTCGGCGGGCGAGGACCCCGCCGACGAGGATGTGGAGCGGCTGAAGGACCTGGCATCCGAGGCGCCGGTGGTGCGGCTGGTGGCGCAACTGATCCAGCGCGCGGTGGATGCCCGCGCCTCGGACATCCATGTGGAGCCCTTTGACAACGAGCTGCGGGTGCGCATCCGTGTGGACGGCCAGCTGCGCAGTCTGGACAGCCCGCCCTGGCGGCTGCGGGCCGCCATCATCAGCCGCATCAAGATCATGGCCCGGCTGAACATCGCCGAACGCCGGCTGCCCCAGGACGGGCGCCTCCGGCTGGCGGTGCGCGGGCGTGAGATCGACCTGCGTGTGGCGACCCTGCCGGGGCTGCATGGCGAGGGGGTGGTGCTGCGCATCCTGGACCGCGACAGCGTCGAGCTGGACTTCCACCGCCTGGGCTTCGACGCCGCCACCCTGGGGCGCTATCGCGGCCTGCTGGCCCGGCCGCACGGCATGCTCCTGGTCACCGGCCCCACCGGCTCGGGCAAGACCACCACCCTCTATACCTCGCTGACCGAGATCAGCACCCCCGACCGCAAGGTGATCACCGTTGAAGACCCCATCGAATACCAGCTGCATGGGGTCAACCAGATTCAGGTGAAGCCGCAGATCGGCCTGTCCTTTGCCCATGTGCTGCGCTCGGTGCTGCGCCAGGACCCCGATGTGATCATGGTGGGCGAGATCCGCGACCGCGAAACCGCCGAGATCGCCGCCCAGGCCTCGCTGACCGGCCATCAGGTGCTGGCCACCCTGCACACCAACGACGCCGCCGGTGCCATCACCCGCCTGCTGGACATGGGGCTCGAGGACTACCTGATCACCGCCACCGTGAATGGCGTGGCGGCGCAGCGGCTGGTGCGGGCCCTGTGCCCGCACTGCCGCGCCCCCTATGACGCCCCCGCCGGGCTGGCCGGGCCCCATCCCTGTACCCTCTACCGCGCCGTGGGCTGCGAGGGTTGCGACGGCACCGGCTATCTGGGCCGCGCCGCGCTGGTGGAGGTGCTTGAGGTGACCGACGGCCTGCGCCGCCTGGTGATGCAGGGCGCCGACGCCGCCCGCCTGGCCGAGCAGGCGCGGGCCGAGGGCATGCGGACCCTGTTCGAGGACGGGCTGGCCAAGGCCCGCGCCGGGCTGACCAGCCTGGATGATGTGTTGCGCGTGGCGCGGGAGGGCTGATGGCGGTGTTTCGCTACAAGGCGCTGTCGCCTACTGGCAGCCTGATGGAAGGCGAGATCGAGGCGCCGTCCGAAACCATGGTGATCGAGCGCCTGCAGGACCTGGGCTATGTGCCCATCCGCGCCCGTACGGTGGGCGGCGCGGGGGCGGGCGGCCTGTCCCTCTCGCTGACGCTGACGCCCGGCTTGGGGGCGGGCGGGCTGATGCTGCTGACGCGGCAGATGGCCACCCTGCTGGCCGCCGGCCTGCCCGTGGACCGGGCGCTGGAGCTGCTGGCCGGACTGGCCGACAGCAAGGCGGCGGCGCGGGTGGTGCAGGGCGTGCTGGAACGGGTCAAGGGCGGCGCCGCCCTGGCCGACGCCCTGGCCGAGGACCCGGCCTTTCCCCGGTCCTATGTGGCGCTGGTGCGGGCCGGCGAGGCGGGTGGCGCGCTGGAGCCGGTGTTCGCCCGCCTGGCCGATCTAATGGAGCGGCAGAAGGCGCTGCGTGACGAGGTGGTTTCCGCCCTGCTGGCGGCCATGGCCGCCGCCTCGGTAGCGGTGCTGATGACCGTGGTGGTGCCCCGCTTCGAGCCGCTGTTCGCCGAGGCGGGCGCCGCCCTGCCGCTGTCCACCCGGCTGGTGGTGGGGGCCGCCGACCTGGCCGGGCGCTGGGGCTGGCTGCCTTTTCTGGCGCTGTTGCTGCTGGTGCTGGGCTGGCCGGCGCTGATGCGCCGCCCCGGCCTGCGGCTGCGGCTGGATCGGCAGCTGCTGGGCCTGCCCGTGCTGGGCGGGCTGCTGGCCCGTATCGAGACCGCCCGCTTCGCCCGCACCCTGGGCACCCTGCTGGGCGGCGGCGTGCCCATGCTGCCGGCCCTGGCGATCGTGCAGCAGACCCTGGGCAACCAGGCCATGGCCGGCGCCGTGGCCGAGCTGTCCGGCCATCTGAAGGAGGGCCGCGCCCTGGCCGGCCCGCTGGCGGCCAGCGGCCTGTTCCCCAGCCTTGCGGTGCAGCTGGTGCGGGTGGGCGAGGAGTCGGGGCGGTTGGAGGAGATGCTGTTGCGTCTGGCGGACATCGCCGAGGCCGAGGTGAAGACCGCCCTGAACCGGCTGCTGGCGATGCTGGTGCCGGGGCTGACCATCACCGTGGGGCTGCTGGTGGCCGGGATCATCGGGTCCATCCTGGCCGCCGTCCTGTCCGTCTATGACCTGCCCATCTAAAGGAAATGCCCAATGCGCGAGCGACCTTGCCGGGAAGCCGGCTTCACCTTGCTGGAACTGCTGGTGGTCCTGGTCATCCTGGGCCTGCTGGCCGCCTTCGCGGTGCCGCAGGTGTTCAACTATCTGGGCGGCGCCAAGGCCGACGCGGCCCGCATCCAGATTCGGAACCTGGGCACCGTGTTGGACCTCTACCGCCTGGATGTGGGCCGCTATCCCAGCAGCGCCGAAGGGCTGACCGTGCTGGTGGAGCGCCCGGCCAACGCGCCGGGCTGGAACGGCCCCTATGTGAAGCAGCCCGCCATGCTGACCGACCCCTGGGGCCGGGCCTATCAGTACCGGGCGCCGGGCCGGCATGGCGACTATGACCTGTTCACCCTGGGGGCCGACAATGCCGAGGGCGGGGATGGCGACGATGCGGACGCCACCAGCTGGTAGCCAGTCCGGCTTCACCCTGGCCGAGCTGCTGGTGGTCCTGCTGCTGCTGGCCCTGATGGCGGCCTTCATTCCCTGGCGGCCCGTGGGCGGCGGGGCCGAGGCCAAGCTGCAACTGCGCCAGTTGGTGGCCGAGCTGCGCCAGACCCGCGCCCAGGCTATCCGCGAAAACCGCACCATTTTCCATATGCTGGCGGTGGATGGCTGGCCGCCCGAGGTCACGGTGGTGCTGCACACCACCGCCGACCAGCGCCTGGCCGAGCAGGCCGGCAGCATCCGTTTCTATCCCGATGGCTCCTCCTCGGGCGGCGGCCTGGACATCCGGCGCGGCGCGGGCGGCTGGCGCGTCAGTGTGGACTGGCTGACCGGCGAGGTGGGGCTGCGGGACTTGGAGCAGGGGAGATGAGGCGGCGGCAGGCCGGCTTCACCCTGATGGAAGTGCTGGTGGCGCTGGTGATCCTGGGGCTGGCGCTGGGGGCGGTGATGGAGGCTGTCTCGGGCTCGCTGGCGGGGCGCGAGGGTGCGCGGGCCATGGCCGAGGCGGTGGCCTTTGCCCGCTCGCGCCTGGCCGAGGCCCTGGCCCAGCCGGGACTGTTGGCGGGCCATCTGGCCTGGCAGGACGGGCCCTTCAGCTGGAGCCGCACGGTGCTGCCCCGGGCCGAGGTCGGTCCGCTGACCCTGTGGCAGGTGGAGATCGAGGTCAGCCATGGGGGCCGGCAGGTGCGGCTGACCAGCCTGAGCCTGGGGGCCCGATGAGGCAGGCCGGCTTCACCCTGATGGAAGTGCTGGTGGCCCTGACCCTGGCTGGCCTTTTGATGCTGCTGCTGACCGGCGGGCTGCAGGTGGGGGCGCGGGCCTGGCAGGGCGGCGAGGGTGCGTCCGAGGGCTGGAGCCGTATCGGCGCCGTGCAGCGGGTGTTGCGCGCCCGGCTGCAGGGCGCCTTGCCGCTGCCCGCCGAGGACCCGGCCGAGGTGGCCTTCACCGGCACCCGCACCGGCTTTGCCTTCGTGCGCCCGCTGGCTCCCCAGGATCGCCCCGGTGGGCTGCAGCGGCTGGAGGTGCAACTGCTTGACGGCACCGTTTGGCTGGACTGGCGGAACCTGGTCGATGGCAGCCGGCGGCGCGAGCCCTTGCTGGAGGGCGTGGCTGAACTGCGCCTGGCCTATTTCGGCAGCGGCCGCGCCGGTCGGGCGCCGGGCTGGCAGGGCGACTGGCTGCACCAGGCGGTGCTGCCCAGCCTGGTGCGGATCGAGCTGCGCTTTGCCGATGGCCGCCTGTGGCCGCCTTTCGTCGCCGCCCTTCCGGTGGATGCCCGACCGGCCTGCTCGAGCCTGCCCATGGGCTGTGCCGACCGTGGACGTGGCCGCCCGGGCTAGGACCCGGCTAGGCCGCCGCCCTGGCTTATGTCCGATCCAAAGGACGGGCGGCCCGGTGCTAGGCTTCGGCCCATGCTGCGCCGAGTTCTTGCCTGGTGGTGGACGGACGTGACCAGCCTGCTGCCGCCGCGCCTGCGGCTGGGCGCGGGGGCTGTCGGCCTGCCCGTGGTCAGCCTGGAGGACGAGGCCGCGGCGCCGGGCCCCGGCCTGGGCATGGTGCGGCTGCTGCTGCCG
>CAYOKN010000227.1:0-5093 GCA_964404545.1 uncultured Rhodospirillaceae bacterium | reverse complement strand
TGGTGTTCGACGAATATGACGCCGGCCGCCCCGACGTGATGTTCGTGATCCAGCGGGTGCTCGAGGTGGAAGGCAAGCTGACCCTGCTGGACCAGAACCGGGTGATCCGGCCGCATCCGGCCTTCCGCCTGTTCGCCACCGCCAACACCGTGGGCCTGGGCGACACCACCGGCCTGTATCACGGCACCCAGCAGATCAACCAGGGCCAGATGGACCGCTGGAACATCGTCGCCACCCTGAACTACCTGCCCCATGACGACGAGGTGGCCATCGTGCTGGCCAAGCTGCCGCAGCTGTCCGAGACCAAGGACGGGCGCGACCAGGTCGCCGCCATGGTGCAGCTGGCCGACCTGACCCGCCAGGGCTTCATCAATGGCGACATCTCGACCGTCATGAGCCCGCGCACGGTGCTGACCTGGGCCGAGAACCTGTCCATCTTCAAGGATATGGCCTTTGCCTTCCGGGTCACCTTCCTGAACAAGTGCGACGAGGTGGAGCGGCCCGTGGTGGCCGAATACTACCAGCGGTGCTTTGGCCAGGAACTGCCCGAATCCGCCGCCCGCACGGTGGTGATGTAAGGCGCGCATGGACCGGATCACGGAACGGCACCCCGACCGCACCGCGGCGGCCCAGGACGAGGGCCCGCTGGACACCCTGAAGCGGGCCACCGCCTCGGCGCTGCGCGCCATTGCCGGGCGCGCCGACCTGACCGTAACCTATGCCCCCGGGGTGGCCCAGCAACGGGGCGGTTCGGTGCGCCTGCCGCAGCCGCCGCGCCAGGTCCAGGCCGACGACCTGGCCCGGCTGCGCGGCGTGGCCGACGCCATCGGCCTGCGCCTGCGCTATCACGACGACAGCCTGCATGCCCGGCGCATGCCGCACGGCCAGATGGCCCGCGACGTTTACAACGCGGTCGAGCAGGCCCGGGTCGAGGCCCTGGGTTGCCGCTCCATGGCCGGTGCCGCCGCCAATATCGCCGCCGCCCTGGACGCCCGCTTCCAGTCCGAAGGCTATGACCAGGCCACCCGGCGCGAGGATGTGCCGCTGCACGAGGCCATCCGGGTGATCGCCCGCGAGCGGTTCACCGGCCTGCCCTGCCCGCCCCATGCCAAAGCGGCCATGGACCTGTGGCGGCCCTGGGTCGAGGTGCGGGCCGGCAAGCAGCTGGGCGACATGCGCGACCTGGTGCGCGACCAGGAGGCCTTTTCCGGCGCCCTGCGCGGGCTGATCTCGCTGCTGGAGCTGGAGACCGACGAAGAATCGGGCGAGCAGGAGAACGAGGAAGGCCGCGACCAGGAGGCCCAGGGCGGCAGCCAGGGCCAGCAGCAGCAGAAGCAGGAGGGCGAGGGCTCGAAGGCCGAGGGCGAGGACGGCGAGTCCCAGTCCGCCGGCGGCCCCGAGGGCCAGGGCGCCCAGGAGGGTGGGTCCGAGGGCGATGCCATGATGGTGCCCGGCCACGGCACCGAGACGCCCGGCGGCCCCACCGGACGGCGGCCCAACTTCCCCGACAGCTTCGAGGACGCCGAAAAGGTTTATCACGTCTATACCACCGCCTTCGACCAGGTGGTGGAAGCCAACAGCCTGTGCGACCCCGACGAGCTGAGCCGCCTGCGCGCCCAGCTGGACCAGCAATTGGCGCATCTGCAGGGCGTGGTCAGCCGCCTGGCCAACCGCATGCAGCGCCGGCTGATGGCCAAGCAGACCCGCGCCTGGGAATTCGACCTGGAAGAGGGCATGCTGGATGCCGGCCGCCTGGCCCGGGTCATCGCCAATCCGCTGCACAGCCTGAGCTTCAAGCGGGAAAAGGACACCGAGTTCCGCGACACGGTGGTTACCCTGCTGATCGACAATTCCGGCTCCATGCGTGGGCGCCCCATCACCGTGGCGGCCATGAGCGCCGACATCCTGGCCCGCACCCTGGAACGCTGCGGCGTCAAGGTCGAGATCCTGGGCTTCACCACCCGCGCCTGGAAGGGCGGCCAGGCCCGCGAACGCTGGCTGTCCGAGGGCAAGCCGGCCAATCCCGGGCGGCTGAACGACCTGCGCCATATCGTTTACAAGGCCGCCGACCAGCCCTGGCGCCGCGCCCGGCGTAATCTGGGGCTGATGCTGCGCGAAGGCATCCTGAAGGAAAACATCGACGGCGAGGCGCTGCTGTGGGCCCATGCCCGCCTGCTGGCGCGCTCGGAACAGCGGCGCATCCTGATGGTGATTTCCGACGGCGCCCCAGTGGACGACTCCACGCTGTCGGTCAATCCGGGCAGCTATCTGGAGAAGCATCTGCGCGACGTGATCGCCTGGATCGAAGGCTCGTCGCCGGTGCAGTTGGTGGCCATCGGCATCGGCCATGACGTGACCCGCTATTACCGCCGCGCCGTCACCATCATGGACGCCGAGGAATTGGGCGGCACCATGCTGAAGCAGCTGACCGCCCTGTTCGAGGAAGAGACCGCCCAGGACCTGCGCCGCCGCCAGGGCTAGGACATCCGATTCTTCCGGCGGCGGCTCCCGACCCTATTACAGTTCTGAGACGTCAAAATCGGTGGTAGGCTTTCCCTAGGGATGGGAGGAGGCCGGGTTGCACCAATTGGGAACCGATCGGCTGAACCGCGTAATTTTAGGGTTCGCGGTCGGCATGATGCTGGTTATCGGGCTTGCGGTGGCCGCCGCATCCATCCTGCCGCTTTATTCCATCCTGCGGACGCAAGCCAATGAGTCCGTCACCCATGCCCTGGCCCTGCGGTCCCAGGCGGTGGCGGGCTATCTGAACCATGCCCGCGCCGTGGCCGCCCAGGTCACCAGCCGCTCGGTCATCCGGGACCGGCTGATCGCCTATAACGAGGGCCGCATCGGTCTGGACGACCTGCAATCCTTCACCTCAGACCGCCTTGCCGACGCCCTGCAGCTGTCCGAGCATGTGGGCGGCATCCAGCGCCTGGACGCCAAGGGCCGCCCGGTGGTGCAAGTGGGCATGGCGCTGCCGGCCAAGGTGCTGGCCCTGGCCCCGGTGTCGCCGGAAATCCAACTGGCCGGCCCGGTGGCCACCGACGAGGGCCGCTGGCTGATCGTGACGGCCCCCATCCGGGCCCGCGACGGCCGGGTGCAAGGGGCGGACGTGCTGTTGTTCAGCCTGGCGCCCCTGGATCGGCTGATGGCCGAGGGCGTGGGCGATACCGGCGACAGCCTGCTGCTGCGGAAGGATGGCGGCCTGTGGCGGTCGCTCGGTTCGGCCCAGCCACGCCACGGCCTGCCCGAACTGGTGGCCGCCGGGCCACTGGGCCAGGTGCTGACCGAGGCCAAAGGCAGCCCGGTGCAGGTCAGCCTGCCCGGCCTGCCGGACGCGGTCTGGGCCGCCCGCCCGGTGCCCGGCACCGACTGGGTGCTGGCCATGCGGCAACCCACCGCCGAGTTGCATGGGCCGGTGGACGCCGTGGTGCTGACCGTGTGCGCCGTGGCGCTGCTGCTGTCCTGCGCCGGCGCCGTCGGCCTGCTGCTGACCCTGCGCCCCCTGGCCGGGCACATCCTGGTGCGCGAGCAGGACATGGAGGCCAAACTGGCCGAGCTGGAGCGCGTGCGGGCCGAACTGACCGAGCGCACCCAGAGCCTGCAGGCCAGCAATGCGGAACTGGAGCAATTCGCCTATGTGGCCTCGCACGACTTGAAAGCGCCGCTGCGCAGCGTGGCCGGCTTCGCGCAATTGCTGGAGCGCCGCTACCAGGAGCAGATGGACCAGGACGGCCGCGACTATATCGGCTTCATCGTGGACGGCGCCAAGCGCATGGACGCCCAGATCAGCGATCTTCTGCACTATTCCCGGGTGGACCGGGGCGAGCGCAAGGCCGAGCGGGTGGACCTGAACGACGTGCTGGACGCGGTCCAGGCAGACCTGTCGGCCCGGCTGGGCGAAACCGGCGCGGTGATCCACCGCGACAGCCTGCCCACGGTCTGGGGCGAACCAGGGCTGTTGCAACGGCTGTTCCAGAACCTCCTGGACAATGCCCTGAAATTCGCCAAGCCGGGGATCACGCCCGAGGTCAGCGTGCGGGCCCGGCCCGACGGCGGTTTCTGGATCATCACGGTGCGCGACAACGGCATCGGCTTCGATACCGCCGACGGGACCCGGCTGTTCCGCATGTTCAGCCGCCTGCACCCCAATGACGGGCGCTATCCCGGCACCGGCATCGGCCTGGCCATCTGCCGCAAGATCGTGCACCGCCAGGGCGGGCGCATCTGGGTGGACGCCCATCCCGGCCAGGGTGCGGCCTTCCATGTCAGCCTGCCCGCCGGCCCGCACAGCGCCCAGCCGGCTGAGGCGGAGAAGACCGTCACTCCTCCGGCTGCGGCAGACGCAAGCCGGCAGGAAGCCTAGTCGCCGCATCGCCGCGCACCCGGGACAGCTGCGGCTGGCGCAGACCCTCGACGGGGCTCAGATCGGCCTCGGACAGGTCGGTTTCCACCATGATGGCGCGATCGAAATCGCAGCCGGTCAGACGCGCCCCGCCCAACCGCGCCCCCGACAGGTCGGCGCCGCGCAAGGACGCCCCCTCCAGCATGGCCAGCCGCAGATTGGCATGGCGCAGCTTGGCCAGGGTCAAGTCCGCCTCGGCCAGATTGGCGGCGCACAGGTCGGTGTTGCGCAGGTCGGCGCCGCTGAAATTGGCATCCGAGCACAGGGCGTCGGACAGGTCGGCGCGGCGCAAGTCGGCGCCCGACAGGTCCACGGCCCGCAAATCGCGGCCCGACAGGTCGCGGCCCGACAAGTCGGCGCGCCGGCCCTGGGCGCCCCGGCTTTCCACCCACAGGCGATGCTGGTCCACCAGACCGCCCACCTCGTCAGCGGGCTGCGGCGCCGGCTCGGGCTTGGGCTTCTTCGGCTTTTCCGCCGGTTCCAGCGGCTCAGACGGCTTGTCCGGTTCTGCCGCCCCAGCCGCTTCGTCCGCATCGGCCGGACGGCTCTTGCGGCCCTTGGCTGGCGCCTCGTCCTCCTCCAGCCAGTCGCCGGCCGTGGCGGCGGGGGCCGGGGCCAGATCGGCGTCGTCCAGCAGGGTGCGGGCGGATGCCGCCGCCTCGGGCGCCGGCTCATCGGCCAGCAG
>CAYOKN010000226.1:0-5114 GCA_964404545.1 uncultured Rhodospirillaceae bacterium | reverse complement strand
ATGAGGTGAAACTGGCTATCGAGGTGGAAGGCTTCCGGGAATAAGAGGAGAAGAGAGTGGTCGGGGTGAGAGGATTCGAACCTCCGGCCTCCATGTCCCGAAGGAGCGGTCCGAAAACGTGCAGTCCGTTGTCAATGGCGCCGGGATAGGCCGGTCCGTATCGGCCGGCCATCTGACTGCCATTATCGGCCATGACGATGAAGGCGTGGCTGGCCCGGGTGGATTCGAAGAGCTGAGACATGTCTCTGGCCAGATACTTGCCCTGCTGATCATGGGCGATGCGTAGAAAATGGTTGCTTGAGTAAGCGCTCGTGGGGTTGTCGTAATACCCGGTGATGAGCGTGGTGCTCTGGTCTGCGGCCAGATAGCTGACCAGGTCGCCGAAGGTGTACCAGCCGCCGCCTCTGATGCTGGTGGAGGCGTCCCATAAAGTGAACAGATGCAGCAAGGCTTCATCCGCGGCCAGTCGCCACTGGCGCGTGGATGCGTCCGCCTGATTGCTCTTCTTCCACCACAGCCCGCTGGCCATCTGGCCGGGCTGTGGGAAGGGGGCCGTGCCCGTGTCCACATTGGTCATGGCCCCATATCCACGTACCAGGGCATAGGTGGCGTTGCTGTCGTCCACCCATAGCCGGTAGCCGTTGCCGCCGGCGCGGTACACCGCCTTGTTGGTCCCGCTGAATTCCTTGGTCCATCCCGCCGGAGCCATTTTCGCGGTGATGCTTCCGGTTGCGGTCTGGTCGGAGATGCCTGGCGCGGCGAAGGTGCAGGTGTCGGCTGTGGCGGCCAGTACCCGCTTTTCCCCGTTGAGGCCCGCCGGCGATGCGCCGGCGACCAATACCACGCCGTCAACCGGGTAGATGTGGCCGGTGCTGATGGTCATGGTGGCCACGTTTCCGGACACCACCAGGCTGTCCACGGTCTTTAGGCCGTAGCCGTTGACTAGGCAGGCATCCAGCAGGGCGATCAGGCTTCCCGCCTGGCCGGAGAGCGTGGGGGCGCCGGATTGGGCGGAACTGAAGTATTTAACCGAGGTGCTCATGGGATCTCCTTATGGCGCGTCGATGTCGCCGCGAATCTGCAAGGTGAAACTGTCGCGATCTTCGGTAGCAGGCCCTTGCTGGATGGTTCTGGCGATCCAGACCGGGTAGCTGGCGGCAATGGTGTTGAAGCGCAGCACGTTGCCGGCGGACCATCCGGCGCCCCAGCCCAGCGGGTTCAGGGTGAAGTAGGGAACCCCGGTGGCCGGGTTGATGGGGGCCAGGTTGGTCGAGGTGTTGCCGTTGGCGATTTCGCCGATGCTTTGTCCGACCACGCGGAAGCTGGTGGTGTTGGTGAAGATGAGCGCCCAGCGCTCCTGGATGGCGCCGCGGTTGGTGACCGTAATGGGATATTGGATCTCGTTGAAGCTGGCGGTTGGCTCGCTGCCGATCAGGCTGTCGGACCAGACGCCGGTCCAGGCGCTCTGCTCGAATAAGCCGGTGGCCCGCGCGCTCATGTCGCCCACGATCAACGCCGAGGACACCTGGCTGCCGGGAACCGGGTAGTCGTGGGTGATGGGCCTGGTCAAGGTGAGCTGGCCGTTGATCTGGGCATCGGAGATCAGCCCCATGTCCTCGATGCGATCCTCGATGGTGAGGGGCTGGGACAGGCCGGCCACGCTGGTGAAGGTCAGGGTTCCGGCATCCAGGTCCGTGGTGTAGTGGCCGGGCTGGCTCACCACCGCGCCTTCGGCATCCAGCACCCGTACCCGGGCGATGCGGGCGCGGCCCAGGTCCACGGTCTGGCCTGCGCTGTAGGTGCCGGCGCGGGTGGCCGTGTGGTGCACGACGGCCACATAGCCCGGAGCGAAGATGGGCACCTTGCCGTCGCTTGGCAGGCGCACCGGGTTGAGGCCGAGAATGGTGGCGTCCAGGGGCAGGTAGGCATAGGCGACGGCGGCATAGCGCAGGGTCTCGGCCAGCACGGGGGCGGGCCTGAAGATCTTGCCGTCGCCGCGCACCGCCGCCGCCAGATACCAGTCTTCGCCCTCGTTGCCTGCGGCGGTGATCCAGGCGCCGAAGCGTACCCGGACGATGCCGGTTTGGTAGTCCACGGCGCCTTGCACGTTGCTGGCGCTCATGATGCCGTCCGTTCCGGCGGTGACCGTGACGGGGGCGCCGGTGGACGGGTGGGCGAACTGGATGACCAGGCTGCCAGGTCGAAGGGGGGCGGCGGCGGCGCGGAAAGTCACCTCGTCCACCGGATGGCCGTGCAGGGTGGTGACCATGGCCTGGATGGTGGCGCTGTTGGCCTGGCCGGGCACGGCGGCGCCGGCGACCTGTGCCTGGCCGCTGGCGTAGTCCACGGCGCCACAGGCCGTGCCGGCGCCGGTGGCATGGCTGACATCCATTACCAGGGCGCCGTTGCGGTCTAGGAGGGTCTTTCCGGCAAAGGCGACGCGCAGGGAGCCGGGCACGATGGATTCGGAGAAGCCATCGGTCAGGTCCAGAACGGGTGCCCAGGTGAACTGCTGGGCGGGCAGCGTGGCGGCGGCGCCGGTGGCGCCGAAGCTCACGCTCAGGTCTGCGCCACTCCAGGAGAAGGTCCGGTTGCCTGGAATCTTGTCCAGGGCGCGGTAGCGGTAGCCGTCACCCACCAGGGTGGTCTCCGCATCCATCAAGCTGGCGTAGAGGGTATAGCTGTCGGGAATGTCCACGGCGCCGGTGCCGTAGTTCACCGTGCCGACCGTGGCGCCGCCCTGCTTGACGTTTCCAAGGCCATCGTCGATCAGCGTCACCGTCTTGTCGATCCTGGAACTGTTGCTGGCCTTGGAGTAGTAGAAATAGACCGGAACCTGAATGTTCAGGGTCTTGGGCCGCACCGCCGCTCCGGCGTTGAACATCAGCCGGCCGCCGCCATGGCTTGGGTGGATCGCCGACTCCAGGCCCCGGGCACTGCCGTCGGCGGTCACCGTCAGGGTGGCGCCGCCGGCGGGCAGGATGGCCGGCGTGAAGCGGATGACGCGGTCCGCGTAGCGGATGCGTCCGGTGGCGGCGCCGGTGAGGTTTCCGGCGCCGTCGTCCGTGGCGGTGAGGCCCGCGCCCCAGCTTACCGTCACGGTGCCGGGAACGATGGCTTCCACGGTGTCCAGGGTCAGGTCCATGAATGCCTGGACGGTGGCGCCGGAGCGGTCCGTGTCCAGCACCTTGAGGCCGTAGGTGAAGATCACCTGGCTGCCCACGTCTGGCAGGGCGCCCAGGGTGGCCACCACGCTGCCTGTGACGAGGTTGAGCACGCCTGAGCCATGGGCGGCATCGCTGCCGCGCAGGGCGCCGGAACCCGAATCCCGCAAGACGTACCAGCGGCCCTGGGCCATGTAGTGCACGGCCAGGCTGCCGGGCGCCGGGACCGGGTCCAGGATGGTGGCGATGGTGCCGGAGCGGCTTTCCGCCGTCACTGCCCAGGCGGCGGTCTGCATGGCCCGCGCCGGGGCGGCGGCGGGACGAAACACGCAGGTCTTGCCGGCGCTGATGGTGGGGCCGCCGGCGGACAGGCTCGCCACGCCGGCGCCGTAGTCCACCGTGCCGATCTGGCTGGCGCCGCTCATCAGGAGACCATCCTTGTCCGTGAGGGTGTAGCCGCCGCCGGTGATGACCAGCGTGCCGGGGTAGATGCCCTGGCCCAGGAAGATGGGCTGGGTAGGCGACAAGGCGGTGGATACGGCTACCGATACCGTTCCACTCATGGCGGGCACGTAGACCACCGCGTCGCCGTGGGGCTTGGCGTCAACGATGGGAATCTCGGTCTGGGCGCTGGGAACGAGGGGGGAAAAGAGGCTGTCGGCGCGCACGGTGAGATCGCCGATCATGGCGGCCTGGGCCAGCGGACGGATGCCGTAGTAGCGGGCTGCGTTGGCCACTACCGTGGTGTACAGGCGGCTCTTGATATTCTGGACGGTGTCGTCCTGGCAATGGGGGGCGCCCCCTTCCAGACCGAACAGCAACGGATCGGAGATTTCCAGGGTGACCACCTGGCGGGTAAACGTCGCGCAGTTGAGCACGTCGAAGCTGCGCGCCACGGAACTCACCTTGGTGATGCGCACGAACTGGGTTTGCTCGGTGGCCAGGCCGGGGTCCTTGACCACCGCCAGGGTGGCGCCCACGGCGGGAAGCGGCCGATCCACCCGCATGAGGACCAGCAATGCTTTCTGCCCGGCGATGTGCTGGTCGTAGAGATAGCCTTCGAAGCGCGGGCCTCGGGCCAGGTAGCTTTCCAGCCGGTTGACGGCGTTTGCCCGGGTGTCAGTCCAGTCCTGGGTGGTAAACAAGGTGGCGGATACCCGCGGATCGTCCGGGGCGTCGGCCAGGATCAGGTGGGCGCCGAAATAGCCGGAGACATCGTCGGTGTGCACCCCGGCGAACACCTTGCGCAGGTTGACCCGGCCATAGGTCCGATCCAGCTCCGAGATATCCGGGAAGATGTTGTTGGAGACCCCGTCCAGGATGACGTTTCCGGTCACCCGGCCGCCTCCGTCGCTGTTGTCGGACAGGCGTTCAGAGGCCAAGAGCTTGATATCTCCATCGAGGATGGGCATTCAGATCTCCATCAGGTTCAGCGTGAGGGTGTAGGCGTCCGCAGGCCCCAGGGGGGCGGTGAACAGCACCGGTTGGGCCTCGATGCCGGCGCCGGCATGCAGGCGGAACATCACGTCGAATTCGCGGGCATCGGCCAGGGTAAGGGTCATGGTCTTGCCTGGGGCGTCCGCCAAGGCCTGGAGCGCCGCTACCGTGGCCCGGTCAACCCACGCCGAGTCGCCCGATTTCAGGGTGATGGGGCGGCCGGCGGCGCGCGTGGCCACATCCACCACCAGGGCACCGGTCACGGTGTATTCGCTGGACTGCTCCACACCCGACCAGGAAAACTCGTCGATCCATTCGAGGTCGTCCGGAAGGGAGATGGATAGAAGGCCGTCCGAGAGGATCATGCGGATCTGTCCATGTCGGATTGCAGCCGGGTCAGCATGTCCACCAGCGACACGGCATCCGCGGCGCTGGCCGTGCTCACCTGGCCGGTGGCGCCGCTCGGTAATTGAATGCGCACGGTGTGGGTGGTGTTGCCGCGCTGGGCCGCTC
>CAYOKN010000225.1:0-5165 GCA_964404545.1 uncultured Rhodospirillaceae bacterium | reverse complement strand
CGCCGTTGGCGCAATCCACCACGATCTTCAGCCCGTCCAGGCGCAGGCCGCGCGGGAAGCTGCCCTTGCAGAACTCGATATAACGGCCCACCGCGTCATCCAGCCGCTTGGCCCGGCCCAGCTTGGCCGGCGCCACGCGGGCATGGTCCAGTCCGTTGTCCAGGGCCGCCTCGATCTCCAACTCGGCTTCGTCCGACAGCTTGTAGCCGTCGGGGCCGAACAGCTTGATGCCGTTGTCCTGGAACGGATTGTGGCTGGCCGAGATCATCACGCCCAGGTCGGCACGCAAGGACCGGGTCAGCATGGCCACCGCCGGCGTGGGCAGCGGGCCCAGCAGCACCACGTCCATGCCCACCGAGATGAAACCCGCGGTCAGGGCCGGCTCCAGCAGATAGCCCGACAGCCGGGTGTCCTTGCCGATCACCGCCACATGGCGATGATCGCCCCGGGTGAAAAAGCGTCCGGCCGCCATGCCGATTTTCATGGCGGTTTCGGCGGTCATGGGTTCGGTGTTGGCAAGGCCGCGGACACCATCGGTGCCGAACAATTTGCGAGACATGGATTCCCCGTCGGATTTGCGCGTCTGCGATGGATAGCGCATCGGGGGCAGGATTGGAACGGGGTTGGGCAGAGAACCCAATCGAAAGCGGTCCCCCCATGCTTTAGACAGGGGTCATTCCCCATTCCATCCTCTTTCCTTGCGCGGGGCGATCGCTATAATTGGTGTTAAGACCGTGCCCGGCGGGCCCAACCATACAATCGGTGGCGAAATCGGGACGGCGGTGATGCCGCCGGACCACGACTCCGGGCGGCGGCCGCGCCGCCGAATCACGAACGGACTGGACAGCCGGCAGTCGCCTCGCCTATGAACGCGGCCCAGGGTTGTTGAAGGAGCAAAAGGTGTTCTCGAAGCCGGAAGTTCGCGTTGGTGACCGCTTCACCAAGGTTGGGACCTACCAGACCCGGCCGTGGGTTGTGGCACGCCTGTTCCAACACCCGGCCGAGCCCCCGCACGCCCAACTGGAGCGCGAGGGCGACAACAACTGCATCACCGTCTCGGTGTCAGCCCTGACCGACCCCTCGCTGTTCAAGCGCGTCAACGGCTGAGCCCTCCCGGCTCCGGGTCTTGATCCGCACCGGCCGCTTAGTCTCTCAGTCGGCACCCCGCCCGATGTCGTCCGGATTGCCGGCATCGGCTCCGCCCATTTCGCCGCCGCCGCCGCCGGTGGCATTGGACTGGCTGGGCTGGTTGGTGGCCCGGCTGGTGCCGGTCTTGTCGGGCACCGTGGTCTTGGGCGCCGCCTCACGCTGGCGCTTCACCTGCTCCCATTGCGACTCGCCGGGCTCCTTGCCGGCCCGGCTTTCCACCTCGTCCCCTTCCACAAAGGGGGTTTCGGCGGGATTGTCCTGGGGCGGAACGGACCGCCAGGAGCCATAGCCCTGGCCGCTGCCACCGGACGCCGAGGCATCTTTCGGATGCTGGGCGGTAGGCTGCTGGGCGGGAGACTGCTCGGGTAGGTTCTGTAACTCCTCGCCCGTGGTCTTGGCCGGCTCGCCGGCCTGCTGGCCTGGCAAGGGGCCGCCATAGCCACCCACGGTTCCGCTGCTGGGGCTTCGGCCGCCGGGCGTGCCGCCGCTGGGGGCGCCTTTCTGCTGGTCGGGTGTTCGTGCCACCACACTCTCCTTGCGCTGGTTGGATATCACTGCCCTTGATCTGGGGCCTGCCTCCAAGGCCGCGACCCCGCTGCCCCGTCTGCGCGCCACCCTCGGCGCGATGATGGCTATGCCCCCTCGGAAATGCGCGTCCATCGCCCATGTCGAGAGGTGACCCCCTGGCAAGGATGCCCGCCCGTGCCCTCCCCGCGACTGGACTACGGCCATCTGGCCCAGAAGCTGATCCTGGAACTGGGGCCCCTGTTCACCTTCTTCGGGGTGGCACAATGGGGCGGCATCTTCGCCGGCACGGCGGCCTTCATGGCGGCCACCGCCCTGGCCGCACTGGCCAGCTGGTGGCGTGAGCGCCGGCTGCCGGTGCTGCCGTTGATCGGCACCGCCTGCGCGGCGGTGTTCGGCGGCCTGACCCTGTGGCTGGACGACCCGGCCTTCATCATGGTGCGCCCCACCCTCTACAACCTGGCCGCCGCCGCGGTGCTGCTGGCAGGCATGATCCGGGGCCGGCTGCTGCTGCGCCATGCCTTCGGCGAGCGCATGGGCCTGTCCGAGGATGCCTGGAAAGCGGTCACCTGGCGGGTGGTGCTGTTCCTGATGGCGCTGTCTCTGTTGAACGAGGTGGTCTGGCGCAACTGGCCGGCCGAGGACTGGATCGCCTTCAAGGCCTTCATGGTGCCGGTCATGAACCTGACCTTCATCGCCTATCTGCTGCTGTTCGTGCGCCGCGTCGAGGGATCGGAGGAACTGGCCGAATAGCGCATCCGGTCACAGGCTGGCCCGCAGCGACCGGGGCGGACAGCGCAGCTTGGGCGCGGCAGCCTTGGAAGCCTGGTACAGGAAATCCACCATGACCGTGTCCGAGCGCCGGGTGGTCTCGTCATCGCGCTGGATGTGATAGCCCCGCCAATCGGCACCCAGCAGGATGCTGAGGGTGCGGCTGAGCGGCCCCCGGACAGTCAGGCCGGTGCGCTCGTCGATCATGGCGCCGCAGCCGTCCACCCGCACCTTGCAGGTGCCGATGCCAAAGGTCACCTTGCGCAAGGCCGCGTCATTGCCGTTCCATTGATGATAGGCTCCCGGGAACACCCGCAGGCGCACCTCCGAGCCGCCGCGCCGCAGGTCCCCGGCGATGGCCTCGGTGCGCGGAATGCAGACATTGCGGTCCAGCTCGCCCAGCATGATCAGCACCGGCGCGCCGGTGGTCACCGGCTGCTCCAGGCGCGGCACGCTGGATCCGTAAAAGCTGACATGGGCGGCAAAGCGATCACCGGCGGGGCTGAACAGCCGGGCCATCTGCTCATAGGCCGCCAGCACCGACACCATGCCGCCATAGGAGAAACCCATGACCGACACCGCGTCGGGATTGACCTGGGGGTGGCCGCGCAAGAAGCGAAGGGCGCCATAGGCATCGGCCAGGAACATGGCCTCGGTCACAGCCAACGCCCGCAGATTGTCGGGCAGCCGCCCCGCCCCCCGGGCGCCGAAAGTGTCCACCACCAAAGTGACGAAGCCGGCTCGGGCCAGCTTGTGGCCATAGCCGATCTCGCGCGAGGGCTTCAGGCCGCCCAGTCCCTCCATCACCACCACGGCGGGCCGCAAGCCCTGGCCGCTCCCCGGCTCGAACAACAGCCCCCGCCCCTCGACCCGGGGCGGGCGCTGCGAGGAATCGGCCATCCGAGCGACGGTGAAGGGCGAACTGGTGGGAAAGCGCACGGGGATCAAGGAACGGCTCCTGTTGAAGGGCATGCCCTCCATGAACCATCCGAGGGACCGGACTGTTCCTTCGCCCTTCTCGCTAAACCGGCCGCGCCTGGACAAAATCGCGCAGGGACTGGAACAGCGCCGCATCGTTGATCACCCGGGGCACCTTGTTCTGGCCGCCCAGGCGGCCGCGCTGGCGCATCCATTCGGCGAAGCTGCCGGGAACCACCGCCTGGATGCGCGGCGGCAGCATGCCGAAACCGCCGGCCCGGTGGTCGCGGTAATCCTGGTTCATGGCCGACAGGGCATCGTCGATGGTGCGGGCGAAATGCTCCAGGCGGTGGGCGTCGGGGACCTCGGCAGCGAATTCCACCACATAGAGATGCCCGCCGCGCTCGGCCGGGGTGGCGCCGAACAGCGGCCCCACGGAATAATCCACCACATCCGCGCCGATGGCTTCGGCGGCGCGGGTCACCGCGCGCTCGATCTCCTCGCCGATCAGATGCTCGCCAAAGGCCGACAGCATGTACGAGGTGCGTCCCGTCACCAGCACCCGGGGCGGGTTCACATCCACGAAGCGCACGGTATCGCCCAGCAGATAGGCCCAGGCCCCGGCATTGCTCGACACCACCACGGCATAATTGACCCCCAGTTCCACGGTGGCCAGCCAATGCCGCCGGGGCGCCTCGCGGCCCAGGTCCTCCACCGGGACGAATTCCAGGAACAGCCCATTGTCGGCCATCAGCCGCAAGCCCTCGCCGGTGCCCCGGTCGGCCACCGCAATGAAGCCCTCCGAGGCGGGATAGACCTCGCGCAGTTCCGCGTGCCCGCCGTCCAGCAGGCACTCGAACCGATGGCGGTAAGGGGTGAAATTGACCCCGCCATGCACCACCAGGTCGAGCCCCGGCCAGATGTCGGCCAGCCGCGCCCCTGGCCCCAGACCACGCATCTGCCCCAGGCTGTCGAAGAACAGCAGCAGCCAGCTGGCGGTGCCGCCGATGGAGCGCACATCCTCGCCCAGGCTGCGCTGCCCCAGCACCCGCACCTTTTCCTCCCAGTCGGCGATGGCCGACAATTCGGCCGGCGGGAAATACCAGGGCCGGGCCCAAACCGGCACCTCGCGGGCGGCAATGCCGGACAGGTCGCCGGCGAGGATGCCCGGCCGCTCCTCCACCAACTGGGTCGAGCCGCCCAGCATGAAGTTGCGCCCGCCCATGACCCGGCTGGCGGGACGGTGCAGCAGGTGGAAGGTCATCAGGTCCAGGGTGGCGCGTCGGTTGGCGGCCACCATCTCGCGGCTGACCGGGATATATTTGTTCATGCCCGTGGTGGTGCCCGAACTCATGGCGAAATAGGGGATGGTGCCGGGCCAGGTCACGTCGGTCAGCGCCGGATAGTCCACCGACCACCAGCGGTCCCACAGGTCCTCATAGCGGCTGAGCGGCACCCGGGCCTGGTAGTCGGCCACGGTACGGATGGCGCGAAAATCGTGGGCCCGCCCGAAGCGGGTATCCCGCGCCCGGGCCACCAGCCGCAGCAGCTGGCGCTCTTGGGCCTTGGCCGGCAGCAGGCGCGACAGCTGCCGGGCGCGGCGGCGGGCATAGAGCCGAAGCAGGGGCGTGGCGTCCATCATGGTCAATCGCCCCGCGTCAGGTCGGTCTTGTAGGGAAAATGCGCCCGCACCGTCTCCAACCGCATGGGCAGCTGCACATAATCGCCCCGCCGCCACAGATCGTATTGGTCCAGAAAGGTGGCCGAACCCAGCCAGCCGTCATTGCCGCCCACCAGGCAGA
>CAYOKN010000224.1:0-5177 GCA_964404545.1 uncultured Rhodospirillaceae bacterium | reverse complement strand
TGAACATCCATTCCATCCAGCATATCGACTTCGCCGGCATGGAATTCGACCTGGTGAAGCTGTTCTGGGGCAACGAGCTGACCAAGGCGCCCGAGCCCCTGGTGGAAGCTGCCCGCGCCAAGATCGCCCAGGCTCCCGGCAACATGACCTTCGTCCTGAGCCGCTGCGACAATGCCGAATCCATCCGCTTCGCCCGCCGCTTCGGCATCCAGCGCCTGCAAGGCCGCCTGGTGGACCAAATGGTGAAGAAGCAAATCCCGTTGTAAGGAGCGCGGGCGTCCCGCCCGCATTTCGATCCCTGATCCACTGCCCATATCTCTTCGTATCAGCCTTGGAGGTGCCCAATGAGACGCTTTCTCGCTGTCATGGGAGTAATGCTGATGGTGGTCTTTCCCTTCATGGCCCAGGCCAAGAACGCCCTGGACTGGACTCAAATGCCGCTGCCGGCCCTGGAGGGTGGACAGGTGGCCCCCGAAAGCCTGACCGGCAAGGTGGTGCTGGTGGTGAACACCGCCAGCTTCTGCGGCTTCACCAAGCAGTACCAGGGCTTGCAGGACCTTTGGACCCGCTACCGCGACCGGGGGCTGGTGGTTCTGGGGGTGCCGTCCAATGACTTCGGCGCCCAGGAGCCGGGGTCCGAGGCCGAGATCAAGACCTTCTGCGAAGCCAGCTTTGGCGTGGACTTCCCCATGCTGAGCAAGCAGACCGTCAGCGGCAGGAACGCCCACCCCTTCTATCGCTGGGCCGCCGACCAGACCGGCTCCGTGGGCACGCCGAAATGGAACTTCCACAAACTGCTGGTGGGCCGCGACGGGCGCTTGGTGGATTGGTTCTCGACCATCACCGACCCCGGATCAGAGAAACTGGTGCGGGCGATCGAGGGAGCGTTGTAGGAAACACCCACCCCGCTGATCATAACGGGGACAAATCAATAACCACAGAGGCACAAAGGCACAGAGGCGCCGGGATGGTAATAGCCACCCTGCTTCCTCGGCGCCTCTGTGCCTCTGTGGTGGATATTATCTATCTTGATGCTATGGCAGACGGACCTTGGCTAGTACCGCACCGCCACCGCGCCCACCGGGATGCGGCGGTAGCTGCCGTCGGGGGCGGGACCCACGCCCACCACCACGGCCATGGTGATTCCCGGAGCGAAGGCCTGGGCGCCCGAGCCGGGGGTGATCCAGCAATCATCGCGGTCGATGCGGACCGGCTGGAACATCACCCCGGCGGGAGTAAGCTGGGCGGAATAGCTTGCGGCGACCATCTGGCCCTGAACCGGCAAGCGGCCCTGGCCGGTACAGGTGCCCTTGGCGCAGGCCAGCACGGCCAGTTCCTGGCGGCCGGTATCGTCCAGCACGGTTAGCCTGGCCGGCTCGGCGGCGGCAGGCGCCGCCAGCAGCAGCGTCGCCAGGGCGCCCCAGATGATTGCCCGCATGCGGTCCCCCCCCCCTAGGTCAGGATCAAGGCGTCGTCGTCCACTTCCTGGCCGCGCACCTTCTCGAACATATGCAACAGGTCCTCGACAGTCTTGCCCTCGCGTTCCGAACCGGCAACGTCCAGCACCACCTGTCCCTGATGCAGCATCAAGGTGCGGTGGCCGTGGTCCAGGGCCTGGCGCATGGAATGGGTGACCATCAGCGCGGTCAGCTTGTTCTCAGCCACGATGCGATCGGTCAGGTCCATGACGAAGGATGCGGTCTTGGGATCCAGCGCCGCCGTATGCTCGTCCAGCAGCAGAATCTTCATGGGCCGCAGCGCCGCCATCACCAGGGTGATCGCCTGGCGCTGGCCGCCTGACAGCAGGCCCATGCGGCTTTTCAGCCGATCCTCGAGCCCCAGGTTCAACTGCTTCAGCCGCTCGGCGAACAGCTCGCGCAGGTCGTTGTTGACGGCAAAACCCAGGCCCCGGCCGCGCCCGCGGGCATAGGCCAGGGCCATGTTCTCTTCCACGCTCAGATTGCCGCAGGTGCCGGCCATGGGGTCCTGGAACACGCGGGCCACCAGCGGGGCGCGGCGCGGAGTGGGCCAGCGGCTCACATCCTGCTCGTCGATCATCACCCGGCCCGTATCGGGCGCGGTCTCGCCCGACAGCACGCCCAGCATGGTGGATTTGCCCGCGCCGTTGGAGCCGATCACGGTGACGAACTGGCCGGCCTCGATGGACAGGTCCAGGCCGCGCAGCGCCCGGGTCTCGTTGGGCGTGCCGGCGTTGAAGGTGACGTGGACGTTCTCGACGGCGATCATCCCTTGCGCACCTTCAGCTTCGAGCGCATGCCCGGCAGGGTCATGGCCACCACCACCAGGGCAGCAGTGATCAGTTTCAGGTCCTGGGCCTGCAGGCCCAGAACGTCGGCGTTCAAGGCCACCGCCACGGCCAGGCGATAAAGGATGGACCCGATGATGCAGGCCAGGGTGGCCAGGATCAGCAGGCGGGTGTTCATCACCGCCTCGCCGATGATCACCGAGGCCAGGCCCACCACGATCACGCCAATGCCCATGGACACGTCGGCGCCGCCCTGGGCCTGGGCGAACAGGGCGCCGGCCAGGGCCACCAGGGCATTGGACAGGGCCATGCCGCCCAGGATCATGCGGTCGGTGTTCACCCCATTGGCCCGCGCCATGCGCGGATTGGCGCCGGTGGCGCGCAGGGCCAGCCCGGTCTCGGAGGCCAGCAGCCAATCCAGCAGCAGCTTCACCGCCAGGGTGACGATGGCGAACAGGATCAGGCTGGTGACGTAATAGGGCAGGCCCAGCGCCTCGAGCGGGGTGAACACGGTCTCTTCGCCCAACAGCGGCATGTTGGGCTTGCCCATGATCCGCAGATTGATGGAATAGAGCGCGATCATGGTCAGGATGCTGGCCAGGAGATGCAGGATCTTCAGCCGCACATTCAGCCAGGCCGTGGTCGCCCCCGCCAGGGCACCGCCGATCATGGCGATGCCGGTGGCGATCCAGGGATTCCAGCCGGCCACGATCAGGGTGGCGGCGATGGCCGCGCCCAGGGGCAGGCTGCCGTCCACGGTCAGGTCGGGGAAGTCCAGCACCCGAAAGGAAATGAACACACCCAGGGCCACCAGTCCGAACAACAACCCGGACTCGATGGCCCCCAGAAAGGCAATCAGGCTCACTTACTTCACCACCTTCACCGCGCGGGACACCACGGCGTCAGGCAGGGTCAGGCCCATTTCCTTGGCCGAGGCGGGATTGACCCACAGGTCCAGCTCCTGCACGGTGCGCACCGGGATCTCGCCGGCGGGCTTGCCTTTCAGGATCTGGGCCACCACGGCGCCGGTCTGCCGGCCCACCTTGTAATAGTCGAAGCCCACGGCGGCCACGGCGCCGCGCGGCACCGAGCCGGTATCGGCGGCGAACACCGGCAGGTCGGCGTCCATGCCCACCTTGACCACGCCCTCGAAGGCCGAAACCACGGTGTTGTCGGTGGGCACGAAGATGGCCTCCACCTTGCCCACCAGCGAGCGGGCGGTGGTGATGACGCTGTTGGTGTCAGGGGCCGGCGCCTCGACGATTTCGACCCCTTGCGCCTTGGCGATGAGCTTCAGCGCCGCCACGGTCGAGGCCGAGTTCACCTCGCCCGGGTTGAACATCACGCCCAGGCGCTTCAGGCCGGGCGTGATCTCCTTCATCAGGGCCACATGCTTGTCCAGCGGCAGGGCGTCGGACACGCCGGTCACGTTGCCGCCCGGGGCCTCCCAGCTCTTGACCAGCTTGGCCGCCACGGGGTCGGTGACCGCCGAGAACACCACCGGGATGCGGCCGCGCGCGGCGGACAGCGCCGCCTGGGCCGAGGGGGTGGCGATGGCCACGATCACGTCGGGAGCGTCGCCCACATATTTGCGGGCGATCTGGCCGGCAATGCCCGGATCGCCCTGGGCCGACTGATATTCCCATTTCAGCCCGGCGCCGTCCTTGAAGCCCTGGGCGGCCAACTCGTCCTTGATGCCGTCGCGAGTGGCGTCCAACGCCGGATGGTCCACGATGGCGGTGACCTTGACCGACTTGTCGGCGGCAGCAGCGGGCAAGGCGGTCAGAACCGCCAGGCCGAACACGGCGGCAACGGTGCGGAAAGAACGCATGAGAGGGCTCCCTGGCAAGCAAGATGTCTTACCGGCGTTTGTACCCCTGCTTATTGATCACTGGCAAGGGAGGCCGGGGCTGCCCGGCCTCCGCCCCGCCGCTTAAAGGGTGAACAGCAGCGCCTTGTGGTCGGACGCGTTCAGGTCCAGCAGCGACGCCTTGGCCACCTTGCCGCCGCTGCAGATCATGTAGTCCAGCTCGCCGCCGCTCTTCTGGGTCGCCTCGCCCGAGCAGTTCAGCAGGCCGGCATAGCCGGTCTTGTCCCAGCTGGACGGGTCGCGGTTGAAGTCGCCGGCAGCGATCCAAGTCTTGGACACCGTCTTGATCTGGTCCATCAGCGCCGGGGCATCGGCCCCGCCGCCGGACCAGGCATGCACGCTGAACACGGCCAGCCCGCCGAACAGCAGGCCCACGGCGGGGCGCCCGCCCTTGGGGCTGTCCACGAACAGGAACTGGCTGGGCTCGTCCTTCGAGCAGATGGCCATATTGACCCGGTTGCCGCCGGTGTCGGTCTGCAGCCACAGGCAATGATACTGGGCCCGCTTCTGGGTCCCCACATACCAGCCGCACCATTTCAGGCCCGGCTTGCTGTTCCACGCCTTGTCCAGGTCATAGCCGCTGGGCGGGCACGGCCCCGCCTCCTGCAGGCAGACCACATCCGCGGCGCCGCCCGACAGGCGCGCGCCGCTGAACAGTCCGGCCACGTCCTCGTGCCACAAATTTTCGGTGTCGGCCTTGCTGCCCTGCATGTTCCAGGTCACCAGTCGCATGGGAAATCCTCCGTCCCGGGCCGGCCCATCCGGCCCCTGCACCGCCAAGGACGAACATGGCTGCCCTGCGTGACCGGATGAGGCATTGACGCGCCCCCGCCGGGGTGGCACCCATGAACCAGCAGCAGAGGACCCCAAGCATCATGGGCTTCGTCACCGACCCGCCGCCGCCCGCCGCCCAGGCCGGCGATGCCCCCACCCCCGACCTGATGGCGCGCAAGGCCGCCGAGGCCGGCGCGCAGAAGGCCGCCCGCGACCTGTCCAGCCTGCTGGCGCTGGCGGTGCTGGCCGGCGCCTTCATCGCCCTGG
>CAYOKN010000223.1:0-5259 GCA_964404545.1 uncultured Rhodospirillaceae bacterium | reverse complement strand
GGTCGCTCGCCGCCAGGTCGCGGCGCAGCCGCCGGGCCGCGCGCCGCACCAGCCGCTCATGGGCATCCAGGGCGGCGTCCTGTCCGGGGAAATGGGCGGCCAGCAGGTCGCGGTCCTGGGCCAAATCGCCGCTGAGATCCAGGCTGAGGCCGGGGAAGCGCAGCTGTTCCAGCGGCCCCTGGATGGGGCGCCAGGCCACGCTACCGCCGGTGACCCGGTCCATCAGCCGGCGGGCCAGCAGGCCGGGGGCCATTTCGCCCACATAATGCACGCCCACGTCCCATTCATGCCCGCCGGGGCGGCGGAACACATGGGTGAAGCCACCGGGCACCACATGGCGCTCGAGCACCGCCACCCGCCAGCCGCGCAGTTGCGCCAACAGGCTGGCGGCGGCCAGCCCGCCCATGCCCGAGCCGATGACGATGGCGTCGTAGTCCTGGCCCATGGTCAGGGCTCCAGCCGCAGGGTCAGGGTGGCGGCCTGGTCCAGCGTCACGAAGCCGGCCCGGCCGGCGGGTTCGGTGGGGATGCCCAGGAGGTTGCTGTCCAATTGGCCGTTGCCGTTGCCGTCCTGGAAGCCCAGGGCGGCATAGCGGCCCGGCGGCAGCCCGCGCAGCACCGCCTGGGTCCCCGGCGGCAGCACCAGCCGGACCACGGCCCCCTCGGGCTTGCGGGCCTCGAAGGCCTGGAGGGTGTCGAACAGGGCCACCTGCACGGGGGTGGGCGCGGCGGCGCCCTCCACCAGCAAGGTCAACTCGGCGGCCTGGGCGGGGACGGGGGCGGCGGCCAGCAGGACGGCCAGGAGGGGAAGCGGACGCATGATCGGGGCTCCGACGGCAAAGGATGGCCGCAGGCTGCCGCCGGTCCCGGGAACCCTCAACCGGTCATGCGCAAGGGGCTCCCGCTCTTTCGCCAATGGGCCTAAGATGCCGTTCACGATGCGCGAGCTGACCTTCCTCACCCGGCCTTGGCAGCAGTTCACCCTGGTGGTGCTCATGGGTGCCCTGCTGGGAATATTGGGGCCCTTTGCCACCTTCGAGCGCCTGCCCCTGGATCGGCGGCTGACCTATTGGCTGGTCTGCTGCGTGGGGGTGTGGCTGTGCATCCTGCCCATGGGCGAAGGCGTGCGCCGGCTGTGCGTGCGCTGGTCCTGGTCGTTGTCGCTGCCCCAGGTGGCCGTGGCGGCGGCGCTGTTGGGGGCGCTGCCCGGCACGGCGGTGGTCTGGGGGATCAGCCGGTGGGCCAGCCTGCCGCCGCCCATGGGGCCGCTGGAACTCTATGCCTATGTGGCGCTGATCAGCCTTGCGGCCACGCTGCCCCTGTCTCTCTATCTGGGCCGGCCCGCGCCCGCCGAGGGTCGTCCCGCCGCCGAGCCGCCGTCGTCGCCGCCCGCCGAGGTCCCGTTCCTGGCCCGCATTCCACCCCATCTGGGCGGCGATCTGTTGGCGGTGGAGGCCGAGGACCACTATCTGCGGGTCCATACGGCGCTGGGCAGCGACCTGATCCTGATGCGCCTGTCCGATGCCCTGCGCGAGCTGGAGGGGATCGAGGGGTTGAAGGTTCACCGCTCCTGGTGGGTGGCCCGCTCGGCCCTGGCCCGGGTGGACCGCACCGGCCAGCGCGCCTGCCTGATCCTTGTCACCGGCCAGAAGGTCCCGGTCAGCCGCAGCCAGCTGCCGGCCCTGAAAGCGGCGAGGTGGCTGGGGTAGCCGCCCCGGGAACGAGCCGCGCCGCCTACGTCCCCTCATCCAGGCCGCGCCGTTCGGCTTCTTCCTCGGCTTCCAGGATGCTGCCCTGGGCATAAAGATAGATGTCCATCTGGGCGGCGAAGTCGGTGTTATGCCGACGGATCCATTCCAGATTCATCAGGGCATGCTCGATTTCCTCGCGCATGTTGTGCAGCAGTACGCCTTTCAGTTCCTCGTCCGAACAGTCGTCGGCACGCTGGCGGTACCAGTCCACCGCCTCCAATTCCTCCACCAGTGAGGTGATGGCCTGGTGCAGGGTATAGGTCTCGTCGCTCAGGCGGTCACGCGGCGCATGCAGTCCTTCAAAGGCCATGGCTGTCCCCTCTCGCTGTGTTGAAGGGGCATATGGCGGCTGGCCCTGCCGATGCCAATGCTTCGGCAGGGCTAGCGGGGGCGGCGTCAAGCCGCCTGGGTGTGGGTGCGGCGGTCGCTGACCACCTTGTCGGCCAGTTTGCCGGTCAATTCCTGCAGATGATCGAACTGCCAGGCAAAGGTGCCCACGCCCATGGTCAGGGAACGCAGCTCCACGATCAGGTCATGCATCTCGGACTGCGGGATATAGGCGGTGACCTGGTCCCAGCCGGCCCAGCCTGCCTTGGCGTCATAGCCCAGGATCTGGCCGCGCCGACCGCTCAAGATGCGTTGCGCCTTGCTGGTGTAGTCGGTGGGCACGGCGATCTCCACCTGGGCGATGGGCTCCAGCAGCACCGGCTCGCATTTCGGCAGGCCCTCGGTCATGGCCAGGCGGGCGGCGGTCTTGAAGGCCATGTCCGAGCTGTCCACGGTGTGGTAGCTGCCCGAGTCCAGCGACACCGCCACATCCACCACCGGAAAGCCCAAGGGGCCCTGGCGCAGGAAGTCCCGTACCCCCTCCTCGACACTGGGGATGTACTGGCGGGGCACCATGCCGCCCACGATCTTGTCCTCGAAGGCAAACCCCTCGCCGCGTCCCAGCGGGCGGATGGTCAGCACCACGTCGCCGAACTGGCCATGGCCGCCCGACTGCTTTTTGTGCCGGCCATGCTCGGTCACCGCCTTCCTGATGGTCTCGCGGTAGGGCACCTGGGGCCGGCGGGTGGAGACGGCCAGGCCGAAGCGGTTCTTCAGCTTGTCGGCGGCCACCTGCAGATGCATCTCGCCCTGGCCCCACAGGCGCAGTTCGCCCATGTCGGAGTCTTGTTCCAGCGACAGCGACGGGTCCTCGTCCACCAGCTTGGCCAGGGCGGCGGTCAGCTTGACCTCGTCCTGCTTCTTTTCGGCCTGCACCGCCAGGCTGAACAGCCGGGGCAGCGGCTCGGGCCAGGGGGCGCCGGGGCCGTCGCCCAGCACCTGGCCGGTGGCGATGCTGTCCAGCCGGCCCAGGGCCGCCACCTCGCCGGCCTCGGCCTTGGACGCCTTTTGCTGCTGGCCGCCGGGCAGGTGATAGAGGCCGCCCACCCGGCTGCCGTCCACGGTCTGGCCGTCGGCCAGTTCGCCGCGCCAGACCCGGATGAAGGACAGTTTGCCGGTGTGCTGGGCGTGCAAGGTCTTGAACACCTGGGCCAGCGGCCCGCCCTCGGGCGCGATGCCCAGGCGCCGCAGCGTTTCGGGCAGGGTGGGGCAGTCATGGCGCAGCGCCTTCAGCAGGCGGCGGATGCCGTGGTCGGCCTGGGCCGAGCCGAAGAACACCGGCACGATCAGATCGGCGGCCAGGTCCTTGTGCAGGCTGTCATAGACCTCGTCGGTGGGCGGGGTCACATCCTCCAACAGCTCTTCCAGCAGGTGGTCGTCCAGGTCGGCCAGATGCTCCAGCATCTCTTGGCGGGCCAGGTTTTCCTCGTCGGCCAGGGACTTGGGCAGCTTGATCATTTCACTGGGCTGGCCCTCGCGGTATCTCCAGGCGCGCTCGCTGACCAGGTCCACGAAGCCGGTGATCTGCTCCCCCTCGCGGATGGGCAGTTCGCGCAGCAGCAGCGGCCGGTCGCTCTGAGCCTGCAGCGCCTCCAAGGTCTCGGTCAGGCGCACATGCAGCCCGTCGGTCTTGTTGATGAAGACCATGTGCGGAATCTTGCGGGCGTCCAGGAAGCGCAGCAGCGGCGCCGCCATCACCGCGCGGGCCGGGTCCGGTTCGACCACCACCACGGCGCAGTCGGCCACCATCAGGGCGTTGTAGGTATCCTGCAGGAATTCGACGCTGCCGGGGCAATCCAGAAAGCACCAGCGGTCGCCCAGATAGCTGGCCTCGGCGATGTTCACCTCGACGCTCATCTGCCGCGACCGCGCCTCGGCCGAGGCATCGCCCGCCGAGGTGCCGCCGGCCACGGTGCCCTTGCGGTGGATGGCGTCCGAGGCCGTGAGCAGGCTTTCGAGGAGGCTGGTCTTGCCGCTGGCGAAGGGGCCCACCAGGGCGGCCACACGGGGTTGCGAGACGGATCTGTCGCTCATGCTCTCCTCCCTTGGCGTTTGGATTAAAGGTTCTCTCGCAACCGGGGCGCTGGCAACCGGGAAAGTGTGACGCGCTGACATGTGACGGGGAGGGTTGCGGCCGGGGGCTGGCGGGAGCACACTTGCCCTGTTAGGTGGCAGTCATGCGGGCAGAACGCCATGCGCAGCGCCGTGTATCTCCTTTTGGTCCTGCTGGCCGGAATTGCCCAGCCGGTCCTGATCCCCCCAGCCGGGGCCTTCGAGCCCAACGGCGATCCCTATTCGCGCCTGCGCAGCTGGAAAGAGGGGGGGCGCCCCGGCACCGCCACCCATCCCGGCCATCAAAGCCCCCCGGCCCGAAACTCCGAGCCCGGCTATTGGAGCCCGCGGGTGTTCGGCAATGACCGCACCGACCCCATCACCGTGCTGTATCGCACCGATCCCTATTGGCGGGTGGGCAAGCTGGACCGCCGCAAAAGCTCGGCCTGCGCCTCGGGCCGCTTCAACAGCGACCAGGGCAACCGGCTGGTGGCGCGCTTTTCCTACGAGGGCGGCGGCGCGGTGCTGATGGCGGTGCCCGATGACCGCGCCGACCTGCTGCACGACCCCGGCGGCTTGGCCAAGGCCGGCGAGGTCTATCTGTTCCGCAACAATAATTGGGGCGATTGCGAGGTCTATGTGATCGACCGCCCGGTCAGGAACAGCAAGCGGCGGTGAGGGATGTGCACATTGTTACGTCATTGCCGGGCTTGACAGCGCGGGCATGGCGAAATGAATGGCGGGGCGGGCAGAAAAAAGGCGGGCCGAAGCCCGCCTTTCATTCCTATGACCGCACCAGCGGCTTGTATTTGATACGGTGCGGCTGGTCCGCGTCCACGCCCAGGCGGCGCTTGCGGTCGGCTTCGTAGTCCTGGTAGTTGCCCTCGAACCAGACCACCTGGCTATCGCCCTCGAAGGCCAGGATGTGGGTGGCCAGGCGGTCCAGGAACCAGCGATCGTGGCTGATGACCACGGCGCAGCCGGGGAATTCGCCCAGGGCCTCTTCCAGCGAGCGCAGGGTTTCCACGTCCAGGTCGTTGGTCGGTTCGTCCAGCAGGATGACGTTGGCG
>CAYOKN010000222.1:0-5289 GCA_964404545.1 uncultured Rhodospirillaceae bacterium | reverse complement strand
TTGACCGCATGGTCCAGGAACACGGAATTCAGCACCGTGCGGGCGGCGGCCTTCAAGCCGAAGGACACATTGGACAGGCCCAGCACGATGCCGCAGGCGGGCATCTCCGTGCGGATGGCCGCGATGGCGTCCAGGGTCTCGATGGCAAGCTTGCGGTCGTCCTCGTTGCCGGTGCAGACGGTGAAGGTCAGCGGGTCGAACAGCAGATCGCCAGCGGGCAGGCCGTGCTTGTTGACGGCGAAGTCATAGAGCCGCTTGGCGATCTTCAGCTTTTCGCCGGCGGTCTTGGCCATGCCCTGCTCGTCGATGGTCAGGGCGATGACGGCGGCACCGAACTTCTTGGCCAGCTTCAGCCGGTCCTCGGCTTCCTGTTCGCCATTCTCGAAGTTGATCGAATTCAGGATGGCCTTGCCGCCATACAGCTTCAGCGCCGCGTCCAGCACCGGCAGTTCGGTGGAATCGATCACCAGCGGCGCAGTGACCGAGCCGCGCAGGCGGCTGACCACCTCGGTCATGTCGCGCACCTCGTCGCGGCCGACGAAGGCGGTGCAGACGTCCAGGGTGTGGCTGCCCTCCTTGATCTGCTCGCGGGCCATGGCGACGATGCCGTCCCAGTCCTCGGCCTCCTGCAACTCGCGGAACTTCTTCGAGCCGTTGGCGTTGCAGCGTTCGCCGATGGCCAGGAAGGCGTTCTCCTGCTCCAGCGTCACCTGGCCATAGAGGCTGGCCACCGACGGCACCCAATGCACGGCGCGCTTCACCGGCGCCGGGCGGCTGCCCTTGCCGTGCTTGTTCAGCATTTCGTTGATGGCGGCCATATGGGCCGGGGTGGTGCCGCAGCAGCCGCCCATCATGTTCACCCGGTCCTCGGTCAGGAACCGCTCCTGCCAGGTGGCCAGCTCGGCCGGGCTCAAGGGATAGTGGGTGCGGCCGTCCACCAGCTCGGGCAGGCCGGCATTGGGCAGGATCGAGACCAGGCCCGGCCAGTTCTCGGAAATCCAGCGCACATGCTCGCTCATCTCCTGCGGCCCGGTGGCGCAGTTCAGGCCCAGGAGCGGCACGTCCAGGGCATGGATCACCGTGGCGGCGGCGGCGATATCGGCGCCCACCAGCAGGGTGCCGGTGGTCTCGACCGTCACCTGTACGAACACCGGCGTGTCGGTGCCGGCGGCGGCACGGGCCACCTTGACGCCATTGACGGCGGCCTTGATCTGCAAGGGATCCTGGCAGGTCTCCACCAGGATGGCGTCCACCCCGCCGGCGATCAGGCCGCGCGCCTGCTCGGCGAAGCTGGCCTCCAGCCGGTCATAGTCCACATGGCCCAGGGTGGGCAGCTTGGTGCCCGGCCCGACCGAGCCCAGCACATAGCGGCTGCGGCCGTCGCCCTTGAACTGCTCGGCGGCCTCGCGGGCGATCTCGCCGGCCTTTTTGTTGATCTCATAGGCCAGGTCGGCAATGCCGAACTCGCCCAGGGTGATGGGGCTGGCGCCGAAGGTGTTGGTTTCCACCAGGTCGCAGCCGGCGGCGAAATAGCGGCCATGGATCTCGCGCACGATGTCGGGCCGCGACAGCACCAGGATGTCGGTGCAGTTCTCATGCCCCTGGAAGTCATCCAGGGTCAGGGTCATGGACTGGATCTGCGACCCGAATCCGCCGTCGCACAGCAGGACCTGTTGGGAGAGATGGTCGAGGAGTTTGGTCATGGGTCAGGCCGCTTTATTCAAGAGAGATTAACCACAGAGGCACAGAGGCACAGAGGGATCAAGGATAGGCGATGGCCGTGGAACTCCCGAGGCACCTCTGTGTCTCTGTGCCTCTGAGGTGTTCCTGACATTCTTTACCTGCCCCGCACCCCCAGGATGTGGCAGATGGCATAGGCCAGGTCGGCGCGGTTCAAGGTGTAGAAATGGAAGTCGCGCACGCCTTCGGCGGCCAGGGCGCGGCATTGTTCGGCGGCGACGGTGGCGGCCACCAGGCGGCGGGTGTCGGGGTCCTGGTCCAGGCCGTCGAACAGGTCCGCCAGCCAGCCGGGCACGGCGGCGCCGCACATGGCCGAGAATTTCTGCACCTGGGCGAAATTGGTCACCGGCAGGATGCCGGGCAGCAAGGGCACGGTGATGCCGGCGGCCGCCGCGCGGTCGCGGAAGCGCAGGAACACCGCCGGGTCGAAGAAATACTGGGTGATGGCACGGGTGGCGCCGGCGTCGATCTTGCGCTTCAGATTGTCCAGGTCGAACTCGGCCGAGGGCGCCTCGGGGTGGGTTTCCGGATAGGCCGCCACGGAAATCTCGAAATCCGCCACCTTCTTCAGCCCGGCCACCAGGTCGGCGGCATAGGCATAGCCGTCCGCATGGGGCTGGTAGCCGCCGGCCTGGCCTTCCGGCGGGTCGCCGCGCAGGGCGACGATATGGCGGATGCCCTCGTCCCAATAGCGCCGGGCGACGTCGTCGATCTCGCCCTTGCTGGCGCCGATGCAGGTCAGGTGGGCGGCGGGCTTCAGCGCGGTCTCGCGGGCGATGCGGGTCACCGTGTCGTGGGTGCGCTCGCGGGTGGTGCCGCCGGCGCCATAGGTCACCGAGACGAAGGCCGGGGCCAGGGGCTCCAGTCGGCGGATGCACTCCCACAGGCTTTCCACCATCTTCTCGGTCTTCGGCGGGAAGAATTCGAAGCTGACCGAGATGGGCGAGGGCGCGGGGGCCGCGACCGGCAGGCGGGGGGCGGCGGCAGGGGTCTGGTTCACGGGCTGTCTCCGGCGGAAGGGTCGGCTTTGGTGGCGGTCCAGATGACCACGGTCAGAGGATCGCCCGGCAGGGGCTCGGGCGGTTCGGGGATCAGGCCGGCGGCGCGGCACCAGCCGTCCACCTCGGAATTGGAAAAGCCCAGGCGGCGGTGGGCCTGGCTGTCGCGCAGATGTTCCAGTTCATGCGGCGCGAAATCCACCAGCGCCAGCCGGCCCCCGGGCTTCAGCACGCGGGCGGCTTCGGCCACCGCGGCCTGGGGATTGTCGGCATAATGCAGCACCTGATAGGCAATGGCGGTGTCGAAGCTGGCGCCATTGAAGGGCAGGGCATACATGTCGCCCTGGCGCACCTGGGCATGGCGCAGGCCCTTGGCCTCCAACTGGGTGCGGGCCACCGCCAGCATCTCGCGCGAAACGTCCACGCCCACCGCCCGTTCGGCTTGCGGCGCCAGCAGTTCCAGCATGCGCCCGGTGCCGGTGCCGATGTCCAGCAGGTCGGGGATGGGCCGCCCGCCCAAGCGCTTGACCAGCGCGGCTTCCACCAGCGTCTCGTCCACATGCAGCGAGCGCAGGGTGTTCCAGCTGGCGGCATTGGCGCTGAAATAGGCGGCGGCGCGCTCGGCCCGGGTGGCCTGGATGGCGGCCAGGCGCTGGCGGTCCAGTCTCAGTTGCGGGTCGTCCTGGGGCAGAAGCTCCAGCAGCCGGTGCCCCAAGGTGGCGCCGGCGCCCTGGCCGCTCAGGCGATAGAACACCCACGAGCCCTCGCGGAAGCGGTCCAGCAGGCCCGACTCGCACATCAGCTTCAGATGGCGCGAGACCCGGGGCTGGCTTTGGCCCAGGATCTGGGTCAGCTCGCTGACGGTCAGGTCGCCCCTGGCGCACAGGGCGAGAAGCCGCAGCCGCGTAGGCTCGGCCGCCGCCCTCAGTCCTGCCAGAAAATGCTCCATCCCATCGCCTCCGGATCATCCGTGAAGGATATAAACATATCTTTATGTCGCTATGAAGTGGATTCTGCGTCCTTGGTGCGGTCCTGCCACAGTGATGCATTCCTGAATCAGTGTGGGCGGAAGCGGGCTGGTGTTTTGCCCAGGGCTGTGATAGGTGAAAGATGCGCTGGTTTCGGCCAGTGTCTGCCCGGCCCGGCAAGGGGTATGCAGGCCGGGCGCCAAGAAGAATGAAGGAACCAGGGGTCCCATGACTGCTTCCATGCTGAAAAGCGCGCTGCGAGTGACTGCGTCGGCCGTCGTATTGGCTATGTTGGCCGGTTGCGCCACGCCGCCTCCCGCCGAGGATGCCGAGGCGATGACCGAGTGGGAGCAGATGAACGACCCGCTGGAGCCCATGAACCGGGCCATTTTCGATTTCAACCAGGTGGTGGATGCGGCGCTGATCAAGCCTGCCGCCCAGGGCTACCGCGCGGCGGTGCCCGAGTTCGGCCGCGAGCGCGTGCATGATTTTCTGGTCAATCTGCGCGCCCCCTGGACCTTTGCCAACGACCTGCTGCAGGGCGAGTTCGATCGCGCCGGCGAGACCCTGGGCCGCTTCGCCATGAACACCACCTTTGGCGTGGCCGGTATCATGGACGTGGCCGCCGAAGCCGGCCTCCCCGCGCATGAGGAAGATTTCGGCCAGACCCTGGCGGTCTGGGGCGTGGAAGAGGGTCCCTATATCGTTCTGCCCATCTTCGGCCCCTCGACCCTGCGCGACACCGGCGGCATGGCCGTGGACTGGTACGCCGATCCGGTCAATATCGTCCTGCGCGAAGAGTCGCTGGATTGGGCTCAGTGGACCCGCGGCGGCCTGACCGGCCTGGATACCCGCGAGCGCTATCTGGACGTCCTGGACGAGGTGGAGCGCACCAGCCTGGATTACTATTCCTCGCTGCGCAGCCTTTACCGCCAGCGCCGCAATGCCGAGATCAAGAATGGCGCCGACGTGGAGGCCATTCCCGCTCCGGGCATGAGCTCGACCACCCTGCCCAACCAGGTTTCGCTGGCCAAGTAAGGATCGCATGTTCACCCGTCGCTGCTTTCTGTCCGCCGCCCTGGCCCTGACCATGGCGGCGGGCGTCATCGCCCCCGCCTCGGCCAGCCAGCTGACCGCTCCCGTCTTCGTCGAGCGCCTCGCCGACAAGGCCATCGCCACCGCCGCCGACAAGACCCTGGCCGAGCCCGACCGGATGGAGCGGTTCCGCCAGCTGTTCGTGTCCTCGTTCGACCTGCCCGAGATCGGCAAGTTCGTTCTGGGCCGCCATTGGCGCACCGCCAGTCCGCAGCAGCAGCAGGAATTCCTGAAGCTGTTCGAGGAAATGACGGTCCTGACCTGGGCCCAGCGCTTCAAGGATTATTCCGGCGAGCGTCTGGTGGTGTCGGGCACCAGCCCCGACGGCGACCTGGGCGTGGTGGTGGACAGCCGCATCGAGCGCCCCGCCGGCCAGCCCATCCCGGTGCAATGGCGCCTGCGCCAGCCCGAAGGCGACTTCAAGGTGGTGGACATCGTGGTGGAAGGCGTGTCCATGGCCATCACCCAGCGCCAGGAATATGCCTCGG
>CAYOKN010000221.1:0-5302 GCA_964404545.1 uncultured Rhodospirillaceae bacterium | reverse complement strand
GGGCGAGTGGGTGGCCGGCCAGAGCCTCCAGCCGCCGGCGGTGCAGGGCCTCGATGCGGGCGCGGTCGGTCCGGCACTGGGCGCTGTCGAACAGCTCCAGCGAGGCCAGGGCGGCGGCGCAGCCCAGGGGATTGGCGGTGAAGCTGTGGCCGTGCAGGAAGGCCCGCTCCAGCCCCTTGCCCAGGAAGGCGTCATGCACCGCATCGCGGGTCACGGTCAGGGCGATGGGCAGGAAGCCGCCCGAAAGGCCCTTGGACAGGCAGACGAAGTCGGGCACGACCCCGGCGGCCTGGCAGGCGAAGTCCGGGCCGGTGCGGCCGAAGCCGGTCATCACTTCGTCCAGGATCAGCAGCGCCCCGGCGGCCCGCACCTTGTCAGCCACCGCTTTCAGGAACGAGGGGCGGGTCATGTTCATGCCCGAAGCGCCCTGCACCAGCGGCTCCAGGATCACGGCGGCCAGGGTCGATCCGTGCTGGTCCAGCAGCCTGTCCAGGGCCGCCAGCGCCTTGGCCTCTTTCTCGTCGGCCAGGTCGTCATCCATCCAGGTGGCTGGGGTGGGGGCAAAATGCACCGGGAACAGCATCTGCTCCCAGGCCCGGAAATAGCCCGAGGTGCGGCCCGGCGACATGGCGCCCACGGTGTCGCCGTGATAGGCGCCGTCAAAGGCGATGAATTGGCGCCGCCGGTCCTGCCCCAGATTGGCCCAATATTGCAGCGCCATCTTCAGCGCCACTTCCACGGCGGTGGAGCCGTTGTCGGAAAAGAACACCCGGTTCAGGTCGCCCGGCAGCAGCCCGGCCACCCCGGCGGCCAGGCGGATCGCCGGCTCGTGGGTGAAGTCGGCGAAGATCACATGCTCAAGGCGCGCCGCCTGCTCGCCCACCGCCCGCGCGATGGCGGGATGGGCATGGCCATGCAGGTTGGTCCACCAGCTGGAGACCATGTCCAGCAGGCTGCGGCCGTCGGCCAGATGCAGGGTCACACCCTCGGCCCGCGTCACCAGCGCGGCGGGCGGCGCCTCGGCGGCCTGGGTGAAGGGGTGCCACACATGCCGGGCCTCCAGGCTGTGCAGGATGTCGTCGCTCATGGTTTCTCCAGCGGCGGCAGGCCGGTAAGGTCCAAGGGGGACAGCGGCGGCAGCTCGCCCAGCACCTGCACCTTGCCGAACTGCTCGATGGCCTGGCGGTTGCCGGCATTGGGCGGCCCCACCAGCACCACGCCCAGGATGGGCAGGGCGCGGGCGCGCAGGGCTTCCAGGGTCAGCAGGGTATGGTTGATGGTGCCCAGGCCCGACCGCGCCGCCACCAGCACCGGCAGGCCCAGCCGGGCCATCAGGTCGGTCATCATGGCGGTGGCGGTCAGCGGCACCAGGATGCCGCCGGCACCTTCCACCAGCACCGGCCCCTCGGGCAGGGTGAAGTCCTCCAGTCGGATCACCTGGCCTTCAAGCTCGGCGGCGGGCAGGGGGGCCAGCGGCGCCTTCAGCCGCCAGCGCGGGGCATGGGTCGGGCAGCCGGCCAGCCGGGCCACGGTGGCGGTGTCGTCATCTTCCTCGCAGCCGGTCTGCACCGGCTTCCAATAGGACAGGCCCCAGGACTTGCAGGCCCAGGCGGACACCACGGTCTTGCCCACATTGGTGTCGGTTCCGGTGACGAAGACGCCCCTCATGGCTTGCGCCAGCATCCGTACAGCACATGGTAGGTGGCGGCGCAGGGCTCGCCCAGGGCTCGCAGCACCCGGCGGAATTCGCCCGGCGACAGGGGCGTGTGGCCCGGCGCCGGCAGATGCGCGCCCACGGCCCGCAAACTGCGGGCAAAGTCGCGGCCGTCCGCATGATGGACGATGATCAGGTCCTCGGACAGCGAGGCGGTGCCGCCCTCGGGCCAGGGGAAGTCGCGCGAGCCGACGAAACGCCGGGCGCCGCAGGGCAGGCTCAGGGCGGCATGGGCCTCGCGCCATTCCGGAAAGGTGCCCTCGCCCAGGGTGGCCAGCATCAGCCGTCCGCCCGGCGCCAGCCGGTCGGTCAGGCGCTTCAGCCCGGCCCCCAGGTCGCCGAACCACTGCACCGCCAGCGAGGAGACGATGAGGTCGAAGGGCCCCTCGGCGTCGGGGCATTCACCGTCCATCAGCATGAACTCGGCCCGGTCCTCGGGTACTTGCAGGCGCGCCTGATCCAGCATGGCCGGGGCGATGTCGGTCAAGAGCCAGCGGCCGTCGGGAATCGCATCCATCAGCAGCCGCGACAGAAAGCCGGTGCCGCAGCCCACCTCCAGCACGCGCGGGCCGGCCGGGGCGGCGGCCACCACCCGCTCGGCCAATCGCCGGGCCACCTCGCGCTGCAGCAGCGCCGCCTCGTCATAGCCGGGGGCTGCGGCGGAAAAAGCCTCGGCGACCGAGGCGGAGGAGGGCAGCAGGGCAGGGCTCACTTGGGCAGAAGGTCCTTGGCAAAGGCACCGATCATCTCGGCGCACCAGTCGGGGTCCGTCAGCGGCAGCAGATGGCCGGCCTGGGGCAGAAGCCTCAGCCCGCCGCCCCAGGCGGCGCGGCTCATGGCTTCCGTTACCAGGGGATCGGCTCCGCCCGCAAGGGCCAGCACCGGTCCGGCCTGCGCGCCGCGTTCATCCCAGTCAGCCAGATTTTGCAGGGCTTCGCCAAGCCTTTGGGTGTCCGCTGCCTCGAATGCGGGCGGCGCGTGGCCGATGCGGCGCATGAAATCGGCGGTCACGGCGGCGCCGTCCTGGCCGAATCGCTGGATCATGCGGGCCAGTTGACGGGCCGGCACGCCGGGATAGTCGGACGCCTCGGGGAAGCGGGCGAAGCCGTTCACCGACACCAGTCCGGCCCAGGCGAAGGGACGGCGCTTCAACAGCCACAGCACCCCATAGCTATGCCCCACCGCCAGCAGCGGCCCGGCGGGCAGGGCGGGCAGGACCTCGGGGCCGAAGAAGCCCAGGTCCACGGCCAGGCCAGGATCGGGCAGGCGGGCGCGCACCCCGTCCCAGACGGACGGGCCAAAGCCCCAGCCATGCACGAACACCGGGGTCATCCCAGCACCTCGCGCAGGGCCTCGATCAGCGCGGCCACATCCTCGTCCGTATGGCCGGCGGACAGGGCGAAGCGGATGCGGGCGGTGCCGGCGGGCACCGTGGGCGGGCGGATGGCGATACCCAGGATGCCCAATTCCTCGAGCCGGCGGCTGACCGCCAGGGTCTTGTCCTCGGACCCGATCACCGCCGGCACGATCTGGGTCGTGGAGCCGGCGTCGGAAACCCCCAACTCGGCCAGGGCGGCGCGCAGGCGGGCGGCATGGGCGGCCACCCGGGCGCGCTCGGGCCCCAGTTCGGGAATCAGGTCCAGCGCCGCATCCATGGCACCCAGCACCGCCGGCGGCAGGGCGGTGGAATAGATGGCGCCGGCGCAGCGGTTCACCAGATAGGACCGCAAAGCCCCGGAACAGCACACATAGGCGCCGAAGCCGCCCAGGGCCTTGGAAAATGTTCCCATGACGATGCCGATGCGGGCAGCCAGCCCTTCGGTCAGGCCCCAGCCCTTGTCGCCCAGCACGCCGGTGGCATGGGCCTCGTCCACATAAAGGAAGGCGCCGTGCGCCTCGCACAGCTCCACCAGCGCCGGAATGTCGGCACGGTCGCCGTCCATGGAAAAGACGCTTTCGGTGAAGACGAATTTCGGCCCCGGCGGCGCCTCGGCCAGCAACCGGGCCAGATGGGTCAGGTCGTTGTGCTGGAAGCGTTTTTGCCGCACTCCGGCGGCCTGCAGGCCCATATGCAGGCTGGCATGGTTCAGCCGGTCGGCGAAGACCTGCGGCTCGGCGCCCAGCAGCTTGGCATCCAGCAGGGCCGGCAGCACGCTGGCATTGCACTGGAAGCCCGAGGCCAGCACCAGCGCCGCCTCGGTGCCCTTGCCGGCGGCCAGCTTGGCCTCGATGGCCTCGAACGGCGCCAGGTTGCCGCGCACCAGCCGGCTGGCGGCGCTGCCCGCGCCCCATTCCTCGGCAAAGGCGCAGGCGCGGTCGATCAGCCGCGGATGCTGCGACAGGCCCAGATAGTCATTGCTGGAAAAGTCGCGCAGCGCTTGCTTGCCATCCAGGGTCACCCGCAGCCCGGGACTGTCCAGCCGGCGCAGGCGGCGCAGCCGGCCCTGCTCGGACAATGCTAGGGTCGCCCGCGACCATGTCTCATCGAAAAACTGCATGGGGTGAAACTTCTAGGGCGGTTTCATTCCCATTGCAAAGCCCGAATGATTCGTTAGAGTCCGGCTCCCGTGTCCCGGCGGATTACTCGGGTATTTTGTAGGGTTTTTCAGGAGATCAGGCGATGCAGACCAACCTGGCCAATATCGAGTTGAAGGCCGGTGTGGATGCGGACGGCATCCGGCATGACTGGAGCGTGAACGAGGTTGTGGCGTTGTTCGCCAAACCCTTCAACGACCTGTTGTTCCAGGCCATGACCGTGCATCGCCAGTGGCATGATCCCAACAAGGTGCAGGTCAGCCGCTTGCTGTCCATCAAGACCGGCTCGTGCCCCGAGGACTGCAAATACTGCCCGCAGAGCGCCCACTACAACACCGGCCTGGAAAAGGAATCCCTGGTGGAAGTGGAGAAGGTGATCGAGGAAGCCCGCGCCGCCAAGGAATCGGGCGCCTCGCGCTTCTGCATGGGCGCCGCCTGGCGCGGCCCCAACGGCAAGGACTTCCCCACCGTGCTGGCCATGATCGAGGGCGTGAAGAACCTGGGGATGGAAACCTGCGCCTCGCTGGGCCTGCTGACCGCCGAGCAGGCGCGCCAGCTCAAGGATGCCGGGCTGGATTACTACAACCACAATATCGACACCTCGGAAGACAAGTACGAGGACATCATCGGCACCCGCACCTTCCAGGACCGCCTGGACACCCTGGACAAGGTGCGCGAGGCCGGCCTGAAGATCTGCTGCGGCGGCATCGTGGGCATGGGCGAGAAGAATTTCGACCGTGCCAAGATGCTGGTCACCCTGGCCAACATGCCCCAGCAGCCGGAATCGGTGCCGATCAACCTGCTGATCAAGATTCCCGGCACCCCGCTTGAGGGCCAGGAGGACACCGATCCGGTGGACTTCGTGAAGTGCATCGCCGTGGCGCGTATCCTGATGCCCAAGAGCTTCGTGCGCCTGTCCGCCGGCCGCACCGCCATGTCCGACGAGATGCAGGCCCTGTGCTTTGCCGCCGGCGCCAATTCCGTGTTCTGCGGCGAACGCCTGCTGACCGCCGGAAACCCCGACCCCAGCCAGGACAAGAGCCTGTTCGGCCG